>CAZOTZ010000020.1:0-22842 GCA_964582875.1 uncultured Aquificales bacterium | reverse complement strand
AGGTAAAAAATGATAGATACCCATGCCCACCTTGATATGATAAAAAATCCTGAAGATGTGAAGGAAAGTGTAGAAAAGCTTGATTACATTATTACGATAGGTTGTGATAAAGAGGAGATTTTTAAAGCTGTAGAGTTTGCTGAAAAGTATGAAAATGTTTTTGCTTCAGTTGGATACCACCCTTACGATGTGAAAGGTCTGAAAGATGAAGACATTCAGGTACTTAAAGATTTGGCAACGAAAAATGAAAAGGTTGTTGCTATTGGAGAGTGTGGACTTGATTACTACAGGGATATAACCCCTGTTGATATACAGAAAGATTTTTTTGAGAAACAGATTTTACTGGCTAAAGAGTTGGGTTTACCTCTTATTGTCCACTCAAGGAGTGCTAATAAAGATACAGTAAAACTCCTTGAAAAACATGCTCCTTACCCATCTTCAGGGATAATTCACTGTTTTGGTGGTGATATACCTATGATGGAAGCATGTATTGAGATGGGATTTTATATATCTTTTGCTGGAAATATAACATATCCAAAAGCTGATAATCTAAGGGAAGTTTTAAAGAAAGTTCCTTTAAACAGACTTTTACTGGAAACAGATAGCCCTTTCTTATCTCCACAAAAGAGAAGAGGTAAACCTAACAAACCTTCTAACATTTTCTTTACCCTTGATTTTGTTTCTGAATACCTTGGAATTGATAAAAAAGAACTTGAAAAAATAACTGATGAAAATGCAAAAAAACTTTTTAAGCTTCCAGAACCTTCTTTGAAAAACTAAAATCTGAGGTTATAAAGATGGAGTTTAGAGAAAGTGATTTACCAGGGATTGGTAGAAAATTTTCAATAATAACCTCAAGTGGAGACAAAATCACAGTTATAGTTCATGTTACAGGGAAAAGGGAGGTTTTCGTGTTTGAACCTGATGATTACGATGAAGCTACATGTGATGTTGTTATGAGTGAGGAAGAAGCTAATCAGCTTGGTTCTGTTCTCATGGGAGCTTACTTTAGACCTGAGCAGGAAAAAGAGAAAGAACTTCTTATTGAGAAACTTGCGATAGAGTGGATTAAAATACCTGAAAACTCCCTCATTGCAGGAAAAACAATAAAAGAGTCCCAGATAAGACCTAAGACAGGTGTCACTGTTATAGCTGTAATGAAACCAAATCAGGAAACTATAGTTAACCCAACCCCTGATGTAAGAATAGACTCTGGTGATACTGTTGTTATTGTAGGAACAAGGGAACAGGTAGAGAAGTTCTTCAAGGAGTTTAACATAGATGGAAAGTGAACAGGGATTTTCATTCCTGCTGGTATTTGGATTTTTAAACTTAGCCCTTTTTGCAGCAGGTTATATAGGAAAAGTACTGAAATTTCCAGCTGTATTTTTCTACATACTTTTTGGTATTTTTTTAGGAAAGTTTGTCCATGAAGCTGAAGCAATAGAAATATTCAGTGAAATAGGAATTGTTCTTTTGTTCTTCTATCTTGGTCTGGAGTTTAACATTGAAAGGGCTATAAATACAGCAAAAAAGATATGGTCTGTAGGACTTATTGATTTTGTAACAGGTTTTGGAATAGTATCCCTTACTATGTATTTAATGGGATTTGATGTATACACTTCTCTTTTAACAGGTGGAGTTGCCTATGCATCTTCTTCAGCAATAACAACAAAAATCATAGTTGATAACCACAGAATAGCAAACCCTGAAACAGAACTTATCCTTGGACTTATGGTTTTTGAAGATATAATTGCCCCTATACTTCTTGCTGTACTTGCTGCTTTTTCTACAGGTGGAGAGTTTAGTTTAACAACAATTCCTCTAATATTGCTTAAAGTTGTTATAGTTTTTGCTTTCGCTATTAGTGTCGCCCTGTTTTTCCGTCAATACATAGCAGCATTTGTAGATACGTTTATAGAGGAAGAAATATTTACACTATTTTCCCTTGGAGGTCTTATATTTTTTGCCGGAATAACCCAGTATATAGGTCTTTCTGAAGCTTTAGGGGCATTTTTAATGGGAATGATTGTTTCAGAATCTGGAAAGTCCCATGAAATAGAAAAAGTGATGTTTGCAATAAGAGACCTGGCTGTTGCTATATTTTTCTTCTTATTTGGAGCAGGAATTCAATTTTCTGCAGAATTTGATAAAAAGCTGATTGTAGCTCTTGTTATTGTAGTTGTATTATCAATATTAGGAAAGTTTTTAACCGGATTTATAGGAGGTATCATATACGGACTTTCTAAGAAGAAATCTATAGAAACAGGGCTGTCTATTATAAACAGAGGTGAGTTCTCTGTTGTTATGTCAAAGTTTGCAAACCCAAAGTTCATACCTTTTATTGGTATATATGTTCTTATAATGGCTTTTTTAGGAATAATATTTGCCCAGTTTGCCCCAAAGATTTCTAATCTGATAATACCAAAGAAAAAGAAAAAGAAAGAAAAGAAAAGAAAGAAAGTTCCTTCCTACGCAAGTTGAATATGTTTTCCACCCTTTAAAATTTTCCTAAATTGATACAAATTTATCTAAAATCTCCAAAAAAGAGGTAGGAGAATGTACAACATAAATAAAGACTTAGCGAATATTTTTAAAAAGATGGCTGCAATTTATGAGTTTTTAGATGATAGATTTAGGGCAATGGCTTATCAAAGAGCTGCCCATATTATAGAAGATTTACCTGACGATATAAGAAACTATATCCTTTCAGGAAAGCTTTACACAATAAAAGGGATTGGACCAAGTATAGCTTCAAAGATTGAGGAATACGTTAATACAGGAAAAATACAGAAATACGAGGAGCTAAAGAAAAAAGTTCCGGAAGACTTCATAGAGCTTATAGACCTTCCAGGTTTTGGTCCTAAAACCCTGAGGAGGATATATGAAGAACTTGGTATAAGGACAAAAGAAGAGTTAGTAAAAGCTTTAAAAGATGGAAGGATAGAGAGTCTTCCTGGATTTGGTCCTAAAAAGGTTGAAAATATGCTTAAAGGATTACAGATGTATGAGCTTTCTAAAAGAAGGATACTACTCTGGGAAGCCCTTCAAATATCAAGGTATCTAATAGATAAACTCAAGAAAAATCTAAAGGAGATAAAAGATATAGAAGTTGTTGGAAGTGTCAGGAGGAGAAAAGAAACTATAGGAGACCTTGATTTACTTGTTATTGCTGAAGATAAAGACAGAATGAAGATTATGGATTACTTTACTTCTTTGCCTGAAGTTAATGAAATACTTGTTAAAGGTCCTAAAAAGTCTTCAGTAGTTATGAAGTTTGAAGGAAAAGATAGACAGGTTGATTTAAGGATTTTTAAACAGGAAGAGTGGGGAGCTGCACTTCAGTACTTTACCGGGTCAAAACAGCACAATGTTCACTTAAGGGAAATAGCTAAAGAAAAAGGACTTAAGATTAATGAGTATGGAGTTTACAAAGCAGATACAGAGGAAAAAATAGCAGGAGAAACAGAAGAAAGTGTGTATAGAGCTGTAGGTATGGACTGGATACCTCCAGAACTTAGGGAAGATAGAGGAGAGATAGAAGCTGCTCTTGAGCATAAACTTCCAGAACTTGTTGAGCTTAAAGATATAAAAGGTGATATGCATGTTCACTCAACATGGTCTGATGGGGTAAACACAATACAGGACATAGTTGATTTTGTTAAGAAAAAGTATAAATACGAGTACATTGTTATAACAGACCATTCAAAATCCCAGAGGGTAGCCCACGGTTTAGATGAAGAAAGACTTATTAAGGAGATAGAAGAGGTTAAACTTATAAATAAGATGCTTGGTTTAGATTTTATAAAAATAGGAACAGAAGTTGATATCCTTTTAGATGGTTCCCTTGACTTTCCAGATGATATTTTAGCACAGTTAGACTGGGTAGTGGCCTCTGTCCACAGTCATTTTAACAGGGATAACACAGACAGAATTTTGAAAGCAATGGAAAACCCTTATGTTAACGTTATAGGTCATCCAACAGGAAGACTTATAGGAATTAGAGAAGCTTATCCTGTAGACATGGATGCTGTTATAAAAAAAGCAAAAGAAACAGGTACAGCCCTTGAAATAAATGCACAGCCAAGGAGACTTGATATAAACGATATATGGATAAGAAAAGCTGTGGAAGAAGGAGTTAAACTTGTAATATCAACAGACAGTCATAACCTTGGAAACTTTGCATATATGGAGATAGGAGTAGCTCAGGCAAGGAGAGGCTGGGCAACAAAAAAAGATATACTGAACACAAGAAGCTGGAAAGAGATACAGAAATTTGTTGAGAAAAAAAGAAAGAAAATGGGAGGGCTGGTAAAAAAAGATTGAGGTGTTAGCTATGGGAGCTATAAAGCATATAGTTTCAGTAGATAGCTTTGATGAAAAAATTCTGGAAGTGTTTAAAGAGGTTGTAGGTATAGACAACAGATACTTGATAGAGGATTTCACCGATTTTTATAAACTCAAAGCTGAACTGGAAGGGGATATACTGCATGTTTTTATGTTTTTTACCCATCTTAAAAAGTGGCTAAAAATAGCAGAACATAACCTTGAAACTGGCTCAACGCAAAAGATAATTCCAGACCAGGAGCTTAAAAGTCTGCTTGTCAAAGAAAATGAAGAGCTTTTAAGATACGCAAGGAAGGAAATAGATAGAACTATAACAATAATACTTTCCCTTCTTGCGTTAATATCAGGTTCTATAACTGCCTATGTTGTGTTTCAACTACTTAAAGATTTTTAAAAGTTTGTTGTAGAGCTGTGTTCTTTCCTTATTACAGGATTTCATCTCTTCCATTACAAGGTCTCTACATTCTTCAAAAGAAAAGCAGTTCCCTTGCTCTTCCTGTTCTTTTATGAGCTCTGTAACAACTTCCGTTTCACATTTTCTCCATTTCGTATTTAAATCCCCTGATTTTTCCTTTTTAATACAGGTTTCAACTCTTTCTGTGTACTCTTTACACTCTTTTTCAGTAAAAGCGAAAGAAAAAGATAGTAGAAAAAATAAAGATAAAAAGGAGACTGTAAATGTTTTCATAACAAAACTCCTGATTAGTTCTTACTAACCTGATGTATATTGTTTATAAATAATGGTTTCATTGACTTAAGGCAAGTCTAAGAATACTGACCATAAGGTAAAAATTGTCTTATAATATAAGTCTTTGATAAATAAAGATAGGAGGACACTTCCTTGGAGTGGAAAGATACGTTAAATCTGCCAAAAACACAGTTCCCTATGAAAGGAAATCTACCAAACAAAGAACCTGAATACTTAAAAAGATGGGAAGAGATAGACTTATATAAAAAGTTAAGGGAAGAGAGAAAAGGTAAAGACAAGTATATACTCCATGATGGACCACCTTACGCAAATGGACACATACATATAGGACACGCCTTAAACAAAATACTCAAAGATATACTTGTTAAATACGCTTCTATGAGAGGCTATGATGCTCCTTTTGTCCCAGGGTGGGACTGCCATGGGCTTCCAATAGAACAGCAGGTAGAGAAGGAGTTGAAAAAACAGAAAAAGAGAAAAGAAGACCTCTCAAAAGCTGAGTTTAGAAGGTTATGTAGAGATTATGCCTCAAAATTTGTGGAAATCCAGAAAGAAGAGTTTAAAAGACTTGGTGTGATTGGAAACTGGGAAAAACCTTACCTTACCATGAGACCTTCTTATCAGGCTCAGGAAATAAGGGAGCTTGGAAAAATATTTAAAAGGGGAGTTGCTTACAGAGGTAAAAAGCCAGTTTACTGGTGTATATACGATAAAACTGCTGAAGCTGAAGCAGAAGTAGAATATGCAGATAAAAAAGACCCTTCTATTTATGTTGCATTTGAGTTAGTGGAACCACCTTTTGGTCTTGATAAGAAAACATACGCTGTTATATGGACTACAACTCCATGGACACTCCCAGCAAACCTTGGTGTGATGGTTAACCCTGATTTTGATTACGTTTTCTTTGATACAGGAGATAAGATTTACATTGTTGCTAAGGAGCTTTTAGAAAACTTTAAAGAGAAAATATCAGTAGAAGGAAATGTAGTAAAAGAAGTAAAGGGAAGGGAACTTGAGTTTTTAGAGTACAGGCATCCTTTCATTGATAGGGTTTCTAAAATATACCTTTCTGAGTTTGTTGAGCTTGGTACAGGAACCGGACTTGTTCATATGGCTCCTGGACATGGTCAGGAAGACTATGTTATAGGACAGAGATACGGGGTAGAACCGTTTGCCCCTGTTGATGATGAAGGAAGATTTACAAAAGAAGCCCCAGAGTTTATACAGGGTCTCAGGGTTTTTGATGCAAATGAGCCTATTATTGAGAAACTCCAGGAAGTAGGAGCTCTTTTACATAAAGAAGTGATAAAACACTCTTATCCCCACTGCTGGAGATGTAAAAATCCTGTTATATTTAGAGCTACTCCCCAGTGGTTTATATCAATGGACTATGTTCTTGAAAACGGAAATACACTCAGGGGAGAAGCTGTAAAAGAGATAGAGAGGGTTAAATGGATTCCCCAGTGGGGACAGAACAGAATAAAATCAATGGTTGAGAACAGACCTGACTGGTGTATATCAAGACAGAGAAGCTGGGGTGTACCTATTGCTGTTTTTTACTGTAAAAACTGTGATTATATAGTAGAAGAGGAAGAAGTTTTTGAACATGTTGCAAAACTTGTTGAAAGTTATGAGTATGGGGCAGATATATGGTTTGAAAAAGATGCAAAAGAGCTTTTACCTGAAGGGTACAAATGTCCTAAATGTGGTAGTACAGATTTTGAAAAAGAAGAAGATATCCTTGATGTGTGGTTTGATTCAGGGGTTTCCCACGCCTCAGTTTTAAAAACAGGTTTCTGGGATGAGTTAAGATGGCCTGCTGATATGTATTTAGAAGGTTCTGACCAGCACAGAGGTTGGTTCCAATCTTCACTTTTAGAAGGTGTAGCATCTTACGATAGGGCACCTTATGAAAGTGTTTTAACCCACGGTTTTATCCTTGATGAAAAAGGAAGAAAAATGTCCAAATCCCTTGGAAATGTTATAGCCCCAGAAAAAGTTATAAAAATGTACGGGGCAGACATAATAAGACTGTGGGTTGTTTCAGAGGATTACACAGAAGATATAAAAATAGGAATGAACCTTCTGAAATCTATTGCTGATGATTATAAAAAAATAAGAAACACTTTCAGGTATTTCCTTGGAAATCTTTACGATTTTAACCCTGAAAAGGACAGTGTCTCTTACAATGATATGTTAGAAATAGACAGATGGATGCTTTCAAAACTCCAGAAACTTATAGACTTAGCCCATGCGTCTTATTCTAACCACAGGTTCCATAAGTTTTACCATGAGATAAAAAGATTTATAATCGTTGATTTATCAGCTATTTATTTAGATATACTCAAAGACAGACTTTATGTTTATGCTCCTGATAGTTTAGAAAGACGTTCAGCCCAAACAGTTCTTTATCATCTCCTTGATAGTATGACAAAACTACTTGCTCCTATTTTATCTTTTACAGCTGAAGAGATATGGGATTATGTAAAACAGATAAACCCTTCAGTAAAAGAAAGCATTCACCTTGAAGAAATGCCTTTAGTAAATGAAGATTTTATAGACAACGACCTTGAGGAAATATACAAAAAACTCCTTTCTTTAAGGGATGACGTTTTAAAAGCTTTAGAAGAAGCAAGAAAAGCAGGGCTTATAAAACACCCTTATGAGGCAAGGGTTTTATTAGCTTTGCCTGAAGAGTACAGAAAACTTGTTGAAGAAAGATTTGACTGGATTAAATATTTCTTTACAGTATCCCAGGTTGAGTTAGTTGATAAGCCAGAAGGAGATGTTTGCATACAGGGAGAAAAGGTAGAAGGAAGCAGTATAGGAGTAACATTTGCAAAAGGTGAAAAATGTCCAAGATGCTGGATATACGATGAAAGTGTAGGAAGAGAAGGACAACCTATATGTGATAGGTGTATGACTCAGATAAAGAAAATGGGAGTAAACCTTTCTGAAGTAGAAAAATAAAATCTTATTATAAAAGGAGGAGAAATGAAAAAATCAGAACTACTTGAACATCTTGCGGAGAAATTCCCAAACATTGACAAGATGGTTTTAGGGGAGATTTTAAACGGTACCTTTGAAGCAATGACTGAGGCTCTTGCAAAGGGGGAGAAAATAGAAATAAGGGGCTTAGGTTCATTTAGAGTAAAAGAGAGAGATGGAAGAACAGCAAGAAACCCTAAAACAGGTGAAGTTGTAAATGTACCACCTAAAAAAATAGTTCATTTCAAAATGGGAAAAATTTTAAAAGCAAAACTGTTTTCTAAAAAAGTGTCCTGAAGGGGGTCCCCTTCAGGGCTTTATCAAGACAGGGGTAAAATCATCAACTAAATCCCATATCTGTTTTATTTCTTCATTTGAAACGGCAATACATCCGTTTGTCCAGTCTGAATACTTAAGTATTTCTCTATAGTCTGGATAAAGAAAAGTCCAGTTTGGAAAACCATGTATCATTATAAGACTGCCAGGTTTAAATCCTTTCAAAAATGCATTGAGTCTGTCTTCAAAATTTGGATATGAAATCTTTAAAGACAGGTAAAAATCACTTTTCCTGTTTCTCCAATCAATGTAGTAAAGTCCCTCTGGGGTTTTCCCGTCCCATTCCCTTTCTTTTTTTCCTACAGGGTTTCTACCTAATGATATGTAGTACTTTTTAACGATAACATGGTTTTTTAAAAGAAGCATTTTTCTTTTACTTTTGTAGATAACTATCAAATCAGGTTTTAAAAAACAGTCTGCTTTAAAAAAATCTCCTTTTTCCTTTAGATACCAGTAAAGCCAGTAAGGTATATTCCTTCTTACTTCTGTTTTAAAATCAAAACTTAAAGCTTTTTCGTATAAAAAAACTGATAGAAAAAAGATTAAAATCTTAAACTTAAATCTAACCATCTACTTGAGTGTATAACTGCACCAGAGGATATAAAATCAACACCTGTTAAAGCAACTTCCCTGATATTGTTTACTGTTATATTTCCAGAAGCTTCAGTTTTAGATTTGCCGTTAATCAGTTCAACAGCTTTTTTCATCTCTTCAAGAGACATATTATCAAGCATGATAACATCTACTTCTGCTTCAAGGGCTTCTTTTACTTCTTCAAGATTTGATGTTTCAACTTCTATTTTTACCATCGGTGATACACGTTTTTTTATCTCAAAGACAGCATTTTTTATTCCCCCTGCAAGGGAGATATGGTTATCTTTTATTAAAACCATATCGTAAAGGGCAAACCTGTGGTTATAACCGCCGCCAACAGAAACAGCGTACTTTTCAAATGCCCTGAAGCCAGGTGTTGTTTTTCTTGTATCAAGGAGTTTTGTATTAAGGTCTTTTATCTTTTCAATATACTTTCTTGTGTTTGTAGCAATGCCAGAAAGTCTCTGGAGTATATTTAAAGATAGCCTTTCCCCTTTCAGTATACTTTTAGCACTTCCCTTTATAGAAAGAACAGTATCTCCTTTTTTTATGTAATTCCCGTCTTTAGCACAATAAGGGAAAGTTAATGTCCCATCTACAAAGGAAAAAACTTCCTTCGCTATTTCCGCTCCAGCTATAATCCCATCTTCTTTTGCAACAATAACAGCTTCAACTGTTTTGTCAAAAGGAAGATTGTCTGTTGTTATATCTTTAAATCCAACATCTTCAAGGTAAAACTGTCTTATTTTTTCCCTTAAAAAAACCCTGTCTAACATGTTTTCCCCTAAAACGGTTTTACTATAACCATTACAACTATAACAATCATTAAAATTGTTGGTATTTCGTTGTAAATCCTGAAAAACTTACCTGATTTATCACACAGGTCTTTTTCAAGTTTTCTCCTGAGATAAGCAGTATAAATGTAATAAATAATAAGTAAAACTGCAGCTGTTAGCTTGACATGTATCCAGCCACCGGTTTTAAAAATTTCTGGGTTAAGAAAAATAAGTCCTAAACCTGACAGAACAGTAGCCCAAAAAGCAGGTATTCCTATAAACTTATGGAGTTTGTACTCCATTGTTTTTACTACAGAGACAAACTCTTTTTTATCTTTATTCTCAACATGGTAAACAAAGAGCCTTGGAAGATAAAAAAGAACAGCCATCCACGAGATAACAGAGATAACATGAAAAGCCTTTAACCATAAATACATTTTTTTCTCCTTTATTTGTATCTTTTTAAAAGTTCTTCCTGTATATCTTCAAGTTTTACGCCAGCATCAACAAGGGCAACAATGAGGTGGAAGACAAGGTCAGAAACTTCGTATACAATTTCATCTCTGTTCTTATTTTTTAATGCTATAACTGTTTCAACAGCTTCTTCACCTACTTTCTGTATTATCTTGTCTGAGCCTTTTTCAAAAAGTTTTGCCACATAAGAACCTTCAGGTTTGTTTATTTTCCTTTCTGTTATCTTTTCATAAAGGGCATGAAAAATTTCATAGGGGTCTGGTTTATCTTCCTTTTTTAGCTGTATATTCCTGTAAAAACAGCTTTCTTCACCTGTATGACATGCAACACCGTAGTCTTTCACAAGATAAAGAATACTGTCTCCGTCACAGTCTATTTTTACTTTTACAACCTTTTGTTTGTTCCCTGAAGTTTCTCCTTTAACCCAGAGCTGTTTTCTTGAACGGGAGTAGTAAGTTGCAAAACCTGTTTCAATTGTTTTTTTTATAGCTTCTTCATTTGCATAAGCCTGCATAAGAACCTTTCCAGTGTAATAACTCTGGGTTATAACAGGCACAAGTCCATGGGCGTTAAATTTTATGTTTTTTAAAATCTCTTCCTTCAAAATACTCTCCTTTTGTCATATTTATAATGGATTTAATAAATGAAAATATTATATTATTTTAAACTCAATAATATAGAAGGGAAGGAAGATGAACAGATATCAAATACTAAATAAAATAAAAGATTATAAAGACCTGAAAAATCTATCAAAAGAAGAAATAGAAAGATTAACCCAGGAAATCAGGGATTACATAATAGATGTAACATCAAAAAATGGTGGTCATATAGGACCTTCCCTTGGTGTAGTAGAACTTACTATAGCTCTTCTTATGGCTTTTGACCCTGAGATAGACAGAATAGTGTGGGATATAGGTCATCAGGCATACGCTTACAAAATACTCACAGGAAGAAAAGAACAGTTCAAAACATTAAGGCAGTATAAAGGTATCTCTGGATTTTTAAAAAGAAAAGAAAGCCCTTACGACCATTTTGGAGCAGGACACAGCTCAACATCTATTTCTGCATCTTTAGGAATGAGGGTAGCTAAGGATATTCTGAAAAAAGAAGGGTACACTGTTGCTGTTATAGGTGATGGTGCAATGACAGCTGGACAGGCTTTTGAAGGACTGAACCACGCTGGCTGGTTAGACCCATCTAAATTCATTGTTATACTCAACGATAACCAGATGTCAATATCTCCAAATGTAGGAGCCCTTTACACATACTTTAACAAAATAATAACAAACGAAGTATTCCAGAAACCAAGACAGAAGCTGAAAGAGATACTGAAAACTGTTTTTGGTGAACAGGGGGCAAAGCTTGCAAGAAAAGTTGAGGAATATGTAAAAGGACTTTTTGCACCTGGTGTTATTTTTGAAGAACTTGGATTTACTTATGTTGGAACAATAGATGGGCACAACCTTTTTGACCTTGAGAAAACCCTTGAAAATGTTAAAAAGATGAGGGGACCTATCCTTGTCCACGTTATAACCCAGAAAGGAAAAGGATATAAACCAGCTGAGGAAAATCCAACTCCATTCCACGGAATATCACCTTTTGATAAAATCACAGGTATACCTGTAAAAAAAGCAGGGGTGAAACCTTCATGGAGTAAAGCTTTTGGGGAAGCTCTTATAGAACTTGCAGAGAAAGATGAGACAATAGTTGCTATTACCCCTGCTATGAAAGAAGGTTCAGGACTAACAGAATTTGCAAAAAGATTTCCTGATAGATTTTTTGATGTAGGAATAGCTGAACAACATGCAGCAACATTTTCAGCAGGTTTGTCAACAGAAGGAATAAAACCTGTTGCAGCTTTTTATTCTACTTTTCTACAAAGAGCATACGACCAGGTTATACATGATATTGCTATTCAAAACCTCCCTGTTGTTCTTGCTATAGACAGGGCAGGACTCGTTGGGGAAGATGGACCAACCCACCATGGTGTATTTGATATAGCCTTTTTAAGAGCTGTTCCTAATATAGTAATATCAGCTCCAAAAGACTGGCAGGAACTTAGAAACCTTCTTTATACAGCTGTTTACTCTGGAAAAATATTTGCCATAAGATACCCAAGGGGCTCTGTGATTGGGGAAAGTGAAGGAAAGTTTGAGAAAATAGAAATAGGAAGCTGGGAGAAACTTGAAAAAGGAAGGGAAATAGCTATCTTAGCAGTAGGTAAATATGTTAAGAAAGCTTTAGAAACAAAGGATATCCTCAGAAAGTATGGCTTTAATCCTACTGTTGTAAATGCAAGGTTTATAAGACCTTTTGATGAAGAAATGCTTAAAGATATTTTAAAAACCCATAAGTATGTAGTAACAATGGAAGATGGAACTTTAAACGGTGGCTTTGGAAGTGCTATTGCAGAGTACATACTTGACAACGGTTATATAAATACCCTTATAAGATTTGGTATCCCTGATAGATTTGTAGAGCATGGAAAAGTTGAACTCCTTGAAAGGGATTTAGGATTGTTGCCTGAACAGATGGCAGAAAAGATAATGAAAAAAGTGAGTGATACAGGGTATAAGGTCGTTGGATAATGCCTGTTGTTGAACCATTTGAAAGATTTACAGAAAGATACGAGGAGTGGTTTACAAAACATGAAAAAGCTTACATTTCAGAAATAAACGCAATAAAAAAAGTCCTTCCCTCAGGAAAAACTATAGAAATAGGAACAGGTACAGGTAGGTTTTCTATCCCTTTCAACATCAATTACGGTGTAGAGCCTTCTTTGAAAATGGCAGTAATCGCAAAATGTAGGGGAATAAATGTAGTAAGAGGAGTTGCAGAGGCTTTGCCTCTGAAAAATAATTCCTTTGATAATGTTTTAATGGTAACAACTGTGTGTTTTGTTGATGATATAGAGAAATCTTTTTTAGAGGTAAAAAGAATACTTAAAAAGAATGGAAGCTTTGTTATAGGTTTTATTGATAAAAACTCAAAACTTGGCAGGTTTTACCTGAAGCATAAGGAAGAGAACCCTTTTTATAGATATGCAAAATTTTACTCAACAGAGGAAATACTGTTTTTACTTAGGGAAACCGGTTTTACAGTAAAGGAAATATACCAGACAGTATTCAGATTACTTTCTGAGATAAAACAGGTGGAGCCAGTAAAAGAAGGATATGGAGAAGGAGCTTTTGTTGTTGTTAGAGGTGAAGTATGACAAAGAAAAAAACTACCTATGTATGCCTTGAGTGTGGAGCTTCTTTCCCAACATGGTCAGGGAAGTGTTCCTCCTGTGGAAGCTGGAATACCCTTGTTGAAGAAAAAATTGAAAAAAAGAAAAAAAACTTTTCCCCTCCCAAAATATATGAGAGACCCCAGCCTATTAAGAATATAAAAAAAGAGGATTCTTTAAAAAGAATATCCACAGGTATACCTTCTTTAGATGAGGCTTTAGGAGGAGGTATAGTAAAAGGACAGGTGCTTCTTGTATCTGGAGAACCAGGGATAGGTAAATCAACACTTCTTCTTCAGATTTCCTCAAATATAGCAAAAGAAAGGAAAGTTCTGTACATAACAGGTGAAGAATCTGCCCAGCAGGTTTATATAAGAGGAGAAAGAATAAACGCTTTGTCTGAAAATCTTTTTGTGTTTTCAGAAACTAATCTTGAAACTATACTTGATGTTATAGAAAATGAAAATCCATCCTTTGTTGTCCTTGATTCAGTCCAGACAGTTTATTCACAGGATATTGAGAGTGCAGCAGGTTCTGTTTCCCAGGTAAGAGAAGTAAGTGGAAGAATAACTGAGCTTGCAAAATCAAAGGGTATATCAACTATCATTGTAGGTCAGGTTACAAAAGAAGGGAGTATAGCAGGTCCAAAGGTTTTAGAACATATAGTTGACACAGTTGCCCATTTTGAAGGGGAAAGGGGACATGCTTACAGGGTTTTAAAAGTCATAAAAAACAGATTTGGTGCAGCTGGGGAGATGGCGGTTTTCAGTATGAAAGATACAGGTTTAGAAGAAGTAAAAAATCCTTCTTCATTCTTCCTGTCAGAAAGACCTGTAGGTCAGCCAGGTAGCATTATATTTCCTTATACAGAAGGTTCAAAGCCTGTTCTTATAGAAGTTCAGTCCCTTGTTTCAAAAACTGTTTATGCTGTTCCTCAGAGAAGAGCACAGGGACTTGATTTAAATAGGCTTTCTATAGTAATAGCAATCCTTGAAAGATACGGAAATATCTTCTTAAAAGACAGGGATGTTTTTGCGAATGTTGTTGGAGGGATTACAGTAAAAGAACCAGCTCTTGACTTACCTTTAGCTATTGCTATAGCCTCTTCATTTAGAGGTATACCTGTTAAAAAAAATGTTTCAGCATTCGGAGAAATAGGCCTTACAGGAGAAGTGAGGTCTGTTCACTACACAGAACACAGAATAAAAGAAGCTAAAAAGTTTGGGTTTGATAAAATCATTGTTCCAGCAAGTGTTGATATAGATGATAGTTCTCTTATAAAAGTTAGAAATATTCAGGAAGCCTTAAGTATTATTTCAGAGGAAGAGCTGTGAAAAGAATATATCTTGACAACGCAGCTACAACACCGGTTTTTGAAGACATTTTGGAAAGTATTCCTGAATGGGGAAAAGAGTTTTTTGCAAATCCTAACTCTATCCATTCTGATGGACAGAAAAGCAAACTTTTGATAGACCGGTGTAGAAGGTATATATCTTCTATTGTAGGTTGTGAAGAAGAAGAAATAATCTTTACTTCCTGTGCCACAGAAAGTAATAACACAATCATAAGAGGTCTTGCTGAAAGTTACCCAGAGAAAAATGAGATTATAGTTTCTCCAATAGAACATAAATCTGTTTTGATGCCTGTAAAGTACCTGTCAAAAAAAGGTTATAAAGTACATTTCTTAAAAGTTGATAAAGATGGTGTTGTTGATATAAATCAGTTAAAAGATAAAATATCACCAAGGACACTCTTTGTGTCTGTTATCCATGTGAACAATGAAACAGGGGTTTTACAGGACATAAAAACAATTTCCCGGTTGTGTAAAGAAAGGGAAGTTATCTTTTTTTCAGATACTGTCCAGTCTTTTATGAGGGAAGAGATTCCTGAAATAGACTTTTTTCCAGTATCAGGACATAAGATAAATGCCCCAAAAGGAATAGGCTTTTTAAAAAGAAATAAAAATATATCCCTATCTCCTCTTATTCTTGGTGGAGGACAGGAATTTAGGTTAAGGTCAGGAACCCAGAATGTGATTTTTATAAAAGCTTTAACTGAAGCTGTTAAAAGATGGGAAATAAATAAGGAAAGTTATCTTAAACATCTAAAAAAACTGAAAAACCATTTTATAAAACTTTTAAAAGAACAGATACCAGATGTACATATTGTAAGTGAAAACGTGAAAACATCTCCCCATATAACAACAGTTATTCTTCCAAAAGTTGACGCCCAATCTGTTATAATGGCTTTAAATTCTGCTGGTATTGATGTATCCTCTGGTTCTGCCTGTTCTTCTGGTACACCTACACCTTCCCACGTTTTGCTGTCTTACGGTTATTCAGAAGAAGAAGCTTTAAGGGCAGTGAGATTTTCTTTCGGTATCCAAAACTCAGTAGAAGAGATAGAAGAAACAGTACTTACTTTGAAAAAGGTATTAGAAAAGCTGAGCTTATTCTTTTAGCTTTTTTTCTTTTTGAAAAACTCAAGGATTTTTTCTGCGATTTCCTCAGGGGAGACATAGTACTCTCCTCTTTCTATCATCTCTTTAATCCTCTGGATTTTTGCCCTGCGCAACTGGGAATCCTCCTTACTGTTTTTTTCACTCTCCCCTTCCTCTTCTCTATTTTTTTCTTCTTCTAAAGCTTCTTCTTTCTTCTTCTCATCCACTTTCCCTCTCCTGGCTGTTGATTATTTCGGTATAATTTGGAAACACTTTAGCTAAAAGACAAGGACAGAATAGAGTTTCTATATCTTGCCTTTATCGTGTATACTGCTTAATTTTTGATTTTGTTTATACCGACGTTGTTTTGTAT
Source organism: uncultured Aquificales bacterium (assembly GCA_964582875.1). Taxonomy (GTDB): domain Bacteria; phylum Aquificota; class Aquificia; order Aquificales; family Hydrogenothermaceae; genus JAADDV01. The sequence goes on along the minus strand of CAZOTZ010000020.1, from coordinate 6,576 downwards.
TTTTTATTAATTTACAATTGATTTGGAATAACTTTATTGCTGATACTAAGGAGGTAAGTTAATGTCAGAAGAGATTATAGAAAGCAGAAAAGCTCTTGTTGAAAAACTGAAAGAAAAAGGAGTAAACCCATATCCCCACAAATTTAATATCACAACTACATTAGACAAAATAAGGGAAAAATACGAAAAACCTGTTGATAAGGACAAAATTTATAAAATAACCGGAAAAATTAAAAGAGTATCAAAAAGAGAAGATAAATACCTGATAAGGTTTGCAGACCTTGAGAAACCTGTTGAAATACTTGTTTTAATATCCCAGGAAAAAGGTAAGTTTGCCCCGGGACAGACCTTAACATTTATTGGGCATTTAGACAGATTAGATGGAAAACTTACACTTGTGTCTGACACTTTTGAAGAAGGGGAGACTGGAGAACCTGTTTTTTCTGTTAAAGAGGTTTACGATTTAGACCCAAACAGGGAAAAAGTTTCTGTTGCTGGAAGGCTTATAGCCTTAAGAGACCAGGGAAAGGCTGCTTTTGGTCATATTCAGGATGCAGATGGAAAACTACAGGTTTACTTCAGAAAAGACACCCTTGGAGATGAGAAATACTCAGAGGCAATGGATATACTTGATGTTGGGGATATTGTAGGTGTTGAAGGTGAGCTTTTCAGAACCATGACAGGGGAACTTACAGTTGAAGTAAAAGATTTTAAACTTCTTGCAAAATCCTTAAGGGCTTTACCTGAAAAATGGCATGGTCTTAAAGATGTTGAACAGAGATACAGACACAGATACTTAGACCTTATAGCAAATGCAAAAGCAAGGGAGATTTTTAAAATCCGTTCAAAAGCTATAAAAAGTTTAAGGGAGTTTTTGGAAAGTAAAGGGTTTATGGAAGTAGAAACCCCTATTCTTCAAACTGTTGCTTCTGGAGCAATGGCAAAACCTTTTATAACACACCACAACGCCCTTGATATAGACCTTTATCTTAGAATTGCACCTGAACTTTTTCTTAAGATGCTTATTGTTGGAGGTTTTAACAGGGTTTATGAAATAGGAAGGAACTTCAGGAACGAAGGTATTGATACAACACATAACCCAGAATTTACTATGGTTGAGTTTTACGCTGCTTACCTTGATTACAACGATTTAATGGAACTAACAGAAGAACTTTTCAGAAAAATTCTCATGGATACGGTAGGAACCCTTAAAATAACATGGGAAGGTCAGGAGCTTGATTTTTCTAAACCTTTTAGGAGACTACCTTTCTTTGATGCTTTAAAGGAAAAGACAGGTAAAGACAAGGATTTCTTCTTAGACGAGGAAAAAGCGAGAAATTTTGCTAAAGAGGTTGGTATTCCAAAAGCTGATGAACTCACACATATAAAACTCCTTGATAAACTCTTTGAACATTTCATAGAAGAAGAACTTATACAGCCAACGTTTGTGATAGATTTTCCTAAAATCCTTTCTCCTCTTGCGAAAACCCACAGAAAAGACCCTGACCTTGTTGAAAGATTTGAGCTTATTGTTAATAAACAGGAGCTTGCAAATGCATATACAGAGCTTAACGACCCAGAAGACCAGAGGGAAAGATTTCTTCAACAGCTAAAAGAAAAAGCTGCTGGTGATGAAGAAGCTATGGATATTGATGAAAACTTCCTTATGGCTTTAGAGTATGGTCTTCCTCCTACTGGTGGAGAGGGTATTGGTATTGATAGACTTGTGATGATGTTAACAGATAGCCCATCTATAAGAGAAGTTATTTTATTCCCAACACTTAGACCGGAGCAGGATTAAGAGCAGGTTAAACCTGCTCTTTTTCTATTTCATTTAGAATTATCTCTTCAGCGTTATCTATTGCGTATTTCTTTATTTTATCTGAGATATCATTCCTGTTTAAAAACTCTTTCACTGTTTTGTTTACCTTTTCTAAAGAAAGCTCTTTTTCCTGGAAAACTTCAGCAAGGGATAGGTCTTTTAGCCATTTGACATTAAAAAACTGGTGGTTTGATGCTGCGTAAGGATAAGGTACAAAAATAGCAGGTTTCCCGAAAAGGAGGATTTCTGAAACTGTTCCTGCACCAGCTCTTGCTATAACTAAATCACTTCCTTTGTACAGAACTCCCATATCTTCAAAGTAATCAAAGGAAATCAGGTTTTTTCTTTTTTTACTGATTTTTGAGTTTTTTCCTGTTATCACAGTGAAGTAAATATCTGGATTTTTTTCAGCTAAAATCTCAGCTAACTCTGTTAGTTTTTTTGCTCCCTGACTTCCTCCAAATACAAGTATATTTTTTTTGTTTTCAGGAATGCCTAATTTTTTTCGTGCTTCATTTTCATCTAAAGAGATTTTCTCCTTTAGCTCTTTCCTTAGAGGAAATCCAGACAGGACAGTTTTCTTCTCTGGGAAAAACTGCTTTGAGTACTCAAATGTTATAAATATTTTTCTCGCAAAGAATGATAGAAGTTTGTTTGTATAAGAAGGGATAGAGTTTTGTTCGTGTATATAAAGGGGAACTTTTTCTAAAACAGACGCAAGTCCTAATGGAAAGGATGCATAACCTCCAAAACATATTGAAAAATCTGGTTTTTCTTCTTTTATTATTTCTTTGACTTTATTTGTTGTCTTTAAAAGCTGATAAGCAGAGAAAATTTTTTCTGAAAGGTTTTTCCCCCTTACTCCTTTTATATCAAAAAGTATTTTTTCCCCGTATGGAAAATCTTTTTTTCCTTCAATTCCTTTTTCTGCTCCGATATAAAGTACCTGGTATCCTTTTTCCTTTAAGAATGAGGCAACGGATACAGCAGGGTAAAAATGCCCTCCTGTACCACCACCAGCTATGAAAACTTTTTTTCCCAATATAAACCTCTTATCTATTTTTCAAACCACAGTAATATTTTGCCTTTTCTTACTTTTTTTCCTGCTTCTGCAGGTGTTATGAAAGGTAATGAGTTTTCTGGAAGCATTCCCTGATAAAAGTTTGATTTTCTTTTAGGTGTACCTGAGGACAGGTACTCTGATAGAGAGATTTCCCTTATATCTCCCCCTGTAAGTTGGAGAAGTAGTTTTCCAGATACGTTTTTTATCTCGTATCCAGGACAGTTTTCATTTAAAGCACCGCCTGTAGCACAGTTTAAAATCCACACTCTACTTCTTCCACCAAATCCACACAGGTCAGCTGTTGGCTGTGATGTAGGAAAGATGATTACGTTCTGGTCTGTTTTTGTTGGGTCGGTTATAACCCTTTCCTTGAAGTATCCTTCTTCTGAAGGGTCAAGTTCTATGTACCATCCTCTTGTTACCCCATTTTTTGCATCTGTACAGACATTTGATGAGGAGTAGGTAACATCTGCAATAGATAGATTTGGTGTACATCCTGTTTTATCACAGTTTAAAGGAATACCGTAAATTCTTTCCCTCTGTCCCGGTAAAGGGTTATCTGTTTTATAAAACCATCTTCCACTTCCAAAAAATATGTACCATCTTCCAAAACATCTCATTGTTTCAACTTTGGCAATAATAGCATTCTGGGCACTATCTAAATAAGTTGAGTAACTCCATTTTAATATATCTTCATCTCTTGTATCTAATAGAATAATACCTCCTTTCCAGTTTCTCATATCACCGTCTTTTCTTCCGTATCCAAGGATTATGTAATCTGTTTGACCGTCTTCATTAAAGTCCAGACCTTCAGTAAACAGTCTTCCCCCAAACGCATTTTGAATTCCTGTATCTATAGTCCTTATTAACTTTCCAGTATCAACATCTACTACAAAGAGTCTCAGGCTCTGGTTTGAATCTCCAATGTAATTTGTTGGTCCTGATGCAAACACTACATAGTTTTTATTTTCTTTTTTTACTACTGCTGGCCCAGAGAATGAAAAACCTAAATCTTTGTGGCTAAACTCCCATAGAAAAACAGGATTTTCCGGGTCAGTTATATCTAAAGCAAAGTAAGAAGAGAGTCCTAAACAGCTATCTTCTGAAGCACATGTGTCCGGTGGTGGATTTACACAGCTACTTCCACTACATCCACAGGCTCCACCAAGTCTCATCCCACCAATCAGTATTTTTTTTGATTTATACTCAAATATATAAGGTGATAAATCAACAAAGTATATATGGCAGTAATTAGGGTCAGGAAGGTACCTTAGATAAGGAAGTACATTTTCAGGTATAAAAGCCCACAGTTCTTCTCCTATAGACTCTTCACTACAGTTGTTTTTATCGCTACACAGCTTCACAACCTGATTTTCATCTAAATCTTTTTTAGATAGATACCCGAGTTTAAAAGCATGCAACATACCATCGTTAGAACCAACGTATATAACACTGTATCCGTAATCTTTATAAGAAACTATCTTAGGTGTTGAGTATACAATATCACCTAACTTCCAGACTGAACCTGCTATATCAACTGTTCTGTTTCTACATCCTTTTATATCTTCTCCTCTTATATATCTGATTAAATTTTCTATTTTTTCATTTTTCTCATTTCCTAAACACCTATTGAATGTGTCAGGATTACCAAGTTTGTATGCAAAGAAATTTCTGTAAGGGACAGAAAAAGGGATTAAAGCATTTGAATCCACAGTAAATATTTTCCTATCTCCTGCGTCTCTATCTTTTAGTAGTGTTCCTCCTTCCCATACAGGTTTTATATCATCTAAAGAGGTGTACGTATGTAGTAGAGAATCTTTTTTCCCTGCTGTATCAGCAGAATAAGCGTTTATTATCAAGTGTCCATAACTATCAAGGTCAAACTCAATTATATTGTCCTGAATTTTGTCTAAAGCTCTGTTTTGTATAGTATCTTCTCTTAGGTTCTGTACATCAGGAGAGTTGTAATACCAGTAGTTGTAGAGATATCCTATCCATGTCGTTGTTTTATCAGAAAATTTTTTCTCTGGGTAAAAAACAGACTGAACTGCTATTGCTCCTTTTTTAGAACGTTCAGCAAATGCTGCAACAGACGTTGATGAGGTTACTTTTTTAAGAATTGTCTGGAATATTACATTTAGGGCTTTTCTAAGTTCCTCTGGATTATCTGCATAGTAAGCATGTCCGTTTACATCTGTTCCCCCATGGACAGCCATTCTGTCAAGTTTTTTCTTTGCATCTTCTGTGAGACCAAGTCCTAAAACGAAGGTTTTTATATCAAATGTTCTCATTTTCCCGTTAACATATATATCAAGATTTCTAAGGGTGTCTATTCTGTCTAAAACATCAGGAAGAAGGTTATCTGCTGTATCTGTATTTCCTGAAGTATCAACACTTGGAAGACCATCTGTTACATATATTACGAATGTTTGCTGACATTTATACTCAACAGGAGTTTCATCTCCTGTTAGATACTCTATAGCTGTGTCAAAAGTTCCAGCTGTGGGTGTTAAACCAGCATTTATTATGTATGGGCATTTATTTTTATTTCTTCTTCTACAGGACATATAACCGTTTTCATCGTTTTCTTTAGGGTCAAGTTTGTTTATCAGTTTTGAGTAAGTAGAGGTTGTATTTCCATAGCTGTCAGTTAAATCGTTAACTTTAACATGTATATACCCGTCTCCTGGGGATTTATTAGAGAACCATGTTCTCCCAATGTACCACCACGCAAGCCTTCTCCCAAAATCATCAAAACCAAGGGCAAAATCTGTATCAGTTGGAGTAAACTTACTGTTAAACCAATAATCTACATAACCTTCAAAGCTATCTGATGTTCCATATTTTCTTTTATAACAGTAATATTCATCATAAGGTTTTCCTTCATCTGGATTGTAATCTACTGAATAACAAAAAGCTGTTCTGAGGTTACTACTACTGTACATAGGCAGAGCTGTTTTAAAATAAAGATAATTGGAAGGGTCATAAGGGTTCTTAAATCTCTGGGTTTTTGGATAAACAAGATGACAGTATCTTTTTCTTTCTTCTGAACCAACAGGATAGTTTGTGATTATTTCATCAAAATAATCCGGGTCAAAAGAAGGATTTTTATCCTTACAGGTATCCTCACATACTCCCTTTGCTGATAAACTTCCTGTAGCACAGTACTCTTCACAATCCTTTGGAGCATCTGGACAGTAGGATTTAGGCTGATAAGAAACAAAGTAAGGTGAGTTGTGTATGTAGTACTGTCTCACATTCCGGGGAAGTCTATATGTAATAAGACCGACTCTGAACCTATCTCTGTACTCTTTTATTATTCTTATAAGTTCTTTCTTTGCAACAACGCTTTTGCTTTTTGGTGAGTAAGAGCCAACGGCGTTTCCGTAGAAATCTTCATCCATACTATTTGAGTTATCAAGTATTATCAGAATGTTTGGTTTCACCCCTGCAACAAGGAATGGAGGCGTTGAGCAGTACTCCCCCATTGAAGCTAAAGAGATTTTTACAACAAAGGAAAACAGGACAAAAATCCATATAAACTTTTTCATTTTCTCTCCCCCTGGAGTTATTATTTTTTATTACCTGTTCAAAAGTTACTATTTTATATAAAAAAAACTATCTATAAAAATTTCATGAGAAAAAACACCCTTAATACTGGAAGGTTATCTTTGATAAAATACTTAAAACA
>CAZOTZ010000019.1:21122-22859 GCA_964582875.1 uncultured Aquificales bacterium | reverse complement strand
AATTATCAACAGATTCAATTAATCTGGTAAACTCATCTGATATTTTGTTTATTCTTGTTTCTATTTCCATATAACTCATTTTTAACCTCCTATTTGAGATAGAATCTCAATATAGTTTACAATAAAAAATGTAAAATTTAAACAAAAACGTTATAATAGTCCTGTCTAATAAATCCTTTATTTAAAACAATGATTTGGGAAAAAAAGAAAGTACTTATAGGAGTTTCAGGTTCAATAGCAGCTTATAAATCCTGTGAACTTGTAAGACTTTTTCAGAAAAAAGAGGCTAATGTAAAGGTTATAGCAACCCCTTCAGCCTTAGAGTTTGTAGGGAAGATAACCTTTCAGGCACTCACAGGTGAAGAAGTACTTTCTGAATGGAAAGATGGAAAAACCGGTTTAGAGCATATATCTTTAGCAAGGTGGCCTGATGTATTTATAATAGCCCCAGCTTCAGCAAACACTATAGCAAAAATAAGAAACGGTATAGCAGATAATTTTTTAACATCCCTTTCCCTTGCTTACGACAAATCTATAGTATTTGCTCCAGCAATGAATACAAAAATGTACACAAACCCAGCAACACAGGAAAATATAGAGACCTTACAGAATAGGGGACATATATTTGTAAAACCTGCAGAGGGAGAGCTTGCCTGTGGAGAAGAAGGGGAAGGAAAACTCGCCGAATTAGAAGATATAGAAACTGTAGCACTTTACGCTATATCACCCAAACCACTAAAAGGGAAAAAGATACTTATAACAGCAGGAGGGACAAGAGAATACTTAGACCCTATCAGATATATATCAAATGCTTCATCTGGTCAGATGGGATATTCCTTAGCTAAAATAGCATACGCTTTAGGTGGAGATGTTCTTTTAATCTCTGCTCCAACTTGTTTAAAAAAACCTTATGGGGTTAAAAAAATAGATGTGGTTTCAGCTGAAGAAATGTATAAGGCTGTTATGGAAAATTTTGAAAACTCAGATATTATTGTGATGAATGCAGCTGTTGCTGACTTTAAACCAAAATCCTACAGCAAAGAAAAACTAAAAAAAGATAAAGAAAAACCTGTAATAGAACTTGAACCTAACCCTGATATTCTTAAGGAGATAGGCAAGAAAAAAAGGGAAAATCAGATTTTGATAGGTTTTGCAGCAGAAAGCCAGAATATATTAGAAAATGCACAAAAAAAACTAAAAAGAAAAAACCTTGATGTTATAATAGCTAATAAAGTTGACGTTTTCAGTAAAGAAAAACACAAAGGTGTAATTCTGTTTAAAAATGGTAAAAAAATTGATATTCCAGAAATGGATAAGGAAAGCTCAGCACTTTATATTTTTAGTAAAATATTTATGGAAAGATTTTAAATATTTCTCTCCCCCTGGGTTTGCTTGCGTTGGTAACCTTAAGACTAATAATATATTACCAGCGCAAGCAACCTTTTTAAAGTGATGAAAGGGAAAGTAGTTCTACTTGGAACATCTTCAGCTGTTCCAACAAAAGAAAGAAACAACAGTGCAGTTTATTTTAAATACCTTGGAGAGGCCTTCCTTTTTGATTGTGGAGAGGGAACCCAGAGACAAATAATAAAAGCAGACCTGAATATGTACAGAATAAACCACGTATTTATATCCCATCTCCACAGCGACCATATACTTGGTTTACCTGGTTTAATCCAGACTATTGACTTTTTAGGAGATAAAGAAAAACTGTACGTACATGGAGTAAAAGGAATT
>CAZOTZ010000019.1:0-21022 GCA_964582875.1 uncultured Aquificales bacterium | reverse complement strand
AAATTGTATTTTAATCAACAAGCCACCTTTTGGTTAAATCTGTATAAGAATCTATTCTCCTATCCCTGAAAAAAGGCCATACAACCCTCATTTCATCAAGCAAAGAAAGATTTATCTCTGTTAATAAAACTTCCTCTTTATCCTGAGAAGATTTTGATATCACTTCACCATAAGGGTTAGATACGAAACTCTGTCCCCAGAACTCTATACCACTGTTCCCATCAGGGGATTTTTCAAAACCTACCCTGTTTACAGACGCTACATAAACCCCATTTGCTACAGCATGCCCCCTCTGGACAGTTTCCCACGCATTGTACTGACTTTTACCTTGCTCCTCTTTTTCCTCAGGAAGCCATCCTATCGCTGTTGGATAAAGTATCACATCAGCTCCTTTCATTGCTGTAAGTCTTGCAGCTTCTGGAAACCACTGGTCCCAACATATAAGGGTTCCTATGTTTGCATACCTGGTTTTGAACACTTTGTATCCTAAATCACCAGGGGTAAAATAAAACTTTTCATAAAAATGAGGGTCATCTGGAATATGCATCTTCCTGTACTTCCCTGAAAAACTACCATCAGCGTCAATAACAACAACAGTGTTATGGTAAATACCTTTATCCCTTTTCTCAAACAAGCTTGCGACAATAACTGAGCTGTAGTCTTTAGCTATTTTAGAAAGTGTTTTAACAGTCTCAGAACTTTCATCAACCTTTTCAGCAAATTGAAAATAATCCCAGTTTTCTACCTGACAGAAATAAACTGTTTTAAAAAGTTCCTGTGTACAAACGACATTTGCCCCATCTTTACAGGCACTTTCTATCATATGTAAGGCTTTATCATAATTTTCCCTGATATCATTTCCACATTTATGTTGAATAAGACCAAGGTTAAATTTATCCACTTTCACTACCCTTCCACACACTCAAGAAGTTCATCTAAAGAAAGTATTTTAACAGCTTTAAAGAACAAATCTGGAACATTTTTCAGGCGAACTTTTTTTCCTTCTTTTTTTAGAATAAAAAGGGTTTTTATACCTTCACTGTCTATAAACTTTGAACATTCAAATACAATTTCTATCTCTTTTTTATCCTTTGCCTTTTTATTTAACTCTAAAGAGTTCAAATAGTTAAGGTCTCCTTTTATAAACACAACTAACTTATCTCCTTTTTCTTCAAAAATCATTTTAAGTCCCTCAAAATCCTTCTTTTTATTTTTTTTGCCATATCAGAAAAAAGGTGAATATACTTGAAATCAAACTCATCAAAAAGCAGCTGCATCCTTAAAAAATCTTTATTTTTATGGAAAAGTGGCATAACTCCAGAGAAAATAAATCCAAGTTTTCTCAGTTCTGGAACAAAGTATTTTATCTCTGGTTCATCAAAAGGAAGGTCTATGTACACACTTTTTATCCCTTTTTTCCCTAAAGAGCTAACTTTGTTTTTTACTCTTTCTAAAAAGTCTTTCCCGAACTTCCTTACTACTATCACACTACTACCAAATTTGTAGTTTATCCAGAGGGTTAAACTGGATTTTTCCCTTGAAGGAAGAATATTTCTACTTCTTATTGAATTCACCTGTATTCCTGAGTTTTTGTATATCTCTTTTATTATATTTCTGTAAGTTTTAGGGATGTGTATACTCACTTCTTCTCTTTCTTTTAAAGGAAGAAAATCTATAACGACACTGATTCTATTCTCCTTATGTTCAAACCCCTTGTACTTTGCTGGTGGAAAAAAGTTAAGTACAATAGCTGTTGATTTAAAACCGTACTTAGCATTTACTTTCTGGCTTACTGTGTGAACTGTTACAGCTTCCCCAAATAATCCTAAAAGTCCCTTAGTTTTAGCCATATCTATAAGGGCTTTCATCATCATTTTCATAATCCCTTTTCCCCTGTGCATAGGAGAAACCACAACTTCACCAACTTCACCGATATTTGAGTCTGTAGTTCTCAAAACAGCAAAATATCCAACAGCTTCTCCTTTTTCTGTTCTCACTATAACTCCAAACTTTTTCCCCTCTTTCAAAGCTTGCTCTATCTTTTTAGGATAGTACATTTCCTCTTTTGGATATGTATATCCGTAAGACCTGTATATTAGACGGGCTATATCTTCTGCATCTTTTTCTGTTACAGGGGCTATTGTGTACTCAACAGCTTTTTCTGGTTCTTTTTTTAATTCTGTCTCCTTGTAAATCTCTGTTATATGGGGATGTTTTATTTTTTTAACAAGACGAAATTCTTTACCTTCTCTTCCTTTAAACAGATAAATAAAATCATCAAGGAGAGATTTAGAAAGTAAAATCCCTGCTCCATCAAAGTTAAACTCTGTTTTTGCCTTTTCCGGAGAGTACCTGTGTCTTTCTATATCAAAAGGCTCTCCTAACTCGTGGATTATAATCTCAACCTCAGAAAGGGTTTTATTTAAAGAAATTGTAAACTCTTTCTCTTCATAAGGCTCAAAAGCAAATAGAATAATATCTGTTATAACCTCATCAAAAGCAAGGGCAAGTTCACTACTTTCCTTTTCTGAAAGACCTGCGTTAATTCCAAACTTATAAACAAAATCAACAGCAGGCTCTATTACAGAAACATCATTTTTGAGTTTTAAAGATACTGTCATTGACTGTACCTCTATTTTTAGTACAACCTTTAAATATATGTTTTAGAGGTACAGTTATCTATAGCATTTCCTTTGTTTTCCTTTTATTTCTTAACGCAAGGAATAAAACAAGAGTTAGTATGTAAAGAAGGGTAAAATCTGATTTTTCTTTATTAAACGAACATCCTCCTGAACCTGAACTATTAGAAGATGAGCCAGAAAGGTTATCTGATGGGTTATCCGGTGGAATCTGAGTACTGCTAATCTTTATAACAGCATATCTTCTTAGGATTTGCCCATTTTTACTCTTATCACTGTCATACTCATTTCCATCTTCAAGTTTAAACACCATATCTTCTGTAGCAGGAATGTCTTTAAATGTTCCATCGTTATAAAATATTCTTATGTATGTATCATTGTCTACATTATCTATATGTAAGGTTTCCTTAATAGGAAGACCTGTTTCAGCAACAGAATACTCAACTGGTGGTTCAAGATAAACAAGATTATCATCTAAGTGTTGTTCAAAGCTCCGTGGTGGGGATATAAAGCTTGAGTTCTCAATACTAAGCTTTATATGTCTATCTTTATAATCTACCTTACCGTACCCTTTACCGGAAAGACTAACAACTACAGTTTTGCCGTTATCTGCATCTGTTTGAATTGTTATTTTACCGGTGTAAATCCCTGGTTTATCTGGAGTAAAAATTACTTTTACTCTACACTCTCCTCTAACATCTATCCTTTTACATCTGCTGTTTATATCAAATCCTTCTCCATCTAAAGTTATACTGCTTATGTTCAGTAAAGTATTACCAGTATTCCTTATTTTTATATACTCTGTGTCTGATTTTCCTACATCTGCTTTGAAATCAAGGCTAACAGGTTCAATACTGACCCTTTTTTGGGCAGGTAAAACCCCTTTACCTTTTACGTTTACAGTAATAACCTTTCCATTAGCTCCTTTAATATCAAAGGAAAAATGTTGCTCACCCTCTAAACTTGGGAAAAATGAAACTTTAACACTACATTTAGCACCAGGAGATATAACACTATGGCAGTTAGAAGAAACAGTGAAATCACCTGAGTAAGACTCTTCTTGTATAGAAAATCTCTGATTGGTATTACCTGTATTCCTTACTTCTATAGAAAAACTCTTTCCATTTCCAATAAAAACATCTCCAAAATCTATATTCTCAGTAGAAACAGTGAAGTCAGAAATCTTAAGTTCCTTACCATATCCTGAAACAGGAATAGATATCTGCGGACTATCAGGGTCATTTGAAACAACTATCAGATAATCTTTATATTCTTTTTTCTCATTTGGTTTAAAATCAACACTTAAAATACAGCTTTTACCTTCTTTTATTAGGGAACAGCTGTTCTTTATTGAAAAAAGGTTATTCTGGAAGTAAACACTGTTTATAATAAGGTCGGCATTTCCGGTATTCTTTATCTCAATGCTCAAGGTTTTGTTTTTACCAATTAACACTTCACCAAAATCAAGACTTTCCTTCGTTATTTTTATATCAGGAACTTCTTTTATCGCTGGTTCTATGTGAACAGGTACAGTTATAGTTTTCTTATCAGGGTCATTTGTTCTTATAACTATCTGGGTATCTTCATTTTTTATAACTGCCCTATCTAAAGAAACTTTAATATCACATTTTTGATACTGTTTTATAACAGAACAGTTATTTGAGATTTTTATATAGGGAGATTTACTTTCAACACTTATCTTAAGGTCTCTCTCCCCATAGTTATAAACAGAAATAGTTTTCTCAGGGAGTGATAAAGGCTGAACATCAGAAAAAACAATACTATCAGTATCAACAAAAGCTTCCGGGTATCTACTGGCAATTTCAAAATTTGAAACAATAAAAGAAGTATACATAACAGTTTTTTTGTTGTTTGCAGGCTCTCTTTCTTCATTATCCCCAATACCAATATGTTCTCCATTCAGCAGTGTATATGGGTCAGAGAGGTAAAGTATTTTTGGATTATTAGGAGAAGTAAGTGTAAAAAAGTTTTGCTCGCCCTTATAACCAAAAGAATAATGGAATGCCTGTCCTGAACCACAGGAAATATTTTCCCTGTTATGGTCACACCCAAGGCTGTGGGCTATATGATGGGGGAAAAAAAGTTCTGAACAGTAATTTCCATCCTTTTGTATTCCATTAAATATTTTGTTTACTTCTATAATCCCAACAGGTGTTTTCCTATAGTAGTCTATTACCTCATCTATGCGATTTTTCCAGTCAGAGAAAAACTTATCAAGCTTAAAAATACCGTTTGTTACACCACACTTAACACTACTTGAATTCAGGTCTTTTTTTCTCAGTAAAATAAGAACATCAGCTTTATACCTGTCCCTTAAATCTTTTATATCTTCTGCATCTATCATATAAAAACGAGCTATAACAGTGTTTACATTCTCGTTTACATCAGGGGTATCATAAAAAAGAGTTCCAACTAAATTTATTCTGGCTTCTGTTTTTGAGTTTTCCAGCACAGCATTAACTATATCTACAAGGTTCTGTACATATGCACCTAAAGCATCTCCCCATAAATCTCTAACCTGTTTTGTGTACAGTAAAAGTAAGTCTATGTATTTATTTTTTTCCTGGAGGTTTTTGATAAACGATAAATCAAGTTTTTCTTTCCCTACAGTTTCTTTTATTCTTGGTGTATCAGGGGAAGCTCCAAAATTGTATTCTTCTGATAGAGCATATATATCACCATTATAAGGTTCTATCCTGTAATGTTTATCTAAAAAGTTCAGCACTCCAAAAAGATAACCATTCTGGACAGTAAAAATAACTGTAGAAAAATCATCATTTTTTACTTTCCCAAACCAGGTAAAACCGTTTTTTCTGTATTCTACTTTGCTCTTTTCTATTTCAACTGAATATCCTGTTAGAGAAACTTCTATTCCGTTTACATTTTTAATGTTTTCAATTGGGATTTTTAGTTTTTTCAGTACTATTTTCTCGTTTAGACTGGACACATCACTCCACAGTTCAGCAGAAAAAGAGGAGAAGAAAACCAGCAAAAAAGCAATGAAAAAGTTCCTCAAAGCATACATAACAGCACCGGTTAATATTTTTTGATTAACTATTTATAAATTACAATAATAATGTACAAAAATTATAATACAGTAAATTTTATTAAAAGCAAGAAAAAAACTTCATTTTTTTAGATTTTTATTTGAAATGGGTTATTAATGGGATTAATACTTAAGTCTTAGAGCTATTTCATGGAGAGTTGGAATTAAAAAGTACTGGAGAAACATAATTATAAAAATTACGATTAAAGGAGCTATATCAATCATTCCAAAATTAGTCGGAATGAAACGTCTGATAAATCTGTAAACAGGTTCTGTTGCACTTCTGAAAAATTTCACTATTGGATTATAAGGGTCTGGATTTACCCAGGTTAACAGGGCAGAAATAATAACAATCCACATATAAATAGTTAAGGCGATGTCCAGAATTCTGGCCACCGCCTCTATAAAGTTTGCCAATATAAACATCTTTGCTTTTACTCAGATTCAGGGTATTCTACAAACTCTATTATAGCAAGTTCAGCGTCGTCTCCTCTTCTTCTTTTATCAAGTTTGTAAATTCTTGTATACCCACCGTTTCTCTCTGCCATAAGAGGAGCAATCTCTTTAAAGAGTTTTGTTGCAGCTTTAGTATTGTTCCTTAGTCTTGCATTTAAAAGTCTTCTTGAAGCAACATTTTGTTTTTTTGCCAGAGTAACAAGCTTTTCAACAAAAGGTCTTAAAGCTTTTGCTTTTGGTAAAGTTGTTTCAATTCTTCCGTGTTCTATAAGTTCACAGGCAAGGTTAACAAATAAAGCTTCCCTTTGTTCTTTAGGTCTATGAAAGCTTTTTGTTTTTACTCTATGTCTCATTCTTTTCTACTCCTTACTCTTTTTTTGTTGGTGAAGGTGCAAGTTCAAGACCAAGGTCAGCTAAAGCTTCTTTTATCTCTTTAAGTGCTTTTCTTCCTATACTTTTTGCCTCTTTCAAATCCTCTTCTGTCATTTTTACCAAATCACCTATTGTCTGTATACCAAGTTTTTTAAGAGTGTTAGTAGCTCTTGAGGAAATCTCAAGCTCTTCTATTGCTAAAGAGAGTTTATCAGCTTCTATTTTTTCAGCAATAGATTCTGGTTCAGCTTTTTTAACAACTTCAACTTTTTTCACTGTTGGATTTAGTAGAAGCTGGAAGTGTTCAATAAGAATATTAGTTGCCTTTGTTAAAGCTTCTTCAGGGGTTAATGTTCCATCAGTTGTAAACTCAAGGATTAACTTATCGTAGTTTGTTTTTTCTCCTACCCTTGTAGGTTCTACTTTAAATGTACATTTTTTTATTGGAGAGAAGTTTGTGTCTATTGGTATCCAGCCTATTTCTGTAGGCTGTTCCATTTCCTCTACCATAACATAACCACGACCTTTTTCTATTTTAAGTTCCATTTTAATTTCTGTATCGCTGTCTACAGTAGCTATATGAACATCTGGATTTACGATTTCTATTCCAGCAGGAACTTTTATATCTGATGCTTTTATTTTTCCAGGTCCTTTAAACTCAAGGATAGCAAAATCACTCTCAATTCCTTCTTCCATTTTAAACTTTATCTGCTTAAGATTGAGTATTATTTCAGAAACATCTTCAATGACGCCATCTATAGTTGTAAACTCATGGGAAACACCGTGAATTTTAACTGTTGTAATAGCCCCACTTTCAAGTGAAGAAAGAAGAACCCTTCTTAAAGCATTACCAAGGGTTATTCCATATCCTCTTTCTAAAGGCTCAACGTACAGTCTTCCAAATGTTTCAGTTTTTGTTGATTCATCCCAATAAATCTTATTGGGTGTTATAAATTCTAAAAAAGGCATTCGTTATTCTACCTCCAAAAGGGTTTATACCCAAAAGTTTATTACATTGAGTAGAACTCAATGATGAGCTGAACATTAACAGGTATCTCAAGCTCAATATCTTGAGGTATTTCTAAAACTTTTCCTCTAAAGTTATCTTTATCCAGCTCAAGCCATGATGGAATAGACCTTGGGTCTCTGTTTTCAAGGTTTTCTTTAAAGAGTGGAGAGTTTTTACTTTTTTCTCTCAGTTCTATAATATCGCCAGGGTCTACCTGATAAGAAGGAATATTAACTTTCCTTCCATTTACTAAGAAATGTCCGTGTCTAACAAGCTGTCTTGCCTGGCGTCTTGTTTTAGCAAATCCAAGTCTATATACAACGTTATCAAGTCTTCTTTCTAAAAGCTGGAGGAGTATTTGTCCAGTGTTTCCTCCTTTAATACCAGCTATCCTTGCAGCTTCATCAAAGTACCTTTTAAACTGCTTTTCCCTTAATCCACCGTATAGATATCTGAGTTTTTGTTTTTCCTGAAGACGAACAGCATAGTCAGAAAGTTTTCTTTTTCTTCCCTGAACTCTACCGTGTTGTCCAGGTGGGAAATTTCTTTTTTGAAAAGCTTTTAAACTTCCTCCTACAAAAACTCCAAGCCTTCTACTTACTTTAGTTAATGGACCAATATATCTTCCCATTGATTAAACCCTCCTTTTAGCTGGTGGACGACATCCGTTGTGGGGTATTGGAGTAACATCTTTTATAACTTTAACGTTTAATCCTACAGCCTGAATTGTTTTTATAGCTGTTTCCCTTCCAGCTCCAGGACCTTTTACCCATATTTCCACATCTTTCATACCAAATTCATCCATTGCTCTTTTTGCAGCTTTTTCAGCAGCTTTTTGTGCAGCATAAGGAGTTGATTTTCTTGTTCCTTTGAAACCTTCTGTACCACCAGAAGCCCATGTTAAAACATTACCTTCTTTATCTGTTATAGTAACTATTGTGTTATTAAATGTAGCCTGTATATGGGCAATCCCATAAGGAACAGTTCTTTTAACTTTTTTTGTACTTCTTTTTCTCTTTCTTGCCATTTATAAGCCTCCGGTTATCTTCTTTTAATTCTTCCAGTGAATTTTCTTCTTGTTTTAGCGTTAGTTTTTGTTCTTTGACCTCTAACAGGAAGGCCGAGTCTATGTCTTATACCTCTGTAGCATCCCATATCCATAAGCCTTTTGATATTAACGGCAACTTCCCTTCTAAGGTCACCTTCAACTTTATAATTTTGCTCTATAAATTTTCTTATTGTATTCAACTCGTCGGGAGTTAATTCTCCAACTCTCTTCATTCCATCAATTCCAGTTTTCTCAAGTATTTCTTTAGCTCTTGTTTTTCCTATACCGTAGATATAAGTCAGAGCAATTTCTAATCTTTTTCTGTCTGGTAAATCTACACCAGCTATACGAGCCATCTTTTCCTCCTAATTAACCCTGTTTTTGTTTGTGTCTTGGATTTTCACAGATAACCATTACTCTACCTTTTCTTTTTATAATTCTGCATTTTTCACATCTTTTTTTAACAGAAGCTCTAACTTTCATTTTCACACCTCACATTCTAAATATTATTCTTCCTCTTGTTAAATCATAAGGAGATAGCTCAACCTTTACTCTATCTCCAGGTAAGATACGGATAAAATGCATTCTCATTTTACCTGAAACATGGGCTAAAACTTCGTGCCCTGTATCAAGCTTAACTCTGAACATAGCATTAGGAAGTGCTTCCTCAACAGTCCCTTCTACTACTATTCCTTTTTCCTTTTCTTCTTTCTTCTTTTTCTTCGCCATTTTCCAGTCCTCTTGAATTCCTTAATCAAGTTTAGATAGGATTTCAGGACCGTTTTCAGTTATTGCTACAGAATGTTCAAAGTGGGCAGCAAGAGCCTTTTCTTTAGAAACTACAGTCCATCCATCCTTCAGCTTTCTGTAAAAGTTTGGTCTTTTACCAAGTGTTGCCATAGGTTCTATGGCCAAAACCATACCTGGCTTCAGGAGGACATTTTCAGCATTTGCCACACAATTTGAAACATGAGGGTCTTCGTGTGGCTTTCTGCCTATTCCGTGTCCTCCATAATCACAGATAGGAGCGAGACGGTACTCCTTTAACGTGCCTTCTATTGCAGCCGCGATATCTCTTATTGTATTGCCTGGGTAGCACTTTTCTATCCCAGCCATCAAAGATTTTTCAACACCTTCTAAAAGCCTTTTCTTTCTATCACTTATTTTATCTCCAACTACATACGAAATAGCAGCATCCCCATACCAGCCTTCATAAACAACACCAAAATCTATGCTAACAACATCTCCTTCTTTTATAGGCTTTTTCTTAGGTATCCCGTGAACAATTTCCTCATTTATAGACACACATAAAGCAGCAGGGAAACCATACAATCCTAAGAATGCAGGCTTTACTTTTCTCTTTTCAGCCTCTTTTCTGGCTATCTCGTCTAAGTCTATACCTGTCATTCCAGGCTTTGTTTCTTCCTTTATTATATGAAGAATTTCTGCCACTATCCTATTCGCTGTTCTAAGTTTCTCTATATCTTCTTTACTTTTTAATTCAATCATTTGCAACAATCTTTTATTTTATCACAGATAAAATTTCTTTGTAAACGTCATCTGGTGATTTAGATGCATCTACGGCGAATAATTTATTCTGTTTTTTATAGTATTCAACTAAAGGGGCTGTCTGCTGATGATAAACTTCAAGTCTTTTTCTTATCACTTCCTCTTTATCATCATCTCTCTGAATTACTTCAATACCTTCTGGAGGAGGATTAAAGAGGATGTGATAAACTTTTCCTGTCTTAGGGTCTACCCTTCTTCCAGAAAGTCTTTTTATAACTTCTTCATCTGTTATATCAAAAAGGATAACGGCATCAACTTTTCTGTTTAACTCTGGGAGCATTTTATCAAGAGCTTCAGCCTGGGGAATAGTTCTTGGAAAACCATCTAAAATAATATCTTTTCCTTCTAATTCTTTGAGTTTTTCTTTTATTATAGATATTATTAAATCATCTGGAACAAGCTTTCCTTCATCCATATACTGCTTTGCTTTTTTTCCTAATTCTGTTCCGTTTTTTACAGCTTCTCTAAGAATGTCCCCTGTAGATATTTGAACAAAACCTTTTTCTTCAACTAACCTTTGTGCCTGAGTCCCTTTACCTGCCCCTGGAGGTCCAAGAAATATTATTGTTTTAGCCATTTTTAACTCCTTTTCAAGAAACCTTCATACTTTTTCATTGCAAGTAATGCTTCTATTTGATGAAGAGTATCAAGTGCTACTACAACTACAATTAAAGCAGATGTTCCCCCGAAGTAAAAAGGAACGTTGAGCCATTTTATAAGAAGCATTGGTAAAACAGCTATAGCTGCAAGGAATATAGAACCAACAAAAACAATCCTTGTAAGAATATAGTTCAGGTACTGTTCTGTTTGATAACCTGCTCTGACCCCAGGAATAAATCCTCCACTTTTTCTAAGGTTATCTGCTATATCTTTTGGGTTTATCAGTATGGCTGTATAAAAGTAAGCAAAAAATATAATCAGTCCTACGTAAAGTATAAAATACACATAACTCTGGGGAGAGAGTAAATCTACAATTTTTCTTGCAAGTTCACTCTGTTCCACAAACATCTGGGCTATTGTTACAGGGAACATTAAAAGAGCTACAGCAAATATAATAGGAATAACTCCTGCAGGGTTTAGTTTGAAAGGTAGATAAGTAGCTGTTGCTCTTAAAGCTGCTCCAGCTGCCCTTCTTGCGTACTGGATAGGTATTCTCCTTTCTGCTTCCTGTATGTATATAATCCCTGCTACCACTATTATTATTACTGCTATAGCAATTCCAACCTGAAATACTGTTAAGTCTCCTGCCCTTAACTGTTCATATGTAGTAATTACAGCATTTGGGATTCTTGCAACGATACTTGCAAGGATTATCATAGATATACCATTTCCAATTCCAAACTCTGTTATTTTCTCCCCTAACCACATTAAGAAAACTGTACCTGTGGTTATGATTATGGGAGTCATTATAATAAACATCAAAGCAGATTCAGATATCAGAGACTGACCTGTTTCTGTTTTAAGATTACTAATCCAGAGGGACAAAGCAAAAGACTGGAAACCTGCTATAGCTATCGTGAGATAACGGGTGTACTGGGATATTTTCCAACGTCCATATTCCCCTTCTTCTTTCTGGTATCTTTCAAGGGTTGGAATAACTGCTGTCAATAACTGCATTATAATAGCAGCAGAGATATAAGGCATAATACCCAGTGCAAAAATGGAAAGTCTACCTAAGGCTCCACCGGAAAAAAGGTTATAAACGTTGAATAAAACCCCACCTGAAGAGTTAAAGTAATGTTGAAGGGCTGCAGTATCAACCCCAGGAACAGGAATGTGGGTCCCTAACCTGTATATAGCAAAAATAAAGAGGGTATAAAGAACCCTCTCCCTTAATTCCTTTAATTCAAAAAGAACTTTTATTTTTTCAAACAATCATGACCCTCTCTTTTGTTTTTTACTGGAGAATTTCTACAGTACCACCAGCATTTTTTATTTTTTCTTCTGCAGATTTAGAGAATTTATGAGCTTTTACTGTTAAAGGCTTGGAAAGTTCACCTTCTCCTAATATCTTTACAGCATCTGTACAGTGGATAATTCCTTTTTCTTTTAAAATTTCTGGAGTTACTTCTGCATTTGCTTCAAATCTCTCTTCAAGAGTCTTTATATTAACAATTTCATACTCTTTTTTATTTGGGTTTTTAAAACCTCTTTTTGGTATTCTCATTATAAATGGTGTCTGTCCACCTTCAAAGAAAGCTGGAAGTTCTCCATAACCTCTTCTTGATTTCTGCCCTTTATGTCCCCTTGTAGATGTCTTTCCGTGTCCTGAACCTATACCTCTTCCTACTCTTTTTTTCCTATGGGTAGCACCAAAAGCAGGTTTTAATTCATGAAGTTTTATACCCATTACTCTATTTCCTCCACTTGAATAAGGTTGTGTGCTTTTCTTATATTCCCTAAAACCATAGGATTTTTTTCTAAAATTCTTTCATCATTAACTTTTTTTAAACCTAAAGACTTAACTGCCTGTATTTTATCTTTTCTTTTTCCTGCAAGACCTCTAACTAACTTTACTTTTATTTTCATTTTTTCCTCCTACTTAACTATTGGAGCTGATGCGTATATCTTGAAGTTTTTCTTAACTTTCTCTTCTTCTATTCCTCTTAATTTTGCAACCTGTTCAGGAGACCTTACTTTAAGAAGGGCATCAAAAACGGCTTTTACTGTATTTGTAGGGTTTGTTGTTCTCCCTAAGATTTTTGTAAGTATGTCTGTTACACCTAAAAGCTCAAGGACAGGTCTAACTGGTCCACCTGCCACAACACCAGTACCTCTTCTTGCTGGTTTAAGGAGAACAACTGCAGATTCATATTTACCTATAACGTCATGGGGTATAGTTCCTTCTATTAAAGGAACTTTTATAAGATGTTTTTTTGCATCTGCTATAGCTTTAGCTATAGAAGGTGGTACTTCGTTAGCTTTTCCGTGTCCAAAACCAACGTGTCCGTTTTTATCTCCAACAATAGCAAGTGTGGAGAAAGAAAATCTTCTTCCACCTTCAACAACCCTTGTTGTTCTTCTGATTTCCACAACCCTTTCTTCAAGGGAAAGTTC
Source organism: uncultured Aquificales bacterium (assembly GCA_964582875.1). Classification (GTDB taxonomy): domain Bacteria; phylum Aquificota; class Aquificia; order Aquificales; family Hydrogenothermaceae; genus JAADDV01. The sequence goes on along the minus strand of CAZOTZ010000019.1, from coordinate 7,805 downwards.
AGCAGGATTAATTGGTTCTAATTTTTGTCTTTCTTCTATTAAAAGCTCTATCTTTTTGTATCCCATTCCATCACTCCTTTAGAATTTGAGTCCTTTTTCTCTTGCTGCATCTGCAAAAGCTTTAACTTTTCCATGGTAAATGAAACCACCTCTATCAAAAACAACATTTTCAATACCTTTTGCAAGAGCTTTCTCCGCAATAAATTCACCAAGTTTTTTTGCCATTTCTATATTTTTTCCACCTCTAACTCCGTACTTTTCAACAAAATCTTTATCAATTGTTGAGGCAGATACAAGTGTGTGTCCTTTTTCATCATCTATTATTTGAACGTAAAGGTTGTTTAAGCTTTTGAAAAATGCCATTCTTGGTCTTTCAGCTGTCCCGAAAACTTTTTTTCTTATCCTTTTATGTCTTATTATTCTTTTTTCTCTTCTTGTTTTTACTGCCATCTTCTTTTCACTCCTCACTTAAGAGTTTTATTTTTTACCTACAGATTTACCAGGTTTAAGTTTGAGAACTTCTCCTTTGTATCTAATTCCTTTACCTTTGTATGGGTCTGGTTTTCTAAAGTCTCTTATTTCTGCTGCTACCTGACCAACCTTCTGTTTATCAATACCAGAAACTTTTATAGTGTTTCCATCTACTGATATCTGAATATCTGATGGTGGTTCATAAACAACAGGGTGGGAATATCCAAGTTGAAGCTCTAAAGTTTTTCCTTTCATTGCTGCTCTATATCCTATACCATGAATCTCAAGCTCTACTGTAAATCCTTTTGATACACCTTCAACCATATTTGCTATTAAAGCTCTTGTTGTTCCATGAATTGCTCTCATTAAAGAAGAATCATCTGGTCTTTCTATTTTTACCTGATTGTCTTCCACTTTAATTGTTAATTTTGGATTAAAATCAGCTTCAAGCTGACCTTTTGGTCCTTTTACAATAACGTGGTTATTTCCTTCAACTTTTACTTCAACCCCTTGAGGTATATCTACAGGTTTTTTCCCAATTCTTGACATTTAAATTTGCCTCCTTCAGTTAATTACCAGATATAACAAAGAACTTCTCCACCAACTTTTTGTTGTCTTGCTTCAGCGTCTGTGAGGAGACCTTTGTTAGTGGAAAGAATCGCTATACCAAGACCTTTTCTAACGTAAGGGATATCTTTAACACCTACATACTTCCTAAGACCTGGTTTAGAAACCCTTCTAAGTCCCTGTATCACAGGTCTTGTATTTCTATTATCAAGGTATTTAAGCTTTATTATTAATGTTCCCTGATTTCCTTTTTTATTTTCTTCAGAAATTGTGTAATCTTCTATATATCCTTCTCTTTTTAGTATTTCTGCTATTTTTTCTTTCATTTTTGAGTGGGGAATATAAACCTCGCTTTTTCTTGCTTTCATTGCGTTGTTTATTCTTGCTAACATATCAGCAATTGGGTCAACTATCATCTTCTGCCTCCTTACCAGCTGGCTTTTTTAATTCCAGGGATTTCACCTCTTGAAGCTCTTTCCCTGAAGCATATTCTACACATATTAAACTGTCTCATAAATCCTCTTGGTCTTCCACATATAGGACATCTTGAGTGATTTCTTGTTTTATATTTAGGTTTCTTTAAAAATGATTTAGCCATTAAAGCTTTACGTGCCATTCTTTTAAATCCTCCTTATTGGGCTCTTATAGGTAGTCCAAGTAATGCTAATAACCATCTTGCTTCTTCATCTGTTTCAGCAGATGTTTCAATGATAATATCCATTCCTCTTATTCTATCTACTTTATCGTAGTCTATTTCTGGGAATATTATCTGTTCAGAAATACCAAAAGCGTAGTTCCCTCTTCCATCAAAGGACTTAGGGTTTAATCCCCTGAAGTCTCTAACCCTTGGAAGAGCTACAGAAATAAGTTTATCAAGAAAGTCCCACATTCTTTCTTTCCTGAGGGTAACCCTTGCCCCTACTGGAAGTCCTCTTCTTAGCTTAAATCCTGCTTCAGATTTTTTAGCCCTTCTAATTTCTGGTCTTTGCCCTGTGATAGCCATCAGGTCTTCAACAGCTTTATCAAGCTGTTTTATATCCTGAACAGCTTCTCCAACTCCCATATTAACAACTATCTTTTTTATTTTTGGGATTTGCATTGGGGATTTATAACCAAATCTTTCCATTAATTTTGGAGCTACTTCTTTTTCATATTTTTCTTTTAATCTTGGTTTGTGTTTTTCAGCAACTGCCATTACATTCTACCTCTTACTTTTTTTCTTTTTCCCAGATAACGTCTATTGTTTCACCTGTTTTTTTATTAAATCTTTCTTTTATGATTTTATTTCCTTCTTCTCTGTATCTAAAACCTATTTTTACTCTGGAACCTGTTTTTTCATCGTAAAAAGCTACGTTTGATATATGTATAGGTCTTTCTATTTCAAAAATTCCACCTTCTCTAATTCCTTCTATATGTTTAACGTGCTTTTTACCTATATTAACACCTTCAACGATAACTCTAACATTGTTAGGGTCTTTTTTATCCCTTAAGATTTGCTTTATTTTCCCTGTTTTTCCTTTTTCTTTTCCAGCGATAACTATTACAGTATCACCTTTTTTAAGTCTTGTTTTTACTATCATTTTTTATATTACCTCCGGTGCAAGAGAAACTATTCTGTAAAATCCTTTTGCTCTTATTTCTCTGGCTACAGGACCTAAAATACGTGTTCCAATAGGTTCTAAGTTGTTATTAAGAAGAACTACTGCATTATCATCAAACTTGATATAACTTCCATCCTCTCTGGCAACTTCTTTAGCTGTTCTTACAACAACAGCTTTATAAACTTTTCCTTTCTTAGCTGCTCCGTTTGGAATAGCATCTTTAACAGTTACTGTTATAACATCACCTAATGTTGCAAAGTCTGTCTGTTTTCCAAAGTTTACTTTTTTAGGTATTCCTATACACTGAACCTTCTTCGCACCTGAGTTATCAGCTGTATTTAAATATGTACCTCTACGAATCATTTCCTCTACCTCTTTTATTGAATAGGTTATCTTTCAAAGCAAAGACAAAACAATATTTTATTATATATATCAGTAATTTTCAAGAAATTACTTCTGTGGGAGTATCTCAACTACAACCCACCTTTTGAGCTTAGAGAGGGGTCTACTTTCTCTTATTCTAACTATATCCCCTATCTTACATCTGTTTTCTTCATCATGGGCATAAAATTTTGTGGTTTTCTTTATTCTTTTTCCGTAAAGTGGATGTGGGAATTGTCTTTCAACTGCTACAACAACAGTCTTATCCATCTTATTGCTTACAACTTTTCCAACAAACTCTTTTCTTCCTGATTTAACAGCCATTATTTACCTCCTGCCTGTGAAAGCTCTCTTTCTCTGAGAATAGTTAAAATTCTCGCAATATCTCTCTTGGTTGCTTTTATGTCAGATGGTTTTTCTAAACCACCTATAGCATTTTGAAATCTTAAGTTCATAAGTTTTTTCTTAAGTTCGTTAAGTTTTTCTTTTAGTTCATCATCTGTTAACTTTCTGAGTTCTTCTGCTTTCATTGGCTTACACCTCTTCTCTTGCTTTTACTAATCTTGTTTTTATTGGGAGTTTGTGTCCTGCTTTTCTAAATGCTTCAGCAGCAACTTCTTCTGATACACCAGAAAGTTCAAATAGTATATGCCCTGGTTTAACAACAGCTACAAAGTGGTCTAAATCACCTTTTCCTTTACCCATTCTCGTTTCAGCTGGTTTTCTTGTTACTGGTTTGTGAGGGAAAACCCTTATCCAGACTTTTGCCCCTTTCTTTGCTTCCCTAACTATTGCTATACGGGCAGCTTCTATCTGTCTGGAAGTCATCCAGCAGGGTTCAAGAGCCTGTAAACCATATTCACCAAATGCTACATAGTTTCTCCTGCTGGCTTTACCTTTCATCCTTCCTCTTTGCTGCTTTCTCCACTTTAACTTTTTAGGCTGTAGTAAAGACATTTATGTATCCTCCTTAATTTTTGTTATACAGTGTGAAGTTCCTCTTCAATCTTTTTGAGAACTTCATCTTTTTGCTCAGCAAGTTTATCTCCTTTGTATATCCAGACCTTAACTCCAAGTATTCCATACTTAGTTGAAGCCCTTGCTGTTCCATAATCTATATCAGCTCTTATAGTTTGAAGTGGCATTCTTCCAGCCATAAACCATTCTTTCCTCGCAAGGTCTACACCACCAATACGTCCTCCAACCTGCACTTTTATTCCTTTAGCTCCTGCTCTCATAGCATTATCTATAGCCCTTTTCATAGCTCTTCTATGGGAAACCCTTCTTTCAAGCTGAAGGGCTATATCTTCAGCAACAAGTTTTGCGTTTAATTCAGGTCTTTTTACTTCATCTACGTTTACTGTAATTTCTTTTGCATTTGTAATTGCCTGGAGTACTTTGTTAAGTTCTTCTACCTCAGCACCTTTCCTTCCTATAACAATACCTGGTTTAGATGCGAGTATTTTTACTCTTAGCTTTTCTCCGAGTCTTTCAATAACAATATTTGCTATTCCAGCCTGTTTGTATCTTTGTTCAATAAAGTTTCTTATTTTGATATCTTCATGTAAAAGCTTTCCGTATCTTTGTTTATCTGCGTACCATTTTGATTTCCAGTCTTGAGTTACTCCTAATCTAAATCCGATAGGATTTACTTTTTGACCCACGGTTTATCCTCCTTTTACTGCCTTTCAGCTAAAGTTATAAAAATGTGAGAAAATCTTTTTTTCTTTGGTGTAGCTCTACCATATGCCCTTGGCATGTATCTTTTTAAGATAGGGCCATCTTCTGCCCTAATTTCTTTTATATAAAGGTTGTCAATATCCATATCTTTCATTTCTGCATTTGCTATAGCGCTTTTAAGGAGATTTTCAACTATCCTTGCAGCTCTTTTATTTAGCTCTTGCAGTATAGCGAGAGCCTGTCCTACATCTTTACCTCTTATAAGGTTTATTACCTGTCTAACTTTTGTAGGAGAAGTTTTAGCATATCTTAAAACAGCTTTTGCTTCTTTTACCTGTGTAGCTTCTGCCATTTTTTTCACCTCTTATTTTTTCTTAACTGCTTTAGCAGATTTATCTGGGTGTCCTCTAAATGTTCTTGTTAAAGAGAACTCTCCAAGTTTGTGTCCAACCATTTCAGGTTGGATATAAACAGGTATGAATTTCATACCGTTGTATACAGCTATTGTATGGCCTACCATTTCTTCTGTTATAGTGCAGGCCCTATCCCATGTTTTTACTATTTTTCTTTCACCTGTTTCATTCATTTTTCTTATTTTCTTTAGAAGTTTTTCATTTACATATGGATTTTTGAACCTTTCATTCCATTTTCCTTTGTATCCCATTCTTATTTACCTCTGCGTTTAATTATGAATTTGTCAGAGTACTTAGCTCCACGTCTTGTTTTATATCCTTTAGTAGGTTGTCCCCAAGGAGAAACAGGATGTTTACCAAAGGTTTTACCTTCACCACCACCGTGGGGGTGGTCAACTGGGTTCATTGCTGTACCTCTTACAGTAGGTCTTATACCTAACCATCTGGCTCTTCCTGCTTTTCCAAGTTTAATAAGCTCATGTTCTTGAAGACCTACAACTCCTATAGTAGCCATACATTTTTTGTGTACAAGTCTTATTTCCCCAGAAGGTAGTCTAAGCTGTATGTAATCTCCCTGTCTTCCAAGTATCTGTGCGGACATGCCAGCAGCCCTAACAAGCTGTCCACCTTTTCCAGGGGTAAGCTCAACGTTATGAACAAATGTACCAACAGGTATTTTTTCTAAAGGCATAGCGTTTCCTACTTTTATCTCTGGAAGTTCTGCCCCATTTTCAAGGTCTTTCCATGTAACAGACTGGACAACATCTCCTACTTTGAGACCTTCTGGCCAGATAATATACCTTTTCTCTCCATCAGCGTAATGAAGTAGTGCAATTCTTGCACTTCTATTTGGGTCATACTCAATAGCAGCTACTTTAGCTGGGACACCAGATTTATCCCTTTTAAAATCTATTATTCTGTAAAGTCTTTTGTGTCCTCCACCTTTATGTCTTACTGTAATTCTTCCCTGGTTATTTCTACCTGCTTTTTTCTTTAAAGGTTCAACAAGGGATTTTTCAGGTTCTTTTTTAGTTATTTCTGAAAAGTCATATAAAATTGCATGCCTTGTTCCGTTTGTTACAGGTTTTAGTTTTCTAACACCCATTTTTATTTCACCTCTACATTAATTCTGCTATGTTTATTGGTTCTTCAGACTCTATTCTAACAATAGCTTTTTTCCATCTTTTTGTATAACCTGGTTTTCCAAAACCAACCCTTTTTTGTTTAGGTTTTACAATCATTGTTCTAACTTCTTTTACTTTAACACCAAGAACTTCCTCAACTGCTTTTTTTATATCTATTTTGTTAGCATCCATTGCCACTTCAAAAACGAGTTTGTTTTCTTTCTCATTCTGCCTTACAGCTTTTTCAGTGAGAACAGGACGAATGAGAATATCGTAAGGGTTCTTACTCATTATCCTAACCTCTCGTTGATTTTTTCCAGAGCTGATTTTGTTATAAAAACATGGTCAGCATTAAGAATATCGTATGTGTTTAACCCATCTACAAGAAGAACCTTTGCCTTTGGGATATTTCTAAAAGACTTGATAACATTGTTATCTTTTTCTCCTAATACAAGGAGAACTTTTGATTTTTCTAATCCAAAGTTCTTTAAAACTTCAACAGCTTTTTTTGTTTTAGGTTCATCAAATGTGAAATCTTCAATTATTGTTAACTCTCCATCTTTGAGCTTCATGGAGAGTACACCTTTTAAAGCTTTTTTTCTCACTTTTTTAGGTAATGCGTAGTAGTAATCCCTTGGGTGAGGTCCATGTACTACACCACCACCAACAAATATATTAGCTTTTCTATCCCCATGTCTTGCATTACCTGTTCCTTTTTGAGGGAGAATTTTTCTTCTTGAGCCTCTAACTTCTGCTCTTGTTTTTGTGCTTGCTGTTCCAGCTCTTCTGGAAGCAAGCTGCCATTTAATAACTTCCCAAACTGTATGCTCTTTTACTTCAGTATTGAATATATTTTCATTGAGATTGACTGTTCCTACATTCTCTTTTTTTATGTTAACTACGTTAGCTTCCATTTACTCTTACCTCATTCCTTTGATTTATGAAGCGTAAGCTTCTTTAACCCTTTTTAATTTTCTTTGTCCTTTTCTTCTTTTAAGGATTACACTTTCTTTTAATTTAACTACTGAGTTTGGAGCCCCTGGTACAGAACCTTTCACAAGTATTACGTTTTTATCTGGAATTATGTCTACAACTTCAACTCCAAGAACTGTAACTGTTTCATTTCCGTAGTGCCCTGGCATTCTTTTAGTCTTCCATACTCTACCTGGGTCTTCACAGGCTCCTATTGAACCTATTGCTCTGTGGTATCTTGAACCGTGGGATTTTCTAAATCCAGAAAAATCCCATCTTTTCATAGCTGAGGCAAAGCCTCTTCCTTTGGATTTTCCTGTGATATCAACTAAATCTCCAACTTCAAAAACATCTTCAACTTTTACTTCCTGACCTGGTTGAAGTTCTTCTCCTTCTTTTAATGGAAACTCTGCAAGTGTTCTTAAAGGTTTAACACCTGCTTTTTTGAACACACCTAAAAGTGGTTTAGGTGTTCTTTTTTCTTTTCTTTCCCCTGCACCTAAAACCACTGCAGAATATCCGTCCTTTTCTTCTGTTCTGAGATTAACAACATAGTTAGGTTCTACCTGTATAACAGTAACAGGAATAGCTTTTCC
>CAZOTZ010000018.1:0-23321 GCA_964582875.1 uncultured Aquificales bacterium | reverse complement strand
AGGAGGCCTGAGGTGGCTGATTCAAAAAAGATAAGGGTAGCTATAGCAGGTGTTGGGAACTGTGCAAGTGCACTTATTCAGGGAATTTACTACTACAAAGAAAAACAGAATATAGAATCAAGTGGTTTGATGCATGAGGATATTGGGGGATATAAACCATGGGATATAGAAATTGTTGCAGCGTGGGATATTGATGAAAGAAAAGTAGGATACGATGTATCTGAAGCTATTTTTAATCCTCCAAACTGTACCACAGTTTTCCAGAGGGAAATCCCAAAAACTGGTGTAAAAGTAAGAAAAGGAAAAGTCCTTGATGGTTATCCTGAACATATGAAAAACTATCCCCCTGAAAATGCTTTTGTTGTGTCAGATGCAAAAGAGGATAGTGTAGATACTGTTGCAAAGGTTCTAATGGAAACTGAGGCTGATGTATTAATAAACTACGTTCCTGTTGGAGCAGAGAAAGCAGCAAGGTACTATGCAGAAGCCTGTTTAAAAGCCGGTGTTTCTTTTATAAACTGTATGCCAACATTCATTGTTTCCAGTGAAGAATGGGCTAAAAAATTTGAAGCTGAAGGTATTCCTGTTATAGGAGATGATATAAAATCACAGGTAGGGGCAACGATTACCCATCGTGTACTTACACAACTGCTCCTTGAAAGGGGAGTTAAAATAGATAGAACATACCAGCTTAATGTAGGTGGGAATACTGACTTTCTTAATATGCTTGAAAGAAGTAGGCTTGCAACAAAAAAGAAATCAAAAACAGAAGCGGTAACATCTTTAATACCTTATGGAATAGACCCAAGAAATGTTCATATAGGACCTTCAGATTATGTTCCCTGGCTTAAGGATAAAAAGATAGCCTTTATAAGATTGGAAGGTAGATTGTTTGGGGATGTTCCTATGAATATTGAACTAAGACTTGAAGTTGAAGATTCTCCAAACAGTGCTGGAGTAGCAATAGAGGCTATTAGATGTGCCAAACTTGCAAGAGATAGAGGTGTGGCTGGTCCTCTATACTCTATATCAGCTTACACTATGAAGCATCCTCCTATACAGTATCCAGACTATAAAGCAAGACAGATGGTTGAGGAGTTTATTGCAGGTATAAGAGAAAGGTAATTTAAAAATAAAAATAAATAAAAGGAGAAAATCATGGGAAGAGTGAATTCTTTCTTTTTTTCTTTTTTAGCTACTTCTGTTGTTTCAACATTTGCAGCTCCACTTATTGATGGGGAGTTTTCAGCAGGATTTATTAAACAGAAACCTTCCGGCTGGGTTAACTACAAAGGAGGCCAGGTTGATATTAAAAATGACCTTAAAATAGGAGATGAAAACTCCTATTTTGTAAAGGCTAAAATTGAACATCCTATCCCAGTTATTCCCAACCTTTATCTACAGTACACTAAAATGAAGTTCTCTGGAGATGGTAAAGTAAAAAACGGTTATACATTTGGTAATATCACTGTTTATGAAGAAGATAGGGTTTTAACAGACTTAAAGTTAAACAGGTTTGATATTGGTCTTTTTTATAATCTTCCGTTTGTAAATACACTTTCTTTAGGAAAAGTTAAAGCAGAGGCAGGGCTTTTTGTAAGGGTTATAGATTTTAAGGCAAGGGTTGAGGATAAAACGAGAAATGAAACAGATGAAACATCTGCTACTGTTCCTGTTCCTTTACTGTACTTAAGTGTAGGATTTTATCCTGTTGATTTTGTTTCTATCAATGTTGAAGGTAAAGGAGTGGTTTACAGTGGAAACCACTATTATGATATACAGGGGGAAGTAAGGGTTTATCCTTTGTCCTTTGGTATCGCAAAACCTTTCTTAAGTGCTGGATACAGGTATGAAAAACTTAAACTTGATGATATTGACGATACTTCAGCTGATATAAAGGTCAAACAACCGTTTGTATCAGCTGGTTTGCTTTTCTAAAAAAAGCCCCTTTTGGGGCTTTAACAGTCCCATTTATAACCTATTCCCCTGACTGTTTTAATACATTTTCTGTATTCCCCAAGTTTTTCCCTTAGATGTTTAACATAAACATCAACTGTTCTATCATAAACGTCATAGTCATCTTTCCATACTTTATCTAAAATTTCTTCCCGTGAAAAGACTTTGTTCTGATTTTTTACAAAGAGTAGAAGTAATTTAAACTCTTTAGATGTCAGATTCAGTTTTTCGTTTTTTATATTTACTTCAAAACTTTCAGTATCAATTGTTAAGTCCCCAATTTTTATAATCTTTTCAGAGGATTTCTTTTGACTTCTCCTTAAGACGGCTTTTATCCTTGCTACCAGTTCCCTGAAGGAAAAAGGTTTTGTTATATAATCATCTGCTCCAAGCTCAAGTCCTACAATTTTATCTATCTCTGTACTTTTTGCTGTAAGCATTATTATAGGAATGTGAGCTGTATTTTTATCAGACCTGACAATTTTGCAAAACTCAAGACCATCTATATCTGGAAGCATAATGTCAAGAAGTATGATATCAGGTTTTTCTTTCTTTAAGGCTTCAAGGGCATCAACACTATTGATAAAAGACTTAACTTTAAATCCTTCTTTTTTTAAATTGTAGACAAGAAGTTCGTTTATATCCTCATCATCTTCAACAATAAACACAACTGCCATTCTTTTACTCCAGTTTTTTTATAAAATATTATAAAAAAGGTGGATGTATGAAATATCTTATTATAGGAAAAGATGGACAGTTAGGAAGGGAGTTTACAAAAAAGCTTGATAATGTAGTTGCATTAGGACATAAGGAATGTGATATTTCAAATCTTTCTCAGGTTTTAGATGTTTTTAATTCTATAAAGCCAGATATTGTTTTAAACTGTGCAGCTTACAACTTTGTTGATAAAGCTGAAGAAGATTATAAAGAGGCTTTCAAGGTTAACGCTCTGGGGGTTAGAAATATTGCCTTTGCTTCCAGGAGATTTAACTCTTTTGTTGTTCATTACTCAACAGACTATGTTTTTGACGGAAAAAAAGAAGATGGTTTATATACAGAAGAAGATAAACCTAATCCTCTTAATATGTATGGGAAAAGTAAATATGTAGGAGAGGAGTTTTTAAAGGAAGAAACAGATAAGTATCTTATATTCAGGGTAAGCTGGGTTTACGGAGAGGGAAAACAGAATTTTATGTACAAACTTTTACAGTGGTCTGAGAAGAGTCCCTTTTTAAAAATAGCTTATGATGAAATATCTGTACCTACTTCCACAAGAACAATAGTAGAAATAACATTAAAATCTATTGAAAAAGGGTTAAATGGGCTTTTTCATCTAACAAATTCTGGATATGCCTCAAGATACGAATGGGCAAAGAAGTTTTTTGAGTTAAAGGGAATAGATAAATTTATAAAACCTGTTTCGTCAGATATATTTTCCCTTCCTGCTAAAAGGCCTAAATTTTCTCCTATGTCAAACAGAAAAATATCTGAAATACTTGGTGTGGAAATAAATCGCTGGGACAGGGAACTTGAGGAATTCCTGTCCCGGAGAGTTTAAAAACTTTCTTCTACTGATATAAGACTTGCTGCTGTTTTTGCCCTTTCCCTTGCTTCTTCTATTGTTTCTCCTGTAGCAAGAGCTACTCCCATTCTTCTCTTTGGTCTTGTTGTTGGTTTCCCAAATATTCTTATTTTTGTATCTGGAATAGAAAGTGCCTTATCTACATTTTTATAAACAGGTGCTACTCCCCAATCTTTAGCGTGGAAACAGTAAGAAGCTGCAGCTTTTGCAGTCATCTTTACATCAACAGGCAAACCAAGTATAGCTCTTAAATGTATTTCAAATTCTGACATGTTTTGGGAAACCATTGTAACCATACCTGTATCGTGGGGTCTTGGAGATATTTCGTTAAACCAGACTTCATCTCCTTTTACAAACAGTTCACATCCAAATATACCGTATCCACCTAACGCATCTGTTATTTTTTTTGCTATCTCTTTTGCTTTTTCAAGGGCTACTGGGCTCATTGGTTGAGGTTGCCAGCTTTCGTGGTAATCCCCTTCAATCTGTATATGTCCTATAGGTTCACAGAAAAGGGTTTCCTGATTTTTGGTTCTCACTGTTAACAGTGTTATTTCAAAGTCAAAATCAATAAACTCTTCTATTATTACTTCTCCTCCTTTTCCCCGTGCGTTTTTCTGGGCGTATTCCCAGGCTTTTTCTATATCCTCTTCTTTTCTAACTATACTCTGACCTTTACCTGAAGAACTCATAACAGGTTTAACAACAGCAGGAAGACCTATTTCCTGAATAGCTTTTTTATAAGTTTCAATATCAGAAGCAAATCTGTATTTTGATGTTTTCAGTCCAACTTCTTCAGCAGCAAGTCTTCTTATACCTATCCTGTTCATTGTATAGTTAGTAGCTTTTGCTGAAGGGATAACTGTGAAACCTTCTTTTTCCAATTCAAGTAAAACAACTGTATCTATAGCTTCTATTTCTGGAACAATAAAGTCAGGTTTTTCCCTATAGACAATATTTTTTATCTGCTTCCCGTTTTTCATATCTATTACATAACTTCTCTGGGCTACCTGTTGAGCTGGAGCATTTTCATAGCTATCTACTGCAATAACTTCTATACCAAGTCTTAAAGCTTCAATAGCAAATTCTTTTCCAAGCTCTCCACTTCCAAGGAGTAAAATTTTCGTTGCATTGTGGGATAAAGGTGTTCCTATCTGCATTTTTTCACCTCTTCAGTTAACTTTTTTTAGAAAATCAGTTCTTATTCTTTTTTCCCCTAACTCCCCAAACACAACAGTTGCGTTATTACCGGTAATACTTTTTATAACTCCTTTACCGAAAACGTCGTGTTTAACAAGTTCCCCAACTCTAAAACTGTTTGGTAAAGGCTGGTTTATATTTCCTGTCTGCCTACTTTTTTTGTTTTTTTCTACACTTTTTCTTGTTTTTAAAGCTTTAAGGTTTTCTTTTATATCCTCTATAAATCTTGATTTCTTGGTTTCATTATACCTTCCATTGTAGGAGCTTCTGTAGTTTGCTTTTGTGAAGAAAAGTTTTTCTTTTGCTCTTGTGATTGCTACATAAAATAATCTCCTTTCTTCTTCCATCTGCTCAGGGTCTTCAAAGGAACGGGCAGATGGGAATATACCTTCCTCAACTCCAGCTACAAAAACTACAGGGAATTCAAGTCCTTTTGCTGCATGAACAGTCATCACTTTTACTGTGTTTTCATCTGACATGCTATCTTGAGCCTGTGATAGGGAACTTTCTTCTAAAAATTCTAAGAATGTTTTTCCACTTTTTTCAACTTCCTTTAAAGCTGTAATAAGCTCTTTTACGTTTTCTAATCTGTCTTCCCAATCTTTTGGATACTTTGACTTTAGATACTCCTCGTAGTTAATTGAGTCAATCACATACTTCGCCATTTCTGAAGGCTTCTCGTTTCCATACTTCCTGACTGTTTCTATTACCTCAAGAAACTCCTGAACCCTCATTTTTATTTTTGGTGAAAGGGTATCAAAGGCATCATTTAAAGCCTGAAGCCAGTTTTCTTCTTTGAAAGATTCTATTTTTTTTATGGTTTTTTCTCCTATTCCCCGTGAAGGAAGGTTTATTATCCTTTTAAATGCCTGTGTATCTTTAGGCTGGAATGCAAATCTAAGGTAAGCTAAGATATCCTTTACTTCTGCTCTTTCAAAGAACTTTACCCCACCTATAACCTGATATGGGATGTTGTATTTCATCAAATACTCTTCTATATTTCTTGACAGGTATGACATTCTTATAAGTACTGCAAAATCAGAGTATCTGAACCCTTCCTGTGAAACAAGCTCTTTTATTTTTTTTGCTATAAAGTTTGCTTCTTGCTTTTCTGTATCAAGGGAGACAAGAACAGGTTTTTCTCCTTCTTCTTTTTCTGTCCAGAGTTTTAATACTTTTTCTTTCCACCTTCCTTTTGCATTTTTTATAACTTTGTTTGCTGTATCAAGAATTATTCCTGTTGACCTGTAGTTCCTTTCAAGTTTTATTATCTTTGTTCCCGGGAAATCTTTTTCAAAATCAAGTATGTTTTCTGGATTTGCTCCCCTCCATGTGTATATACACTGTTGGGGGTCCCCAACAACTGTTATACAGTCCCTCTCTCCAACTAAAAGCTTTAAAATTTCATGCTGTATTTTGTTTGTATCCTGATACTCATCTACAAGTATATAATCAAATTTATTTTGCCATTTTTTTAAGATTTCTGGATTTTCTTTGAAAAGTTTGACAACATTTAAAAGAAGGTCATCAAAATCCATTGCATTACTTAGTGCAAGGTGTTCTTCGTACTTTTCAAGTATTTTTGGTAAATGGGGCATAGTCATAGAGTAAAAATCTATGATAGAGCTGTCTAAGTACTGTTTTATCTGTGATATGGTGCTTTTTACTTTCTCTGGTTTGTAAATATCATCTGAAAGGTCAAGTTCTTTAAGTATATCTTTTATTGCTTTCTTACTGTCTTCTTCGTCGTATATAACAAAGTCTTTGTGATAACCTAAAGCCTGTGCTTCTATTCTGAGTATTTTTGCGGATAAACTGTGAAAAGTTGTTATCCACTGGGGTTCACCCTCAAGAGATAATGCAGATTTAACCCTTTCTTTCATCTCTTTAGCTGCTTTGTTTGTAAATGTGATAGCTAAAATTCTGTTTAAAGGTATTCCTATATTGTTTACAAGGAACATTATTTTATGGGTTATTACCCTTGTTTTTCCTGAACCTGCCCCTGCTAAAACAAGTAAAGGTGAAGAAAAGTAAGTTACTGCTTCTTTCTGCTCTTTGTTAAGACCTTTTAAAACGTCCATAAAACCCTCTTTCATTTTTTAACTATTTTACGATAAAGAGAATAAATTTTTATGAAGGGAAAATAATATAGGGAAATACTATTAGATAGACAAAAAGAAAAGGGGCTTTTAAAAGCCCCTGCGTTTTTGTTAAGCTCCTTCAGGTCTTTTAACGTCGTAAAGAATGTCATCTGTTGGATGTCTGTAAAGAGGCATGTCAAGTCTTTTCTCATCAAGGTAGTGTCCAATAAATCCAATTGTTCTTCCTAAAACGAAGAATGCATTAAATGCCCCTGCGTTAATAAGCTCATCTATTTCTGCATCTGTGTATCCTAAAGCTCTAAACATGTCAACGAGGAGAACACCTATTGTTCCGTCTACGTTCAGGATAAGGTTTTCCTTTTTAGATGTTGTTACTTTTTCTACTTCTAATGCGTATTCTAAAAGTTCAGTACTTGGGAAGTTTTCTTTTGCATAGTTTTTAAGAAGTTCAACCCTTTTATCAGGGTTTTTAGTTGATTTTATTCTATGTCCTATACCAGGGATAGGTATTTTTTCAACCCTTTTCATATAATCAACAAACTCTACAGGGTCCATTCCTTTTTCTTTTGCCATTTTGAAGTATTTAGCAGCTCCATCAATTGCTCCACCAAACCTTGGTCCTATAGTTAATATTCCAGTAACTATTGAAGACATAAGGTCTTTTCCTGCTCTTGCTGTAACTTTTGTGTTGTGGGCTCCGGAAACAGCTGGACCGTGGTCAGCTACAACTTTTATTACCATATCAATGAATTTAGAAGCCCATTCAGGGAATTTTTTCTTAAACCATAAGAGACCTATAACATCAGCTATAGAGTATCCTTTTTCAACAACTTCTGAAATAGGTACTCCACAGTAGGTGGCTTCTTCTCCTCTATCATCTGATATTGTACAGATGAAGTTTGTAGGTCTTCTTACTTTTCCAGCTTTTACAGCTTTTGCGTAATCTTCTGGTACAGGGGGAACTTCTGGTTCTTTTATTTCAGGTATTTCTCCTTTTGCATGGAGTTCCTCGTACACTCCTCTTATAAGCTCTGGTAAATCGTTAAAGGATTGTGGAACATAAGCTCCTGCTTCTCTAAGGGCAGCGTTTTTAGCATCTGCTGTTTCTGCTTCTGCTCCTGCTTTAGCTCCAGCGTGCCCAAACTGAACTTCTCCACCAAAGTGTTTTGATATTGTTCCTATACACCATGCAATAACTGGTTTTGTTATTCTTCCTTCTTTTATAGCTTCAGCAACCTTAAGTTCAAGGGTTCCACCTACTTCCCCGAGAAGAACCATCATTTTAACCTGTGGGTTCTTCTCATATCTGAGCATATGGTCTAAGAAGTCTGTTCCTGGGTATCTGTCTCCACCTATTGCTATACCTTCAGCTATACCGTTTGCATTCCTTGCGATTACGTTAGAAAGTTCGTTAAATAAACCTCCAGACCTTGTTACAAGACCTACTGAACCAGGTCTGTGGAGTTTAGAATTTATGATGTTTTCAATTGTTCCTCCAGTGTTTGCAATTCTAAATGCTCCTGGTGCAATTCCTCCAACAGTAGCAGGACCAATAATCCACTTTCCAAGTTCTTTTGCTTTTATTCTCATAATTCTTGCAAATCTTTCAGGAATACCCTCTGCTGTGATAGCTATTGTTCTGATTGTTGGGATGTCAAGGGCTTCCATTGTTACATCGTAAGCTGTTCTGAATGAAGCAAAGTTTAGAAGAACATCAGCTTCAGGGAAGTCTTTAGCTGCTTCTGTTGTTGATTTGTATATAGGAATTATTATTTCCTTTGTTCCGTAGAAAAATTTATCAAACTTTCTTGATTGGGTAGGAGCAACTATAGCGACTATTGATGGTTCTCTTCCTACAACGTAGTCATAATCAAGCATTCTTTGGATAGCATTTCTGTTTAGGTTCCAGAAAATAGCTTTTGTGTTTCTATCAAAAAGTAAATAGTCAGGCTTGCTCATTTAATAACCTCCTTTAGTGTTCTTTAGTTATTAAGCAGCTTTTTCAGCTTCTTTTATAGCTTTTTTAACGATTTCAGTCATATGTGTTTCTGGTCCATAAACTTCAATAGGAAGACCAAGTTCTTCTGCAGCTTCTTTTATTTTCTTTAGACCTATCTCGTAGTTAGGACCTCCACGTCTTACATATATTTTGACTCCAACTTCTCTAAGTTTGTCAGCGTACTCTTTCATTGCATCAATAATTCCTTCAAATGTTTTAGCAACGTCTGTAAAGTTTGCTATAGCTCCACCTATGATAAGTATTTTGTGTCCTTTTGGATGCTTACTTCTTGTCATAAGGTCAAAAACAGTTTTTACGTATTCTCTTGTTTCTGCCCTTGATGGATTACCTGAATACTCACCGTAGTTTGCTAATTCTTTAACATAACCAAGGTCTGCAACAGTATCAGCGTAAACAACAGACGCTCCACCACCTGCAACAAGTGTCCATATTCTTCCTTCAGGATTTAGTATTGTCAGTTTTAGTGAAGCTCCTGATTTTTCATCCATTTCTTTTATGTATTTTTCTTCTGGAGTTAAATCCCTTCCAAATCCTGCTGGGAATTCAAGTTCACCCCATTTTCTTCCAGCTACAAACTGGGCTGTATCGTCAACTCTTCCAACAAAGTCAAGGGGGTAAACTTTGTTTCCAACCATAACAAGGGGGTTAATCTCAAGGTAAGTGAAATGGAGGTCTCTAAACAGTTTATAAAGCCTGAAGACAAAATCAGCAAACTTTTCTTTGTCTTTTATTTCCTCAGGAACATTTTCAGATATTATTTTTTTGATTTCTTCATCTGAAGCTGTTATAGGAATTTTTACCTCAACAACTTTATCCCAGTTCTCTTCAACTTCTATTCCACCGAATGCGGACATATAGATAATATCTTCATCTTCACCAGTTGTTATAGCGACGTAGTATTCTTCTTCTGGTTTATGTGGAACAAAAGGTTCAACTAAAAAGTGGGTCAGGTGTCCTTTAACACCGTTAATTTCAATCTCTTCAGACATTTTTTGTTTTATCCACTGTTTAGCGTCTTCCCACGTTACATCACCAGGTTTTTCTTTCTTGAAGAAAATAAGTCCTAACTTACCCCTTTTACCAAAAAGCATATCTGGTTTTGCTACAAGTGGTGTTTCCTTTACCCATGGATACTGTTCAGGGATTTTGTCTAAATCTGTTTCAGGTGTGATAAGGATAGATTTAAAATCATAAACGAAGTCTCCATTAAAATACTCTTCCCAGTTTTGGGCGAGTATTCTTTTACCATCGTACTCTCTAATACCTCGCTGAGCCATCTATATCCTCCTCAAATATTTGAATTTCAAAGGAAAATTATATCAGAACTGACTGAAAACAAAAAATAAGGGACGCTTCTCTTTTGAGAAACGCCCCTTAAAAAACAAGCTTTTTTACTGGATACTTTTAACAATTTATCCTTCTAAAAGTGGGTTAATGATTTTATTTAACGTTTCTGAAGGTCTCATAGCTTTTTCTGCCTTTTCATCGTCAGGATGGTACCATCCACCTACATCTGTAGGTTTTCCTTCAGCTGCAGCTATTTCTGAAAGTATTTTTTCTTCATTTTCTTTAAGCTCTGCGTAAACTTTTGAGAATTTCTCTGCAAGCTCTTTATCTTCATCTTGAGCTGCTAAAGCTTCAGCCCAGTAAAGGGCAAGGTAGTAGTGAGAGCCTCTTGTATCTAACTGTCCTACTTTTCTTTTTGGGGTTTTGTCTTCATCAAGGTATTTAGCTACAGCCCTGTCAAGGGTTTCTGCTAAAACAAGGAGTCTTGGATTTTCTACCTGATGTATAGCTTTTAGCTGTTTGTAAGCGTGTCTTAAGGCTTCAACAAATGCTAAGAATTCTCCTAAAGAGTCCCATCTAAGGTGACCTTCTTTAAGGAACTGTTCAACGTGTCTTGGTGCTGAACCTCCAGCTCCAGTTTCAAATAAACCTCCACCTGCAATGAGAGGAACTATAGATAATGCTCTTGCTGATGTTCCAACCTCAATAATAGGGAACAGGTCTGTCAGATAGTCTCTGAGAACGTTACCTGTTACAGATATGGTGTCTTCACCATTTCTAAATCTTGCGAGGGTAAACTTCATTGCATCTTCAGGGGCTTTTATGTACCAGTCAACATCAGAAAGGTCGTATTTTGGAAGTTCCTCTTTTACTTTTTCTATAAGGTTTCTGTCGTGGGCTCTATACTCATCAAGCCAGAAAACAATAGGATAACCAGATTCTTTTGCCCTGTTTACAGCAAGTTTAACCCAGTCTCTTATAGCTATATCTTTAGTAATACAGCTTCTCCATATATCTCCTTCATTTACACAGTGTTCTATGAGAACATTTCCATCTTCGTCAACAACTTTTATCTTTCCATCTGCTGGTGGGAAGAATGTCTTATCGTGGGAACCATATTCTTCAGCTTTCATTGCCATAAGACCAACGTTCTGAACTGTTCCTATCTTCGTTGGGTCAAACTGTCCTCTGGCTTTTATATCCTCAACTATTTCTTTGTACATTGTTGCATAAGACCTGTCTGGTATAGATAGAACAACGTCATCTGTTTCCCCATCTGGTCCCCATCCTTGAAGACCGTTTCTTATAACAGCTGGAACAGATGCGTCAATAATAACGTCGTTTGGCATATGGAGGTTTGTTATTCCTTTGTCTGAATCAACCATGTACATTCTTGGTCTTTCTTTATATATTTCTTCAATTGTAGCCTTTACAGCGTTCTTTTCTTCTTCTGGAAGTGTTTCTAATCTATTTTCAAGTTCCTGCATTCCAAATTCAGGCTTCCATCCAAGTTTTTCAAGGATATCTCCATGTTTTTCAAATAGTTTTGCGTAGTAAACTCTAATAGCATCTCCAAATATTACAGGGTCAGAAACTCTCATCATAGTAGCTTTTACGTGGAGGGAGAAAAGAATATCTTCTTCTTTTGCAGTATTTATAACTTCTTCAAAGTACTTTCTTAACTTACTTCTATCCATGTATGTTCCATCAACGACGTCTCCTTTGCCTACTTCAACCTCTTTTAAAACTGTCTGGTTCCCGTTTTCATCTTCAAAGATGTATTTTATTTTTGTGTCTTTTTCAATGATTACAGATTTTTCATGCTCATAGAAATCCCCTGTTTTCATATGGGCAACGTGGGATTTTGAATGAGGTGAAACTTCTTTTAGTTTATGTGGGTGTTTTCTTGCGTACTCTTTAACAGACTTTGCAAGTCTTCTATCAGAGTTTCCCTGTCTTAAAACCGGGTTAACAACAGAACCTACACATCTATCGTATCTCTCTTTGATTTTCTTTTCTTCTTCAGTTTGAGGATTTTCTGGATAATCAGGTAAAGGATACCCCTGTTTTTGAAGTTCCTGTATTGCTTCTTTAAGCTGTGGTACAGAGGCAGAGATATTAGGAAGTTTCATTATGTTTGCTTCTGGTTTCCATACAAGTTCCCCAAGATACGCAAGGTCATCTGGAACTCTTTTATCCTCAGGGAGAATATCTGGAAACTGTGCAAGAATTCTACCTGCTAATGATATGTCCCTGAGTTCAATTTCAACATTTGCATCTTTTGTAAAAGCTCTCATAATAGGTAATAAAGAGTAAGTTGCTAAAGCAGGAGCTTCATCAACTTTTGTCCATACAATAGTAGCTTTTGCCATAGGCAACCTCCTTTTATAGTACTTGATTTTTTTCAGAGAATAATTACTCTCCTTATTGAAGTTTAATGATGCCTTTTGTAGTATTACTTTTGGCTAAAAAATTGTAATTTATTATTTAGAAAAAATCAAACACTGTTTTATTTTTAAGGAGAGTAGTAATGAAGAAGGTGGCTATACTTGCTGGAGTTATTTTAGTTTTAGGTGTTGTTCTGTTTTTTGTATACAGAATTGTTTTTGCTCCAGAGAGGATAAACATAATTGGAAGAACTATTGAGACTACTTTTGGTTTTAAGAATGGTGTTGTTGAGTTTTACAGTGGTGGTGTTCTTGTAAAAAGATTTCTAAAAGTTGAAAAACTTACCACAGCAAAAGGAACATACGAAAAGGCAACCAGACCTTACAGATTTGGATTTGGTTATATAGACCTTAACCTTGATGGTGTTTTAAATAAAAATGAAAAAAAACTTGGGAAAGTTTATTTTGAGATACCATCTCCACGGGATTATGTTTACTATGATGCAAAAGTTATTCCTGAGGAAAAGTAGAGTTAAAATATTCTTAATTAAAAGTTTTGAGAGGTTTAAAATGAGAAATCTGTTTTCATATGTATGTCTTACTTTATCTGGCCTTTTTATTTCAGCTTTTGCTATGGAACCTTACGTTGGAAGAGTTAATATGTCTGAGGAACACTATACAGCAATGCAAGGTATTATCCACTTTATAGGGTGGAGTATTGCTATAGGGATACTAATCTGGGTGTTTAGATTTATGAAAAAACATGCTCAACAGGATGAAAGGTACAAAAAATATGTAGAAAAGAACCAGACCGAAGAAAAAGTTAAACCTGACCAATAGCCATAAAAACAGGATACTCTTTTTCTTCTCTGTTTCTTTCTTTTTTTATTGAATGTATATTTTCTAAGAAAATGAGGTTTATATTTTCCTTATCAAACCATTCTCTTACTTCTTCAAAATCAAAACCAAAATGTTTAACACCTGTGTTATCTGAGTGGAATGTCCCATCTTCTTTAAAAAGGTCAACAATTACAATATACCCGTTGTTTTTCAGAAACTCTTTGAACCTTTTTATAGCTTTTTCAGGAAAATCTATATGGTGCATTGTCATTGCATTAAAGACAAGGTCAAAATCCTTTTCAGGAATATCTTCAGTGAGTATATCTTTTTTATAGGTTTTTATGTTTTTTATACCTGACTTTTCTAATTTTTCTTTTAGAACAGAAAGCATTCCTTCAGACAGGTCGGTTCCTACAATCTCTTTTACGTATGGGGACAGGTAAACAGCTGTATTCCCTGTGCCTATTCCTATTTCTAAAACTTTCCAGTCCTTTTGCACAGGTAGTATCTTTAGTAGCTTATTTATTATGATTTTTGACCTTTCAAGTTTATCTGGAGTGTCATACCTGTAAGCAACTTCATCAAATCTTTTTCCTACATCATTCATTTAGCATGTACTCCTTTAGTGAGATAAAGTAAGCTCTTGAATACTTACAAACAGGGCATCTCCAATCATCAGGTAGTTCTTCAAAAGGTGTTCCAGGGGAGATAAATCTCAATTTATCTCCCTCTTCTGGATTGTATATGTATCCACATATCCTGCATTTGTATTTTCCAGTATATATGTTTTTAAATGATACTTTAGCACCCATCTTTTCACCTTAAACAAGACCGTATTCTACGAGAAGTTCAGCTATTTGAACAGCATTTGTTGCAGCACCTTTTCTAAGGTTATCTGCAACAACCCACATAGCAAGACCATTTTCAAAGTTAAAATCTTTTCTTATTCTTCCTACAAAAACTTCATCTTTACCGGCTGCTTCTATTGGTATTGGATAAAGATTTTTCTCAGGCTCATCTTCAACAATAACCCCTGGAGCATTTTTTAGTATCTCCCTTGCCTCTTCTGGTGTTATAGGTTCTTCAGTTTCTATTACCACACTTTCGCTATGACCGTAAAAAACAGGAACCCTAACACATGTAGGAGATACTTTTATATCCGGGGCATGCATTATTTTTCTTGTCTCGTTAACCATTTTCATTTCTTCTTTTGTATATCCGTTATCTAAAAACACATCTATATGGGGAATAACATTAAAAGCTATATGGTTAGGTAAAGCTTCCGGGTAGTAGTACTTTCCTTCAAAGTAAGCCCTTGTTTCTTCTTCAAGGTCTTTTATAGCTTTTGCTCCAGCACCGGAAACAGCCTGATATGTAGAAACTATAACTCTTTTTATCTTTTTCTCTTTATGTATTGGATTTAAAGCTACAACCATCTGTATTGTTGAACAGTTTGGATTTGCTATTATCCCTTTATGCCATTTTACATCTTCAGGGTTAACCTCTGGAACAACAAGGGGGACATCATCATCCATCCTAAATGCTGAGCTGTTATCTATAACAATAGCTCCTTTTTCAACAGCTATAGGAGCCCACTCTTTACTCCTTGAGCCTCCTGCTGAAAAAAGAGCTATATCTATTCCCTCAAAAGCTTCAGGGGAAACAGGTTCAACTTTGTACTTTACCCCCATATATTCAAGTTCTTTTCCTGCAGAGCGGGGAGAAGCTAAAAGCCTCAGTTCATCTATAGGAAATTCCCTTTCTTCTAAAACCTTTATCATTGTTTGTCCAACTGCACCTGTTGCACCAAGTATAGCAATGTTATAATGTTTCATATAAACCTCCTTAGCAAAATTAAATAACTACAATATTTTACATTAATTGAGGGCTAAAAAATGCCAGAGCAGAACAAAAAAAGAAAAAATCCATTCACAATCATTGTAATCCTAACAGGTCTTATGTTTTTACCGTTTTTAGCATTTTTGCTTGATAAGTTTCTTTTAAAACTGAATAATTCTTTGCTGTTTTTTGCCGAAGTAAGTATTGTTGCTATGGGACTTGCTTCAGCAACACTTATTTACTTTTTCTTTTTTAAAACCTAAAGGAGGAAAAATAATGAAAAAATATCTATTTTTTTTACCTGTAGCGGTAATTTTTGCAGGTTGTGGACAGACCCAGCAAGTTGATTTACTCCAGAAGGAGATTATTTCTATAAAAAAAGAGATAAAACAGATAAAAGAACAACAAAAAGAAACAAAAGTAAATCTTATGAACCTTTCCCAGAGAATAGATAACCTGTCTAAAAATGTAGCTAAGAACTCTATAGAAATAGAAAAACTAAAAACCTTCAGTAAACCTGTAGAAGCAAAGAAGCTAAAAAAAGAAGGGGAAGAAAAAGTATTAATCCCTGAAAATCCTGTAGATTTGTACAAAAAAGCCCTTGAAGCTTACTACAAAGGTAAAACTGAACAGGCAAGGGCTTTATTTGAAGATTTTGCCCAGAAGTACAAAGACCATGAGCTTTACGATAACGCCCTTTTCTGGATAGGACAGACATACTACTCTGAGGGAAGGTACGAAGAAGCTATAAAAGCCTGGGATAGGCTTATTCAAGGGTGTGAGTCTGGAGAGATAGCAGACTGTAATAAGTATCCTATGGCAATGCTGAAAAAGGCATATGCCTACATTAAACTTGGAAATATAGATAAGGCAAAAAAGATTTTTGAAGAAATTACAGCAAAATTCCCTGATTCAGAAGAAGCTGAGTTAGCACAAAGAAAGCTGGAGGCACTTAAATGATACCAAACTTATATAAAATACCAGAGCATGTTGCTATTATTATGGATGGCAACGGAAGGTGGGCTAAAAGGAGGGGTTTACCACGGGTATTTGGTCATAGAGAAGGAGCAAAGACTGTAGAAAGGGTTATTGATATAGCACGGGATAATAAAATTAAGTGGCTGTCCCTTTTTGCTTTCTCAACAGAAAACTGGAACAGGCCTAAAGAAGAAGTAGAAGCAATAATGTCTCTGTTAGTTGAATATATAAACACAAAAGTTCCATCACTTATTGAAAGAGATGTAAAACTTAGATTTATGGGAAGAAGAGAAGGCCTCCCTGAAATGATTATAAAAACAATGGAAGAAGGTGAAAATGCTACAAAACACTGTAAAACAATGAACCTTATTGTTGCTCTTAACTACAGTGGTAAAGCTGAAATAGTTGATGCAGCAAAAAAGATAGCAAAAGAGGGGAAGACAGATATAACAGAAGAAGATTTTAGAAAGTATCTGTACATACCTGAAATGCCTGAACCAGACCTTTTAATAAGAACAAGTGGAGAAAAAAGAATTTCAAACTTTATGTTATGGGAACTTGCATACACAGAGCTTTTCTTTACTGAAACACTGTGGCCAGATTTTGATGAAGAAGATTTTGCTCAGGCGTTGTACGAGTACCAGAGTAGAGAAAGGAGATTTGGAAGGGTTTTAGAAAATAAGTGAAGGTGAATGATGAATGATTTACTTTTAAGGATTATTTCAGGTTTTGTTCTTGCTGTTGTTGTTATCGCTGCGGTAATTTATCTGCCTTCCCCTTTTTTTAAAATAGGTGTTTCTTTTGTCTCATCAGTTGCTGTATGGGAAGTTTCAAATCTTTTGAGAAAAAAACTCCCTTACTTAAGCCCTGAAATAACAGCTTTTGTAGGATTTATTTCATCTATTTCTTTGTTGTTTTTATCTTCTTATCTATCTGTTCTTATTATCTTTTTGTATGCTTTCTATGTCGCCCACAGGAACTACAACATAGATTATTTAAACGCTCTTATCTTTTCTCTTGTGTATGGAGTTTTTTTTGTATCTTCAATTGGTATACTGCACCAGTTAAATAAGTACATTCTTTTCGTTTTATTCGCTACAGTCTGGTCTGTGGATATACTTGCGTATTTTGTTGGAAAGAGTATTGGAAAAAATAAACTTGCCCCAAAACTTTCCCCTAAAAAAACATGGGAAGGGGCTATTGGTGGCTTTTTAGGAGGAACTATTATTGGAGGGTTAACATCCTATTACCTTGGTATTTACGATGCATACATACCTGTTGTATTAACAGCAGTGATAGGTCAGATAGGAGACCTGTTTGAATCTTTTATAAAAAGACAGGTAGGAGAAAAAGACTCCTCCCATATTATACCTGGGCATGGGGGAATCCTTGATAGAATAGATGCTTTGATATTTGGCTCAGTCATTTTTTTAATTTACTATCAGATAAGGTTTATCCTGAATATTTAACCACACACTTCCTTTATACTTTCTTTTAAAGAATCTAAAAAGTACACAAGCTCTTCCTCTTTTATAACAAGTGGAGGCATAATCACCATAACATCTCCAAGGGGTCTTACCCAGATACCTCTCTTTAACATAGCCCTTGCCACTTTAAAACCTGTCCTTTCCCCGTAAGGATACGGTTCATTTTTTCTTTTGTCCTTCACTATTTCAACACCTGCCATAAAACCGTATTGGCGTACATCTCCTACATGTTCTAAATCCCAGAACTCTTTTAATTTTTCTTCAAGGAGCCTTATCTTAGGCTGGAGTTTATGGATAGTTTTTTCCTCTTCAAAAACTTCAAGGTTTGCAATAGCAACATTACATGCAATTGGATTACCTGTGTATGTATGACCATGATAAAAGTGTTTTGCTTCCCCAAACTCTCCTAAAAAAGCATCAAATATCTCATCTGTCACAAGTGTAGCTGCTAAAGGAAGATATCCCCCTGTTATACCTTTCCCTAAAGCCATAATATCTGGTTCTATACCTTCTTTTTCTGAGGCGAACATATAGCCGGACCTTCCAAATCCAGTAGCAACTTCATCAACTATCATAAGGATGTTGTATTCATCACATATTCTTCTAACCTCTTTTAGATACCCTTTTGGGAAAGGAAGTATTCCTGCTGCTCCCTGTACTCCAGCTTCAAGGACAAAAGCAGCTATCTCTTGATGATTCTTGAAGATGAACTCTTCTACTTCTTCTATGAGAATTTTTGTTGTATCGTACTCAAGGGCTTTTTCTCTTCCCACTTTTTTAACAGCTTCAAGATAAGGAGAAGGCATTTTATAAACATCAAAAAGAAGGGGTTTATACTTTTCGTGGAATATATTAATTCCCCCTACAGATACACTTCCGATTGTATCCCCGTGGTAAGCTTCTGAAAGGGTTACAAACTTGTTTTTCTGCTTTTCTCCTTTGTTGTGCCAGTAGTGGTAGGCTATCTTTATAGCTATTTCCATAGCTTCAGCACCATCTTCTGAGTAAAAAACTTTAGTTAGCTTTGGAGGGGTTATATCAATTAGGTTCTTAGCAAAAACTATAGCAGGGACATTTGAAGCCCCAAGGGTTGTAAAATGGGCTATTTTTTTTACCTGCTCTATAATAGCCTGGTTTAACTTTGGATGGTTATGCCCGTGAACATTACACCATAGTGAAGAAACACCATCTAAATACTTATTTCCGTGAATATCATAAACATAAACACCTTCTCCCCTTTCAACTATAACATTTTCCTCTTCCCTGTATACTTTCATCTGTGTAAATGGATGCCAGAAGTACTCCTTATCCCATTTTTCTAAATAGCTTTTGTCTAACATCTTTTTACCTCTGTTTTTTTAACAATTATAATTGAAATAGAAAAAGAAAAGGGATATATTACTTCCCCATGGAAATAGCTCAGGTTATTGAAGACAGACTAAATAAGCTTTTAGAAGTAAAAACAGATGATAGCTATACAGTGGAGTCTGTCTACTATAGGGGAACTACCCTTTGTGTTTCCTCCCAGATTGGCTGTCCTGTTAGATGTTCCTTTTGTGCCTCTGGAAAAGAAGGGCTTTTCAGAAATTTATCTGCAGAAGAGATAATAAAACAGTATACCCTTGCAAAACAGGACGGTTTACACATAAAAAATATTGCTTTCGCAGGTATAGGAGAACCTTTACTTAACTGGGAAAATGTAAAAAAGGCTTTTTACTTTTTTAAAGAAGAGGGTTTAAAGGTATCTTTCTACACAACAGGATTTCCTTTAAAGAACTTTTCTGAACTTCTTGAATTACCCCATAATGGAATAAACCTTTCACTCCACGCTGTATTTGAAGATAAAAGGAAAGAGCTTATCCCTTATGGACATCCAATTAAAGATATACTTGATATTTTTAAAAGGCATTTATCTAAACTTTCAAACAGAAAAAGAAAGATGTACAACATAGCTTATCTCCTTATAAAGGATATAAACGATTCTACAGAAGAGTTAAAAAAATTAGCAGAAATAGCAAAAGATTTAAAGGTAGGGGTTTCTCTTCTTAAGTACAATGAGATAGAGGGCATTCCTTACAAAACTACTACAGATGAAGATTATGAGAAAGCTTTTTTGCTTTTAAAAAATGAAGGGATAAAAGTAACATTATCAAATAGATATAGAACAAGAAAAATAGGTGGATGTGGAACTCTTATGGTTAACCGTCTTAAATCTTGATATTCGTATATATGAATAATATAATTTAAAATGCTTAATTTTTGTGCATTTTTGTATTTACATTTAAAATTTTTTCCTATATTTTTTAAATTGGTTTGAAAACTAAATTTTTTAAGGAGGATTGATGGATTGATAGGATTCGGACCACATTTAATGGTTGATGGCTATGAAGGAAACTATGAAACTTTAGCTAGCGTGGAAGCAATAACAGATTTCTTAGACATGCTTCCAAAAGAAATAGGCATGACAAAAATAATGCCTCCTTATGTGTTTAAGTATGATGGTGGAGAAAAACCTGAAGATTGGGGAGTTTCTGGTTTCGTTATAATTGCAGAGAGCCATATAAGTATCCATACTTTTCCAGAAAAGGGATACTTTTCAATAGATATATTCTCATGTAAAGATTTTGATATGGATAGAGCACTTCAGATAATCAAAGATTTCTTTGGAACTGATAAACTTGAAATAAGAACTACGAATAGAGGAACTGAATTTCCAAGAGATTTAGGTCTTGCAGCTTCTATTACAAATGCACAGAGAAACAGACTTCTATAAAAAGAACCTGCCGACAGGCAGGTTTTAATCCTTTAGTATAAATCTCTCAACAACATCCAATATATTCTCACCTATAAAGTCAGCTTCTGTACTGTCAACGTATTTCTTTCCCTGTCCTGTTTTTACAAGGGCAGCTTTAATACCTTCTTTATGGGCAGCTTTTATATCGTTTTCTTTATCTCCTATTAAAAATGATTTTGCTGGGTCTATATTAAACTCTTCTATTCCCTGTTTAATCATTCCACTTTCAGGTTTTCTACAATCACATTTCATAGTGTACTCAGGTATGATACCTTCTGGATGGTGGGGACAGTAGTAAACCTTATCTATTTTTATTCCTTCCTTTTCAAGCTCATTTAACATATATTCTGTTACTTTTTTAAAATCTTCCTCTGTGTAATACCCCACTGCTATTCCAGACTGGTTTGTAACAATTAGAAGTTTGTATCCAGCTTCCTGAAGTTTTTTCAGTGCAGGGAAAACCTCAGGGTAAATATGGAAATCCTCAATTTTGTGTACAAAACCATAATCTTCATTTATAACACCATCTCTATCAAGGAATACAGCTTTATTCTTCATACTACCCCCTACAGACCAAGTAAAAATGCTACTTCTTCAGGTGTTTTTCCTTCAAGTAAAAGAGAAAGAGCCTGAAGTCCTTTATCATCTATAGAGATAAAAA
The DNA here is from genome assembly GCA_964582875.1 of uncultured Aquificales bacterium. GTDB lineage: Bacteria > Aquificota > Aquificia > Aquificales > Hydrogenothermaceae > JAADDV01. The sequence continues at coordinate 2,188 of CAZOTZ010000018.1, read as the reverse complement.
GTGCTTTATCCCCTGATGAAAATGGAACAACAAGTATAGGAACCCTCCATGTCTGTATAAACCTGTCCCATTCTTTCTTTAAATCTGCAGATAAAATCTGTGCTTCCCTTTTTTTCCCGAGGATGTAATTAACAAGTAAAAACATGTACCTTGCTTCATTTATTTTTGATGCAGCTTTTGCCAGTTCTCTCCTTGCACCTTTCAGGTCTTCATCTATATACTTGTTGAAACCTTCTACAAATGCTTTTTCTTCTTCTGGTAAATCAAGATAATACTCAAATGGGATTTCCATATATGTCTCAATATTGTTAAACTCAAAATACGGGGCAACCTGTGTGGGAAACTTTTCAGGATGCCCTTTAAATATAAGTATTGAAGGTTTTCTTTCTATAGCGTTTTCCATAAAATACCTCTCTTATTTGCTTTTTCAGCCTTATTATATAAAGAAGCTACTTATTATCAGTGATTTTTCTCACTTTCAAACTTTTCTTTGAGCATGGCTGGTATCTGATGAACATTATGACATTTCATACAGTTGTTATTATTTATCCAGCTTAAATTTGAAAAGACTTCATTTAGATGTTCATTTTCAACAGCATCTCTTAAGTTCTGTAATTTCTTGTCTAAATCATCGTTGAAGTAAACTTTTTCTGAAATGTTATTTGTATGGCAGTCTGAACACATCTGGGTTAATCCTTTAACCCTTTTTACAAATCTATCCCCTGCTTTAATTGCTTTATTTTTTTCCTTTTCAAGGAGGTATATCTTTAACAGCTTCATATCATCAGTCATTTTTTTCATATAATCATGAACTGAGTATTCAACCCCAGAAATAGGGTCTTCTATAGAAGTACCGTCATAAGATGGGTAATGGTACTTTATTTTTACAGAAAGCTGGTAGTTTTTATGGCACTGCATACACGTTTTTCCAACAGTGTTCATATATTTTCTTATCTGTGTTGAATCTTTACTTTCAACTGCTCTAACAAGATTTTTTGCAGCATTTTCCCTTAAGACTTTTTTCCATGTTGGTACTAACTCTCCTATTTTTGTGTAATTTTTAGACAGTTCCTCAGCCCAGCTTTTTGCTTGAGCCCAATTACCTTCACTGATGTTTACTACAATTCCTTTGAACGCTGTTGAGAGCTTATACATAGTCATAAGAAATTCATACTTATCGGAATTTGGAGGATAGTACTTTTCAAGTTCTTCCGGAGGTTCCTTTAGTCTTATGTTTTTTGCAAAAGAGATAGAAAAGATAGATAAAACACATAAAATATAAATAAGTTTCTTCATGACTGAACCTCCTAAAAGGAATTGATTTTGAATTTAATATTATATATGTTAGATTTTCCTAATGATGAGAATAATCATTTTAAGACAACTGCTAAAGGCAGATTATTTTTAAAAAGCTAAACCAGGAGGAATATAATGGAAACTGTTAAACCGGAACTTGTGGAAAAAATGAAAAAGTTTGCTGAAAACTTTTCAAAAAAATCCGGAACTGTAGTAAATCCAAATAAAGAAGCAGCAGAAGCGGTGATAAACGGTCTTGCATCCCACGTTCAGGAACTTGGAAAACCCCTTTGTCCATGTAATTTTTATCCAGACAAAAAAGAAGAAGTAAAAAGAAGAAGATGGATTTGTGCCTGTGATGAGATGCAGGCATTAAAATACTGCCACTGTCTTCTGTTTACAACAGAAGAAGGTTTACCTATAACAGAGTATCTTCCAGAATGGCATGAAGGAAGACAGATTTACGGTCTTGTTAAAGACCCTACACCAGATAAAGGAAGAGCTTTAGGTAAACCTGAAAAAATATTTGAAGTTTTAAAAGAGTACGTTGTTGAGCATAACCTTGATATTCCAGATGAAGAGATTATGGAATGGGCTCAGAAGGTAGCTAAGAAAAAATGAGGTATCTTTTAGGGATTTTTTTCTTAGTATTAGGGATTATAGGAGTTATATTCCCTATAATCCCTGGTATTCCTTTTTTAGTTATTGCAGGTTTTCTTTTTGGATTTTTAAATGAAAAACAGCTTTTAAAGTTTTTAAAAAGATTTAAAAATGAAGATAAAAACTCAAAAATAAACAAACTCATAAATTATGCAATAATCAAATATATACACAAAAGAACCGCTGCTTCTAATGGTAAATGAAAATTTACTGGATACAGATACATTTTTCT
>CAZOTZ010000017.1:0-25900 GCA_964582875.1 uncultured Aquificales bacterium | reverse complement strand
AAAGCTACGTACTCTATAAAACCTTTATTCATTGTGTATTAAACGCTCTATCTCCAGCATCTCCAAGACCAGGGATTATATAGCCTTTATCGTTTAATTTCTCATCAATACCAGCTATGTAAACTTTAACATCTGGATGTTTCTCTGCAATTCTTCTTAAACCTTCCGGTGCTCCTATAACATTTAGAGAAAAAATCCTCTCAGGATTTTTATTTTTAACAACAGATAAGGCATAATCTAACGAACCACCTGTTGCAACCATAGGGTCTAAAATCACAGCAGTTTTACCTTCAAGGGGAGGTACTCTATCGTAGTAAAGTACACTCTCAAGGGTTTCCTCATTTCTCTTTAATGCTAAAAAGCCTGTTTGTGCGTTATTAATCACATCTAAAACACCATTTAACATTGGGAGACCTGCCCTCAGTATAGGAATAAAAACAAAGTTTTCCTCTTTAAGAGCAGGAAATTTACCTTTTCCTATCCATATTTCAATTTCTTTTAGATATGTTTCTTCATTTTTAAGTGCTTCAAAAAGTAAAATCTGAGCTATCTCTTCAAGATACTTTCTAAACATATAAGAATCTGTATTAATATCCCTTAGTTTTGTTAAAAGGTTTTTTGCAACAGGATGTTTAACGTGGATTATACTCTCCATCTTCTCTCCTTTTTCGGAATTTTCATACTTATCTGGTATTTTATAGAAAATCAGTTGAGTTCTCAAAATAAGTTCATAACTTATTTCCTTTGAAAAGGAGGTGAAAAATGGAAGATTGTAGAGAAGAGGGAAAAAACTTCCAGAAACTTGTAGATATAATGGCTAAGCTTAGAAAAGAGTGTCCCTGGGATAGAGAACAGACAAATAAATCAATAAAGAATAATCTTATAGAAGAAGCTTATGAGCTTTTAGAGGCTATAGAAGAAGATAATGATGAAGCAATGGTTGAGGAATTAGGAGACTTACTTCTACAGGTTGTTTTTCATTCACAGATAAAAAAAGAAGAAGGAAAGTTTGATATAAATGATGTTATTAAAAACCTTATTGAGAAACTTATAAGAAGACATCCCCATGTTTTTGGAAATCAGGATTACAAAGAGTTAGAAGGGAAAACCCATTTAGAGAAATGGGAAAAGATAAAGGAAAAAGAGAAAAAAAGAGAGTCTATACTTGAAGGTATCCCTAAAAGAATGCCTGCTTTACAAAGGGCGGTAAAAGTTCAGAAAAGAATGGCAAAAGTTGGTTTTGACTGGGAAAATCCAGAAGACGTATGGGAAAAGGTACATGAAGAGATAGAAGAATTAAAAAAAGCAAGTTCACCAGAAGAAATTAAACACGAGATTGGGGATGTTTTAATTGCTATATCAAATCTTGCACGGGCTTACGGAATAGACCCAGAGGAAGCTCTTCATGGGTCTATAGACAGAACAGTAAGAAGATTTCAGTACATTGAGAAAAAAGCAAAAGAAGAAAACAAGGATTTAAAGGAGATGTCAATTGAAGATATGGACAAGCTTTGGGAGGAAGCCAAAAGCAAGGGATTATAAACTCCATAAAAACTTTATACTTGATGAAAAAAGCTTTATATATAAGGAAATAAAATACGCAATCAATCATAATCTTGATTTTATTGCTAATCTTGGACATTCAACGTTTTTAGTTTCTTATAAAGGTATCAGATTTTTAACTGACCCTTTTCTAAGTCCTCATATATTCGGAATAAAAAGGCAAAAACCAGCTCTCAGACCAGATTTAGTTCCAGAGGTTGATTACATACTTATATCCCATGCCCATTATGACCACCTTGATATGAGAACCCTAAGAAGACTTAAAAGAAATTCTGTTGTAGTTATACCAGAAAACACAAAACCTGTCCTGGGAAGGATACATTTTAAAAAGATTGTTGAACTTAAAAGATATCAGACCTATATGGACAACCATGTAGAAATTACAGCTCTACCTGTAAAACATAACAAAGGGCGTTCTATACTTTTCCCAAACACAGATACAGTCAGTTATGTGATACATATAGAAGACAGAACATTTTATTTTGCAGGAGATACAGCTTATTTTGATGGCTTTAAAGAGTTTGGTAATCAGTTTAATATCCACACTGCTTTTTTACCTATAGGAGGATATGAACCTACTCTTATACTTAAAAATGTACATATGAACCCCTGGGAAGCAGTTAAAGCGTTTGAGGATTTAAAAGCTGAGTACGTAGTACCTATGCACTACGGAACGTTTCATACGATACCTAAATTTGTAAAAGTAGAAGCTCCTTTACAGCATTTTAGAGAAGCAGTTGAAAAAGAAGGGATAAAAGACAGAGCTATTATAGTTGAACCAAATGCCATTGATATATGTCTTGTAGAAGCAAATTAAAAAGGGGAGAAACTCCCCCTTTAAACGTTTTCAGGAACAACATTAACTTTGATGGTTTCGCTTACTTCTGGATGAAGTCTTATAACTATGTTATACATACCTATGTTTCTTATAGGACTTCTAAGCATTATTTTCTTTTTATCTACTTCAATACCTTTTTCTTTTAAAGCCTGGGCAATGTCTGATGTTGTAACAGAACCAAAAAGTTTTCCTGTTGTACCTACAGGTCTTGATATTTCTATTTCTAAACCTTTTAATTTCTCAGCAAGCTCAACAGCTTTTTGTTTTTCTCTTTCAAGTTTTCTTGACTTTTGTTTTAGTATTTCTTTAATCATTTTTACGTTGTTATCTGTAGCTTCGTAAGCTAATCCTTTAGGTATAAGGTAGTTTCTTGCAAAACCTCTTTTAACCTCTATTATATCCCCTATTGTTCCCCATCCTTCCACATCTTTAGCAAGTATAACTTTCATTCCTTCTCAACCTCCTACATTATTACGTAAGGTAAAAGTGCAAGCTGTCTTGCTTTTTTAATCTCAACTGCTAATTTTCTCTGGTGTTTTCCACAGGTTCCAGATATTCTTCTTGGAATTATTTTTCCTCTTTCTGAAATAAACTGTTGAAGCATTTCTATATCTTTGTAGTTAGGTTCTTTTCCTTCTGCACAAAACTTACAGTACTTTTTTCTTTTTTGGAAAAATGGTCTATTTTGAGCTGTTGGTGATTTAGCCAATTTTATATACCTCCTTTAAGTTTCTTTAAAATGGTACGTCTTCATCTGAAGAAAAATCTTCAGTTTCCTCAAAATCAACAACAGGTTCTTCTTCAGTTTTTTCAACTTTTGCAGGGGAAAGCAAGTTTATTTTATCGGCAACAATTTTTATTTTTGACCTTTTCTCGCCTGAAGAAGTCTCCCACTTGTCCTGCCTAAGACTTCCCTCTATTAACACCTGAGTTCCTTTACTTACCTGCTTTCCTATTCTTTCAGCAAGTTTTCCAAATGCTTCAACATCAAAGAAGTAAGTTTCCTCTTTCCATTCTGAAGAATCTTTTGTTTTATAAGCCCTATTAACAGCTATACTGAAAGATGTAACCTGAGTTCCACTTGGAAGAAATCTTATCTCAGGGTTCCTTGTAAGTCTTCCAATTAAAAAAACTTTATTTAGCATTCTGTTCTCCTTTTAGGCAGTCTCTGACTGCGCCTCAGCTGGAGCTTCCTCTTTTTTTGGTGGTTTTACTTTAAAGTTTAGAAATCTTATGATGTCTTCATCAATTCTCAGGTTGTACTCAAGTTTTACTGGGAGTTCAGAGTTTTCTGTTTTAAAGTTTAAAATGTAATAGTATCCGTTGTTAAACTTCTGAATTGGGTAAGCTAAAGTTCTTCTTCCCCACTTTTCAAAGTTGTAAATTTCACCACCATTTGAAGTGATAAAATTTTGGATTTGCTCCACTTTTGAAGCCATTTCTTCTTCTGTCATCGTTGGCTTCAAAACAAAAACAAGCTCGTAATGACGCATGTACATACCTCCTTCTGGATGATTTTTATTAAATCAGCCTCCCTTTTTAAAAAGGGAAGCAAGGATTTTAAACTATCTTTTTATTACAAAAATTCATAGATTTATCAACACCATATTTTAACACATTAACAACACACTGAGCTGCTTCTCCTATAACTTTCTCTGCTAATATCTGCTCTTCTTTTGAGAAAGGGGATAGAACGTAATCAGCAACCTGTTCTTTTCTTTCAGGTCTACCTATACCTATCTTTAAACGGGGAAAGTTATCTGTTTTAATGTTTTCTATGATTGATTTTATTCCCCTATGTCCTCCACTTGAACCTTTTTTCCTGAGTCTTATTGTTCCAAGAGGAAGGTCTAAATCATCATATATAACAAGGATTTCCTCAGGTTTCAGGTTATAGTCATCTATTAGATTTTTTACAGCTACACCACTGTTATTCATGTATGTTTGTGGTTTAACAAGGATAACATCGTGGTCAGGACATTCAAGTATGTGGGAGAAGCATCTTTCCTTTATTTTTTTAGGGCATTTTAATAAAGAAGCCACAACATCAACTACCATAAAGCCGATGTTGTGGCGGGTTTTTTCATACTCTTTACCAGGATTTCCCAGACCTACAACAGCTTTAATCATTTATATTATTCTGTAGCTTCTTCTTCCCCTGTTTCTTCTTCAGCAACTGCCTCTACCTCTGGCTCAAGCACAACTGCAACAACTTCCTCAGGGTTTTCAAGGATTTTAACATCTTCTGGAGGGGTTATATCTCTAACGTGTAAAACATCTCCAACATCAAGGTTAGAAACGTCTACTTCTATTTTTTCAGGTATTTTTCTTGGAACAGTCCTAATTGTTATAGTGTGAAGATGCTGTTCTAAAACACCACCAACTTCAAGACCTTTAGGTCTACCAACAAGCTCAACTGGAACGTCAACGTCAAGCTCAACTCCAAATGTTACCTCGTAAAGGTCTACATGTATAGGGGTATCTCCAAGGTAGTTATACTGAATATCTTTTAATATACAGACCCTTGGTTCTTTCTCACCTTCTATTTTTAAATCAATGAGGAACATTCCTTTGGGTCTATCAGCAAGATTTTTCCAGTAAATATAAGCATGGGCGTTTTCTCTTCCTTTACCATAAACCTCTACTGGAATATATCCTTTTTTTCTGTATTGTTTTACTTCACTTTTCTTTCCAACTGTTCTTGGTATAGCTTCCCATTCTATCCTTTGAATCATTTTTTCTTTTTACCTCCTTAAACAAACAATGAACTTACTGAGCTTTCTATGTTTATTCTTTTTATAGCTTCACCTACAAGCTCTGCAACAGATAAGACTGTAAGTTTGTCAAACTCTTTACCTTCTGTAGGTATTGTATCTGTAACTATAACTTCTTCTATTTCTGAATTTTTTAACCTTTCAATAGCTGGACCTGAAAATACAGGGTGGGTACATGCAGCAATAACAGATTTTGCTCCTTTTTCTTTGAGCATATTAGCTGCAGCTACAATAGTTCCCGCTGTGTCTATAATGTCATCTATTATAATTGCGTTCTTTCCTTCTATATCACCTATAACATCTAAGGTTTCAACAACATTTGGAGCTGGTCTTTTTTTGTAAATAATAGCAAGGCTTGCTCCAAGTCTGTTAGCTAACATCCTTGCCCTTTCAACACCACCAGCGTCAGGAGAAACAACAACCATATTAGGAATATTTTTTTCTTTTAGATATTCTAAAATCACAGGTAAAGCATAGAGATTATCTACAGGACAGTCAAAGAAACCTTGAATCTGAGCTGAGTGAAGGTCTACTGTTAAAACCCTCTGTGCTCCTGCTTTCTGGATTATATCTGCAAGGAGTTTTGCAGATATTGGGACCCTTGGTCTATCTTTTCTGTCCTGTCTTGCATAAGCAAAATATGGTATTACTGCAGTTATCCTGTGAGTGGAGGACCTTTTTAGAGCATCTAATATAAGGAGAAGTTCCATTATATTGTCATTTGCAGGGTATGTTAAAGGCTGTATAACAAAAACGTCAGCTCCCCTTACATTTTCTTTTATCTGAACTCTAATCTCACCATCACTAAACCTTGTAACAAGGGTGTCAACTAACGGCGTATGAAGATACTCTGCTATCTTCTGAGCAAAAACTGGATTAGCATTTCCAGTAATAAGCTTTAAATGCTTACTCAAAAATGTCCTCCGAAAAAAAAGTTGTTTTTGGAAATTGTTGATATATATGGCTGGGGAGGCAGGACTCGAACCTGCGACACCCGGTTCCAAAGACCGGTGTTCTGCCAACTGAACTACTCCCCAGTGTATATGTTATTCAAGAGCTGTTTCTATTAATCTCCAACCTTTTAGTTTACATATCTGCCTTAGTTCTTCTTTCGCTTTCCCTAAGGCAAATACACCACTTCCACTTCCGCTTATATAAGGAGAGTATCCTAAAAAACTCAGTGTATTCATCACTTCATTTATAACAGGATATCTCTCCTTTGCTATCTCTCCAAGCGTATTCTCAACGTTTTCAAGTAATAAATTAATATCCCCTAACAGGCTATCTATTATAGGAATTTCCTCTTTTTTTGTCAAGTTATTTTGACCAACCAGACTGTATATTTCTTTTGTTGAAACTTCTATATCTGGATACACAATTATTATCTCTTCTTTAAACCTTTTATCAAAAAATGTAAGTTTATCTCCTATTCCTTCCCCTTTCGCAAATCCCCCTTTTATAAAAAATGGAACATCAGCTCCAACTGTTTTTCCTACTTCCATTAACTCTTCTTCTGTCAATACATTACCTTCTAACTCATTCACAGCCTTTAAAACTGCAGCAGCATTTGAGCTTCCACCACCAAGACCAGCCCCAACAGGGATATTCTTTTCTATAAAAATTCTGTACTTAGGTTCTATCCCTGTCCATTCTTCATATTTTTTTAGAGCTCTGTATACAATATTCTCTTCGTTTTCTGGTAGTCTGGGATTTGTTGTTTTTACAGATAGCTTAACAGAAGGTTCTATGTGAATTCTGTCTTTTAGAGAGATTGTATGGAAAAGGGTAAAAATATCATGGTACCCATCAGGTCTTTTACTTAATACCCACAGACCTATATTTACCTTTGCTGGGGATTCTACTATTTTTTTCATTTTTACTCCAATAGAAAATCTGTTTTTAATAAAATATAATACTGTTTTCTAATTTTCTGTACAAAGGATAGAAATGATTTTAAATGACAGAGAGTTAAAAGAGCTAATAAATAAAGGAGAGCTTATTATAAATCCCCTTGATGATATACAGATTCAGGCATCTTCTATAGACTTTAGACTTGGAAATGATTTTATTGTTTATCCAGACTCAATAGATGTTTTAGATGTAAAAAACAATTCTTTTGAAGAAAAACTTGAAAAAATTGTGGTAGGTGATGAAGGTTTTATAATACAGCCTAAACAGTTTGTACTTGCAACAACTGTTGAGTATGTAAAACTACCTGATTATCTTACAGCCTTCGTTGAAGGTCGTTCTTCTTTAGGAAGATTAGGTCTTTTTATTGAAAATGCTGGTTGGGTAGATGCAGGATTTGAAGGAACTATAACCTTAGAGTTTTTTAACGCAAATTCCAGACCTATAAAAATATACCCTGGTATGAGAATATGCCAGCTTGTGTTTGCTAAAATGTCTTCTCCTTCGGAAAACCCTTACAGAGGGAAGTATCAAGGGCAAAGAGGAACTACTGCGTCAAGGATATACCTTGATTTAGAATGAGCTAAAACCTGTAAAAATAAAGTAAAAACCAGAGATTATAATTGTTAAAGAAACTAATTTTTTAAATGTATGTGAAGGAACTGATTTTGAAAGAAAATCTCCTAAAAAAACCCCTAAAATAGTCCCAATAAAACCAGGAATAATTATTTCTGGTAAGAAATAACCTTTCAGTTTTTCAGAAAAGAGGTATAACGCCACCCTTTCTAAATTGAGAAGTGTGAAAATGAAAGAGATAATAAACTTGTAAGCTTTTTTTGATGTTAAAGTTTGATTTAAAAAGAAAGCATAAATTGGACCTGCTCCTCCGATTAAACCTGAGATTAAACCTCCTGAAATTCCGGTGACTATCAATAAAAGCTTTGTTTTATTTTTACTGAACTTTACCTTGTTCCTTAAGAGTAAATCATACACCCCAGTTAAAACAATTATTACTCCAAAAAATATTTCAAGTAGGTTTTTATTCACCTCTTCTAAAAAATGGCTTCCTATAAAAACTCCAACAAATGAAAAAAAAGAAATAGGAATTACTGTTTTTAAAAAAAGTTTTCCCTGATAGTTTTTTACAGCAAGAAAAACAGTACCTACAAGTGCAAGTATTGAAAGGGAAACAACTACAGATTTTGCATTAAAGAAAAACATAAGAATGGCAGTGGCAATGATACCTGAACCTATACCTAAAAATCCTTGAATAACCCAGCCAAGGAAAATTGAGAGGAAAGGTATTAGATACATCTATTGGAAGAAGATACAGGAAGGGGCTGTATGCCCCTGTATATTGAAATTATTCTAAAATCTCTAAAACAGCTCTTTTGTTTTGTTTTCTTGCAACAGCAGCTAAAAGAGTTCTAATAGCTCTTGCAGTCCTTCCCTGTCTACCGATAACTTTTCCTAAATCTTCGGGAGCAACTTTTAACTCAATAACAGTAGTTTTTTCTCCCTCAATCTCTTTAACTTCAACCTTGTCTGGATGGTCAACAAGAGATTTTGCTACGAATTCCACCAATTCCTGTAATTTGCTCATAGGACTTACCCTCCGTCAAAGATTTTCAGTTCCTGCTTCTATGCAGTTTGTTCTTCTAATCCAAACTGTTTGAGTATTTTTAAAGCTCTTTCTGTAGGCTGTGCACCTTTTGCAAGCCACTCTTTTGCTTTTTCAACATTTATATTTCCTGTTTTTAGTATAGGGTCGTATGTTCCTATATAGTCTATATACTTAGATTCCCTTGGAGCTCTGCTATCCATAACAACCATTCTGTAAACCGGATGCTTCTTTCTACCAGCTCTTGAAAGTCTTATCCTTACCAAGTTCTAATTACCTCCTGTTTTCCATTAATTTTATTTTAAAAAGGTAGGTTAGGCATATTAAACGGAAGTTTCATTTTACCAGATTTTTTCATTTTTTTCATCATTTTTTTCATTTCTTTATACTGTTTTAGAAGTTTATTTACATCCATGATAGTTGTTCCACTTCCCCTTGCAATCCTTCTTTTTCTACTTCCATTTATTATGTGGGGATTTGCCCTTTCTTCTGGGGTCATTGAGTTTATAATAGCCTCAATTTTTACAAACTGCTTTTCATCTACTTTGAGGTTTTTTATTTTTGAACCCACTCCAGGTATCATTTTAAGTATGTTTTCTATTGGACCTAAACTTCTTATCATCTGAAGTTGTTCTTTCAGGTCATCAAGGGTAAATTCTGCATTCATTACCCTTTTTGCCATCTCCTGGGCTTTATCTTCATCTATAGCAGCCTGCATTTTTTCCATTAATGTCTGGATATCACCAAGACCTAAAATCCTCTGGGCTATCCTGTCAGGGTGGAAAGGTTCAAAATCTTCTATTTTTTCTCCAACACCTATGAACTTGATTGGTACCCCTATAACTTTTCTGATAGATAAAGCTATTCCACCTTTAGCATCGCCATCAAGTTTCGTGAGGATAACACCTGTTAGCCCTACTCTGTTATGGAATTCTTCAGCTGTATTTATTGCGTCCTGTCCCTGCATAGCATCAGCAACGTAGAGAACTTCTGTAGGATTTACCTTCTCTTTTATTTTTACAAGTTCATCCATTAACTCTTCGTCTATATGGAGACGACCAGCTGTATCAAGAATTATATGGGAAAGCCCTTCGTTCCTTGCTTTCTCTATAACCTTTTCTGTTAACCTTACAGCGTCTTTTTCTTCTTCATCAATAAAACATGGAACACCTATAGTTTCAGCAAGGGTACATAACTGTCTACCTGCAGCTGGTCTTCTGACGTCTGTTGATACAACTCCTACAGCATACCCTTTTGATTTAAGCCATCTTGCCAGTTTACCAGCTGTTGTTGTTTTACCTGTACCCTGTAAACCTACAAGCATAATAACAGTAGGAGGCTTCTCTGCTTTTGATAAAGGGGCTTCTTCACCTAATATGTTTAAAAGCTCGTCATATATAAGTTTTATTACTGTTTCACCGGCATTTAATCCTTTTATAACTTCCTGTCCTACAAGCTTTTGTTTAACATCATCTAAAAACTGTTTTACAACTTCAACACTAACGTCAGCTTCAAGTAAAGCTCTTCTTATATCCTTAAGGGCTTCATCTATTGTTTTTTCATCTAACCTTTTTACTTTTTTTAGTTTTTCTACAACAGAACTGAACTTTTCTGTAAGTAGTTCAAACACTTTTACCACCTCTTAATGTTTTATTTTTTTATATTATCATAATATCGGATTAACCAACTGGTCTGGAGTCTAAATGAGGAAAACTATACTAATAATAGTTCTTATATTTTCTTTTTCAATATCAAGAGCTTTTGAAGAAAGTTTTTACAGAGAGTTTTCTATTTTAGCAGTTCCATCTATTTCTGTTTCTTTCCTGTTTGATAATCAGGTTAAAAAATCAATAAAAAAAAATAAAAATCAGTTTTTTAACGGGTTTACTTCCTTTTTCAATCAGTTTGGAGCTCCTTCTACTGTTTCAATTCCTGTTTTAGGATACATCTTTTCTAAGATAAACAAAGATAAAAAACTTGAAGAACTGTCCCGTCAGGCTTTTTTTGCTTCAATATTTGCAGGTGGTACATCTTTTTGTATAAAAAAGATAACAGGTAGGAAAAGACCAGATAAAACTGATAAAGACTCTTTTCCCTCTGGACACACTGCTGTATCAACAGCTATATTTCTTACATATGGAAAGTACTTTAACGATTATAAAAAGTATTTCTTTTATTCTATACCTGTTTTTGTAGGGTTTAGTAGAATATACAAAAATAGACATTATTTTTCAGATGTTGTTGCTGGATATTTTTTAGGATTTCTATCAGTTTACCTGTCTAAAAAATTTGATAGTTTTTTTGTTAAAAACATAAAAAGTTTTGTATATTATGATTTATCTTCAAAAAAATATACACTGAACCTTAAATATTTGTTTTGAGGGGTAAACTATGAGACTGGTTACTTTAATGGTTGTTTTTGTTCTTTTAATAACACAGACTTACGGAGGTGAAAGGGTGATTAAAGAGGTGCTTAATAATGGTGTGACAGTTATATTTAAAGAGACAAAAGGCATGGGAATAATTGCAGGTAGCATATTTATAAGAGGAGGGTCTATAGAAGACCCTGAAGGAAAGAAAGGTTTGACTAATCTAACAGTGGGAATGTTAATAAAAGGAAGCAAAAACTTTTCTGCATTTGATATAAGTAAGGTTTTTGAGGACAGTGGAGGTTATATAGGAACATCTACAGCAGAAGAATATTCAACGATAGAGTTTGCTCTAAGGACTAAAGATTTTTCAAAAGCCCTTAAAGTCATAAAAGATATTCTCTATAATCCTACCTTTCCAGAGGATAAACTTTCCCTTGAAAAGAAAAATGTTATCGCTTCTATAAAAGCGAAAAAAGAAGAAGGATTTTCCTATGCTTATGATGCTTTAAGAAAAGAGGCTTATAAAGGGACACCTTACCAGTACTCTCCAGCTGGAGAAATTGAAGATGTAGAAAATATCTCAAGGGAAGACCTTTTAAAAAGATGGGAAGAACTTTTAGAAGGGAAAAGGTTTGTAGTTGCCATAGTTGGGGATATTCATTTTTCTGATATTGAGAAGGAACTTAAAGAAGTTTTTGAAAAAATGGATAAAGGTAGCTTCTCTTATCCAAAGTACACCTATAATATAAAAGGTGAAAGCTGTAAAACATTAAAAAGAGAAGGAGCTCAGTCAACAATACTTGTTGCTTATAATGCTCCTGTTGCCAGTGAAAAAGAGTATTTTGCGATGAAAGTATTAAATGGAATTATTGGAAGTGGCTTTACATCAAGACTGTTCCAGGAGCTAAGGGAAAAAAGAGGTCTTGCATACGCAGTTGGTTCTTTTTTCCCTACGAGGATAAACATGGGAAGACTTATTGCTTATATAGGAACTGCCCCTGAGAAAACAGAAGAATCTTTAAATGGAATAAGAGAAGTTATAAAAAATGTGGAAAAAGGTATATCTGACGATGAGATAAAAACAGCCAAAGAAAAAATAGTAGGTCATTTCTTACTTGACCATCAGACAAGGGCAAAACAATCGTGGTATCTTGGCTGGTTTGAAACAATAGGTCTTGGCTATGAAATGGACGAAAAATACACAGACAGAATAAACAGTGTCAGTAAAGAAGAGATTATGGAGGCTTATAAAAAATTCATACCTGAAGGAAATGTATGTGTGATAGTCAGACCTTAAGAAGAAAAAGAGTACTTATTTATGGTAAAGGGCTTTCCGGGGAAGCAGCAGCAAGGCTATGTGAAAAGAAAGGTTTAAATTACAAACTTGTTGAGGATAAAGATTTTACAGAAGAAACCCTTAATGAAATAGATATTGTGGTTGTCTCTCCCGGAATTCCCTTTTTCCACCCAATTTTTAAACTCTGCAAAAGAAGAAAGATACCTGTTATAAGTGAGATTGACTTTGCCTCTTTTTTCTGGGAAGGGAAAGTTATTGCCATTACAGGAACAGATGGGAAATCAACAACAACAAAAATTGTGTATGATATTCTCAGACTTTACAAAAAAGATGTTTTTATCGGTGGAAACTATGGCATTCCATTTTCAGACATTGTTATTGAAAAAAACAGAGGAATAGCTGTTTTAGAACTTTCTTCATTCCAGATTTACTCTACAAAATTCCTGAAACCTGACACAGGGGTATTTCTAAATATATCCGAAGACCACCTTAACTGGCATAAAAAATTCAGACATTACCTGTACTCAAAAATAAGGCTTTTTAAAAATCTTAACAGAAACTCTTTAGCGGTGATAAACAAGGATGATTTTTTTTCCAGTTGCATAACGACAGAAGGGAAAAAGGTATATTTTTCTCTCAAAGCTTTAGAAGAAAATGAAGAAGGTATATTTCTTAGAGATGGATTTTTATGGATAAAAAAGGGAAAAAATGTAGAAAAGTTTTTAGATGTTAAAGAAATACCTGTTGCTGGAATACATAATATACAGAACGTAATGGCTGCTTCAATTGTCTGTCTTAATGAAGGTTTATCAAAAGATAAGATTGTAAAAGGTATAAAATCTTTTGAACCCCTACCTTACAGACTTGAGTATAAAGGAAAAGTGAAAGGTGTTGATGTATACAATGATGCAAAATCAACAACAGTCCAGTCTTTAAAAATGGCGGTAAAGAGTTTTCCTGAAAAAAAAGTTATTGTTATTGCTGGGGGAATAAACAAAGGAGGAGATTTTTCTATATTAAAAGAAGAAAAAAATATAAAAGGTTTTGTTCTCATAGGTAAAGATAAAGAGTCTATCAAGAACATGGTTGAAAGTTATTTCCCTGTGAAAACTGCTGATAGTCTTGAGGAAGCGTTAAAAAAAGCTCTACTTATAGCCGAAAAGGATGATGTGATTGTTTTTTCCCCGGGATGTGCAAGCTTTGACATGTTTAAAAATTACATTGATAGGGGAGAGAGTTTCAACAAAGTGCTGAAAGGCTTTTTAAATGATTAGGGATTTTTACTTTGATAGATTACTTTTTTTAAGTTTTTTAGTTCTGATGCTTCTTGGCGTTGTTTTTGTGTATAGTGCAACATCTATTCCTTCTCTTTTAAATGGAAAAGACCCTTATATTTATCTAAAAAAAGAGTTTTTCTGGCTTGTTATATCTTTCTTTGCAATGTTTGGAGCTTATCTTATTCCAATAGATACATGGAAAAAATTATCATATCCTATAGTTCTTACAGCATTTATCCTTTTAATCCTTGTTCTGATATTCCCTGCTGATATAGCCCACAAAAATGTTAAAAGATGGCTTGATTTAGGGATTTTCAGATTTCAACCATCAGAGTTTGCTAAGATAGCTGTGGTTTTTTTCCTATCCTACTTTGTTTATAGAAAGTACAGATATCTGAAAAGGTGGGAAACAACATTTGCCGCATTTTCTATTCCTGCATTGATTTCATTTTTAATCTTTATTGAACCCCATAAAGGAGCTGCAATATTTGTACTGGTATTAACATTTTTGATAATGCTTTCTGCTCCCTTTGATTGGAAAAAAGTAGTAATTTTACCTGCTTTAGTCTCACCTATTATCATTATGAAGATACTAAGCTCTGGATATGCGTCTAAAAGGTTAGAAGCTTTCTTAAATCCTGTATCCCATAGGGGGGAGTCTGCATATCAGGTTTTTCAAGCTCTTCTTGCATTTGCAAAAGGCGGTTTTTTTGGGGAAGGTATAGGCGCAGGGACACAGAAACTAAAATACCTGCCTGAAATTCATACTGATTATATTTTTGCTTTAATCGGTGAAGAGATAGGTTTTATAGGTGCTGTGTTTGTCATTTTGGTTTTTCTGTTTATTCTGTACAGGGGAATTCAGATTAGTATAAACGCTGATGATATTTTTACCCAGGTTTTAGGTGTAGGTCTCACTTACGTTATTGTTCTTCAAGGGCTTTTTCATATGGCTGTTAATGTAAGCCTTTTCCCTCCAACTGGTTTCACACTTCCTTTTATAAGTTATGGTGGTAGTTCTCTGTTCATGATGTCTGTATGTGCAGGAATTCTCCTGAGGGTATCAAAGGAACCAAGAAAAACTATATTTAGTAAGTATTAATTCCCAATACAGTTAATTAAGTAGTCTGCATTTTTGTGTTTTATCTTTAAAATTCTTTCAGTATCTCCTACAGGCTCAATTTCTATAAACATAACAGGCAAATTATCTATATTTAAAAGCTCTTCTTCTGCCCATTCAACAATTACTACCCCTGTATCAAGAATATCTGTAAAATCAAAATCTTTAACCCTGTAAAGGTCTATATGATAAACAGGAAATTTTTTTGTTTCGTAAACGTTCATAACTGTAAATGTTGGGGAGTTAACCTCTTCTTCTGCTTCTTTATCTATAGATGAAACAAGATACCTTGTGAATGTTGTTTTTCCTGATGCAAGGTTTCCTTTTAAAAGAATTAGCTCATTTCCTTTTAAACATTCTGCTAATTTTTCGGTAAATGTTTTCAAATCTTCAAGGGAGTTTATTTTCACTTTCAGCATTTATCACCTTATTTTAAAAGAACGTCTATGTATTGGAGTTAAACCGTATTTTTTTATCTCTTCTTTGTGTTGTTTTGTCAGATAGCCTTTATGTTTATCAAAGGAATGGGGATATACTTTACTGAACTGTTTCATTATCTCATCTCTATAAACCTTTGCTACCACTGAGGCAGCAGCGACAGAAAGACTTTTTTCGTCAGCCTTTTTTACTGATATATGTGGGTAAGGGTCAAACTTAACATAATCTGTAATTATAAAGTCGTAATCTGCTTTCAGGTCTTCTAAAGCCCTTTTCATAGCGAGTTTTGTTGCATTGTAGATATTTATTCTGTCTATCTCTGTACTACAAACAACACCTATACCAATAGAAACTGCTTTTTCTTTTATCTCTCTAAGGATTTCTTTTCTCTGTTTTTCTGTTAATTTTTTTGAGTCTTTGAATAAAAAAGGTTTTACATCAGAAGGAAATAAAACAGCAGCAGAAACAACGGGACCTGCAACAGGTCCCCTTCCTGCTTCATCTATACCTACTATGCGGCTAAACCCTTTTTTATATAAAGATTTTTCAATTTCAAGCATTTATTGATTTTGTGCTTCTTTAGCTGCAGCAGATTCTTTTGCTCTCTTTTTGATTTCCCATTCTTTGATTTCTCTGATTTTAGCAGCCTTACCTCTTCTTTCTCTAAGATAGTAAAGTTTAGCTCTTCTAACTTTACCTCTTTTTGATACTTCAATTTTGTCTATAGAAGGACATGCATAAGGGAAAATTCTTTCTATACCTACCCCGTAGGACTCTTTTCTAACTGTGAATGTTTTACCTGTTCCACTTCCTGATATTCTTATAACAACACCTTCAAAAACCTGAATTCTTTCTTTGTTTTTTTCTTTAACCTTTACGTGGACTTTTACAGTATCCCCAACCCTAAACTCAGGAAAATCTTTTGGTAGATAAGCTTCTTCTATCTCTCTTATCAGTGCGTGCATTTCTTCCTCCATCTGTTAAATTTAGCAAAACAATAGTTTAATATAAAGAATTTACATTTACAATATGTACCTTGTCAGGTCTTCATTCTGGACAACATCTTTAAGTTTTGAACGAACAAGGTTTTCATCTATGATTATATGTTGACCTTTAAGTTCTGGAGCTTCAAAAGAAAAATCTTCCATTATCCTTTCTAAAATTGTGTGGAGTCTCCTTGCTCCTATGTTTTCTGTTTTTTCGTTAACTTCTTCTGCTATTTCAGCTATTGTTTCTATCGCTTCATCTGTGAATTCAAGTTCTACACCCTCTGTCTCCATAAGTGCTTTATACTGTTTTATAAGTGCGTTTTTTGGCTGTGTGAGTATCTTCACAAAATCTTCTTTTGTAAGAGGTTGTAGCTCAACTCTAATTGGAAATCTTCCTTGAAGTTCAGGTATAAGGTCAGATGGTTTTGAAAGGTGGAATGCTCCTGCAGCTATGAAGAGAATATGGTCTGTTTTTATGGGTCCGTATTTTGTTGAAACTGTTGTTCCTTCTACTATAGGTAATAAATCCCTCTGAACACCTTCCCTTGAAACATCAGGAGAAGAGCCAGATGATTTCCCTGCAACTTTATCTATCTCATCTATAAATACTATTCCGTAGTTCTCAGCTCTGTAAACTGCTTCTGAAGCTACCTCATCCATATCTATAAGTTTCTCAGCTTCCTGTTGTTGCAGTATTTTCATTGCCTCTTTAACTGTCGTTTTTCTCCTTTTTCTTTTCTTCGGGGCAAGGCTTGAAAACAGGTCTTTAAGCTGGTTTTCAAGGTCTTCCATTCCAGGGGCAATAACTCCACCAACAACAGCTGTTTTTTCTTCTACTTCTATTTCTATAACCCTGTTGTCTAACTCCCCATTTTTTAACATCTCTCTAAATTTTTCCCTTGCTGGGGATTCTTCCTGTTCAAAAGTTTCAAAAGTTCCGTACCTTTTCACTTTCCTTGGAACCAGATAATCAAGTATCTTTTCCTCTGCAAGTTTTTTTGCTTTTTCCTGAACCTCTTCCATTTTTTCAGCTTTTACCATTTTAAAAGATGCTTCAGCAAGTTCCCTTATAATAGATTCAACATCCCTTCCAACATAACCAACTTCTGTAAATTTTGTTGCTTCAACCTTTATAAAAGGTGCTCCTACAAGATTTGCAAGTCTTCTTGCTATCTCTGTTTTACCAACTCCTGTTGGTCCTATCATAAGAATGTTTTTTGGTATAACTTCATCTCTAAGTTCTTCAGGTAGTTTTTGTCTTCTCCATCTATTTCTGAGGGCTATTGCAACAGCTTTCTTTGCTTCTTTTTGTCCTACTATATATTTATCAAGCTCCTGAACAATCTGTTTAGGAGTTAACTCTTCTTTTATCACTTTTTTTCCTCCTTTAGGTAAAGAGTGTGTTTTTACCTTCAAAGTCTTCCAATCTAATCCTTCCATCTACAGCGTAAAACTCTTTCTCTTTTGCTATTAATGGGTTTATATCAAGCTCTTTTATCTGTGGAAAATCTGTTAAAAGTCTGGAAACATTAAGAATTATCTCTCTTAATCTCTGTATATCAACAGGTTTTTTGTTTCTATATCCGTTTTTTAGAAGCTTTGAAATCTTAGTAGAGTTTATAAGTCTAAGTGCAGAGATATCTGATAGAGGAAGCAAGTCAAAAGATACATCTTTTACAAATTCAACCAGTGTTCCTCCAGCTCCAAACATTATGTACTGTTTAAATATTTTGTCAAAACTACTTCCTACTATTAGCTCAAAATCTCCTTTAACTTCTTTTTCAACAGTTATTCCATGTATATCTGCATCTGGATTGTACTTTTTAACTGATTTGAGAATTTGTGTGTAAGCTTCTTTCAGCTCTTCTTCATTCTTTATTCCAGATATAACTCCACCAGCTTCTGTTTTGTGGAGTATATCAGGAGAGTTTACCTTTAGAACAACTGGATATCCTACTTTTTCAGCGTACTGTAGAGCTTCTTCTAACGATGTTGTATTATAAGTTTCATTAACTGGAATTCCATATATAGAAAGAATTTTTTTTGTTTCATAGTGGGTCAAAAGAAAATTCTTTTTGTTTATCTTTTCTTCCAGGAAACTCCTTACTTTTTTATATTTCTCTTCATCTTTTTTATAAAAAAATCTATCTTCTTTTACAAAATCTTTTAACTCTTTGTAAGAATAGCTGAAAAACATCGTGTCAACAGCTTCTTCTGGAGTACCAAAAACAGGTATATCATTTTCCTCAAGTAAATCTTTAGCTTTTTTTAGTTTTTTACCTCCAAGAAGTACTGAATAAAAAGGTTTTTTCTGTCCTCTGGAAACCTCTAAAAACTGCTGTGCTGTTTCAAAAGGTTTAGTCATATACTGGGGAGTGAGTATACATATAATTCCATCTACTTCTTCTGCATCAAATAGAACTTCTAATGTTTTTCTGTATCTCTCTGGAGATGCATCTCCTATTATGTCAACTGGGTTTCCATGACTCCAGACCTGTGGAAGAAAAGAATTAAGGGATTTTAATGTATTTTCTGACAGTTCTGCAGGTTTCAAACCAACTTTATCAAACTCGTCAGCCGCCATAACTCCAGGACCACCTGCATTCGTTACGACAACGAATCTATTTCCTTCAGGTAAAGGCTGTTTTGAGATGGCTTCTGTTATATCAAATAAGGACAGTACATTTTCAGCTCTAACAACTCCACTTCTTTTAAAGAAAGCAGAATAGAGAAAATCTTTTCCACCTAAGGCTCCTGTATGGGAAGCTGCAGCTTTTTGACCTGCCTCAGACCTTCCAGCTTTAACAGCTATTATCGGGATTTTCTGGGATACTTTTCTTGCAGAATTTAAAAATCTTTCTGCCTGTCTGAGACTTTCAATATAAAGAAGTATTGTTTTTACTTCTTTTTTCTCTCCTAAGTAATCAATAAGTTCCCCAAACTCAATATCAGCCATATTCCCTATACTAATAGCATAGGAAAAACCTATCTTTTCTTCTAAAGCCCAATCCATTATAGCTGTAAATAATGCTCCACTCTGGGATATAAAAGCTGTATCCCCTTTCAATGGTTTATCTAATCCAAAATTTGCATTTAAATCAATTGTCGTGTTTGCAAATCCAAGGCAGTTAGGTCCTAAAAACCTTATTCCGTATCTTTTTGCTTTTTCTAAAATTTTTTCTTCTATCTCAAGTCCTTTTTTTCCTGTTTCTCTTCCACCTGCAGATATAACAACAGCAGCTTCTACTCCTTTTTTCCCAAGCTGGTCAAAAACTTCAGGGACGTACTGGATAGGTATACTTACTATTGCAAGGTCTATTTTATCCTGTATTTCCATTACAGAATGGTAAACTTTATAACCTTCTAAAAAGTCAAGTCTGCGGTTAACAGGGAAAACTTTTCCTTTATATCCACTATCTATAATGTTCTTAAATATTGCATATCCAACTTTTTCCTTTTTGTCTGTTGCCCCTATAACTGCTATAGATGAAGGATTAAAAAGCTTATCAAGTTTACTCATTGATTGTCCTTATTTTTCCTATTTTTGTAAGATGCTTCTACAAAAGCAACAAAAAGTGGATGTGGATTAAATGGTTTGCTTTTAAACTCTGGATGGAACTGGCAGGCAACAAACCACTGGTGTTTTTCATCAGGAAGTTCAACTATTTCAACAAGGTTTTTTGCTTTATAAATCCCTGACACAATAAGTCCTTTTTCTTCAAGCAACGGTCTAAACTCTGGGTTCACTTCATACCTGTGCCTGTGCCTTTCGTAGATTTCTTTCTGTTTATAAATATTGTAAGCTTTTGTTCCTTCTACAAGGGTGCATTTGTAAGCTCCAAGTCTCATAGTTCCGCCTTTTTTATCAATGGTTCTCTGTTCTGGCATAAGGTCAATAACAGGGTAAGGTGTTTCAGGGTCAAACTCTGTTGAATGGGCTTCTTTTAAACCTGCTACGTTCCTTGCAAACTCAATAACTGCTACCTGCATTCCAAGACATATTCCGAAATAAGGGATGTTATTTTCCCTTGCATACTTTGCTGTGAGTATTTTTCCTTCTATTCCCCTTTCTCCAAAACCGCCGGGAACAAGGATACCATCTAAACTTCCAAGCTTTTCTTCTATATTCTCTTCTGTAATTTCATCTGCATTAATCCAGTGGATATTTACTTTAACTTTATTTGGTATCTGGGCATGGGTAAGGGCTTCAGATATACTTTTATAAGCATCTTTTAGTTCAACGTATTTTCCAACAATACCTATATCAACGGTTTTTTCAAGTTTAGTTAAAGTATTTACTATCTTTTCCCATTTTTTTAGTTGAGGCTCTTTATACTCAAGGTTAAGGTGTTTTGCTATTACCTGGTCTAACTTCTCTTTTTTCAGTATCAGTGGAATTCTGTAAATCACATCAACATCAGGAGCCGATAAAACGGCATCTTCACTAACATTGGTAAATAAGGCAATTTTCCTTTTTATAGGTTTAGGAATTTTTCTGTCTGCTCTACATATGATTATGTCTGGCTGTATACCTATAGCCCTGAGTTCTTTAACAGAGTGTTGGGTTGGTTTTGTTTTTAATTCTCCAGCAACAGATATGTAAGGAACATAAGTTAAATGTATAAAAAGAGAATTTTCCTTTCCTAACTCAAGTCCCATCTGACGAATAGCTTCAAGGAAAGGTAAACTTTCTATATCTCCAACAGTTCCTCCTATTTCTACAAGGGCTACATCTGAATCAGCTGCTGCCTTTTCAATGCTCCTTATAATCTCATTTGTGAAGTGGGGTATAACCTGTACAGTTGCACCTAAAAAAGCTCCTCTTCTTTCTTTTTCAAGGAGTGTGTAATAAAGTTTCCCTGATGTTGTATTGTTGTATTTTGTAAGAACAACATTTGTAAATCTTTCGTAATGCCCTAAATCAAGGTCTGTTTCTGCTCCGTCTTCTGTAACGTAAACTTCACCATGCTGGTAAGGGTTCATAGTCCCTGGGTCTATGTTAAGATAAGGGTCAAGCTTTAAAAAGGTTATTTTATATCCCATTTCTTCTAAAAGTGTTCCGATACTTGCAGATGTCACACCTTTTCCGAGTGAAGACAGAACACCACCTGTTATAAATATGAACTTTTGCAATTCTACACCTCACTGAAAATTTTCATAAGGAAATATTATATAACCAAGAAGAGGTGATTATTTATAGAAAAAGAAGCCCTTAGAAGGGCTTTCTAAGATTTAGAAAGTTAAGTCAACTCCTGCGTAAACTGACCTTCCTTCTGTTGCATATCCATCAACTGTCTGGTAGTAAGTGTCTGTTATATTGTTGAGTTTTAAATAAGCTTCAATATTTTTACTTACTCTTACATTAAAATAACTGTTTATTACTGTGTAATAACCTGTTTTAGCCCCATCTGTATCTTTTCTTTTTCCTATATAAATACCAGAGAAACCTAAAATAACGTTTTCATCAGGGTAAAACACAACATCAAATCCTACTTTATTCTGGGGTCTCCTTGGGAGTTTAGAACCATCAGGCTTTTTAGCATCTAAATATGTGTAATTAATAGACAGAAATAGTTTTAACGGTTCTATGAACCTGCTGTATCTTGTTTCAATTCCATTTATTTTTGATTTTCCTACAAAGTTTTTGTACTTGTAAGTTGAAAAGTCATAATCAATAAGATTTTTTACTTTTTGATTAAAGTAAGTTAAAGAGAAACTTTTATATCCAACAGATACATCCCATTCTAAAGTGTTTTCAGGGGTTAGATTTTTGTTTCCCCACCATGGATTGTAAAGCTGGTCTATTGTAGGAACATTGTAAGCTGTTCCCCAGTTTCCTGAAATGTAAAAATTTTTAAAGATAGTTTGTTTTATTCCTAATTTCCATGTAGTCTTATCTTTAAATGAACTGTAACTATCATGTCTAATAGATTGGGATAGTACTGTTTTTTTTACCTTTACAACGTTTGTGAGATAGTATCCATAGTTATGGTACCTTCTATTTAAAGTAGTTCCACCACTTTTCTGGTGTATAAAATCCTGTCTTGAAGCACCTACTAAAACAAATCCATTCTGTAAATAATCAAATCTATCTTTGACTGTGTATTCCCTGTACTCCCCTTCATATCCCCCATACTGACTTCTTTTAAACTTTGATTTAGATGTTAACAAAGTGATTCTATTGTTATTTATCTTTTTATCATACTGAAACTTAAAGAATTTCTGGGATGAATGGTTTAATGTAAATGGACCATCAGGGGCGTCAACTGGTTTTCCTGAAACAAAATCAACACTGTCGTAATGAACAACAGCATCAACAGTTCTCAAATAAGTCTGAAAAGTATCATTTTCAGTTATATTCCATTTTGTTTTTAAACTTAGAGTTTCATTTTTATAAGGGTCTTTTTCAAAACCAAGCTCATCCCATCTTTTTCCATACATATCATTGTCCTTTGTTGGCTCCACAGCAGAAAAACCTAATGTTTTAAAACGAAGGTAGCTTAGAAGAATATATCCTTTGGTATTTCTAAAAGAAAGCCTCAATCCTTCTTTCTGGGTACTGTAACTACCTGTTAATCCATAAAGTTTAACCCTTAACCCTTCTTCAGGTTGCTTTGTGATAATATTAATCACACCTGCAGCTGCATCAGCACCCCACACTCCAGACTGAGTTCCTTTGATTATTTCTATTCTGTTTATATCCTCAAGAAGTATATGCTCATAAGAAGCTGAAATGTTTGGGGTTGTAAAGTCGTTAACTCTTATTCCTTCTATAAGAGTTAATGTTCTTTTTGGCTCCATACCCCACAAATACAGAGATGTTATCTGACCAAAACCACCATTAGATGAAAAAGATATGCCTGCCTTATTTTGAAGTATGTCATTAAGAAAAAAAGGCTTTTTTTCTTCTATCTCTTCACCTGTAATAACATCATAAGGAGAAGTAATAAAGCTGGATACAGTACTTGTTTTGTAAGCAGTTTCCACAGATAGAGAAGATAACTGATATCCAAAAGAAGCCGGTGCTATAAGTGCTAAAAGCAACAACCTTTTCATTTTTACCTCCAAATGCTAATGCAAATATTTTGCAATTATTATATAAAAAAACGAATAAAAAATCCTTCAGAAAAGAATTTTTCTGTAAATGTTCTTTACAAAATTAAACTTAAAAACAGAGAAGAATTTTCCATAGTGGCATTTTAAATTATTAGAAATGCGAATATTAATATTACTTTATTAAAAACTTTTAAGCTCTAAAAATATCCAAAACCACCACAAAACAAACACCAAATATTGACAAAATATCATTAA
Source organism: uncultured Aquificales bacterium (assembly GCA_964582875.1). Lineage (GTDB taxonomy): Bacteria > Aquificota > Aquificia > Aquificales > Hydrogenothermaceae > JAADDV01. Next base: position 2,392 of record CAZOTZ010000017.1, on the reverse strand, counting down.
ACTGTAGTTTTAACTATAAAATTAAAAAAGAGTTAATATATATATATGAAAAACAAAGGAGGTTTTTAGAATGCTTTTTAGGAAGATGACTATTGCAGCGCTGAGCATGACTATAGCTGGAACTTCTTTCGCAGAAGGGATAAAAGATAAGTTTATCTATTCTCCACAGATTGGATATCATTTCTTTGATTCAAAAAGGACTACCAAGTTTAGAGGGAATCAATACAAATTAAAAAATTATTCCTTTGGTGGTGTTCTTTTGGAAAAAGTGTTTACAAGCTTTGGAGTTGGCTTATACGCAGGATATGGACAGACTACACTTAAACATGTAAAAGCAGATAGGGATTCTTATGATTGGGCTATTTTTGGTAGTTATTATGAAAACTCGTGGGAAAAATTGATACCTTATGTGTCATTAGGTATTGGTGGAAATATACTTAACCATAAATCGCTGACAGGTATATATGGAGCCATTGGTTTAAGATACCTTATAACAAACTGGTTTGGTGTAAGACTAAGTCTCCAGGATTTTTACCTGTGGAAAGGAAGACATGATTTTGTTCCTTCTTTAGGAATTGATTTTCTGTTCGGAGGTGTAGTAGATACAGATAGGGATGGTGTATCTGACGACAAAGACATGTGTCCAGATACACCATCAGGAGTAAAAGTTGATAATGTAGGTTGTCCTTTAGACAGCGATAAAGACGGTATTCCTGATTATAAAGATAAGTGCCCTGATACACCTAAAATAGCTAAAGTTGATAAAAATGGATGTCCTGTTGATTCTGATATGGATGGTGTCCCTGATTATATGGATAGATGTCCTGACACACCTAAAGGCTTCAAAGTTGATAAAAACGGGTGTGTAATAGACACAGATAAGGATGGTGTATCTGACGACAAAGACATGTGTCCAGATACACCATCAGGAGTAAAAGTTGATAATGTAGGTTGTCCTTTAGACAGCGATAAAGACGGTATTCCTGATTATAAAGATAAGTGCCCTGATACACCTAAAATAGCTAAAGTTGATAAAAATGGATGTCCTGTTGATTCTGATATGGATGGTGTCCCTGATTATATGGATAGATGTCCTGACACACCTAAAGGCTTCAAAGTTGATAAAAAAGGATGCTTCGTTGAGGCAAAACTTGAGATACATTTTGATACAGACAAAGCAGATATAAAACCAGAGTACCTTCCAGTTATTGAAAAATTTGCTAAATTCTTAAAAGAAAATCCATCTATAAAAGTTGAAATTCAAGGTCATACAGATGATAGAGGTTCTGCAAAATACAACCTGAAACTGTCCCAGAAAAGAGCTGAAGCTGTAAAAAAAGTTCTTGTTGAAAAGTTTGGCATATCTCCAGATAGGATAATAGCTAAAGGGTATGGTGAAAGCATGCCTGTTGCACCAAATGATACAGAAGAAGGAAGAGCCAAAAACAGAAGAGTAGTAGCAAAAATAATCAAATGATAAGAAGGAAGCCATCAGGCTTCCTTTTTTCTTATCACAACAAAATCTGTTTTCCCTGATATATAATAAAAAGAAAATATCTACTACGGTAATCCATGAAAAAACTTTTTCTATTTTTGTTTATTTTTGCTGTATCCCCAGTGTTCGCTAAAGATAGATGGAAAATCCACAGTGAGGTTTCTTATGTAAAAACATCAGGAAACTCTGATACTGAAACTCTATCTGTAAAAACAGAAGCTAAAAAAGAAGAAGTAATAAACAGGTACAGTTTTAAAGGGGAGTTTTTGTACGGTAAAACAGATAACAAAGAAAACACAAACAAATTTTACCTGCTTGGTAGATGGGAAAGACTTCTGACAAAAAAGCTTTTTGGGTTTATTCAAGGTGATTATTTACGGGACAGATTTTCAGGGTTTGATTACAGGACAGTCTGGGGATTTGGTTTAGGATACGACTTTATAAAAACAAAAAAACATCAACTAAAAGGACTTGTTTCTTTAGGTTATACATTTGAAGATTTAAAATCTGGGGCTACAGATGATTATACCTCAGGAAAAGCAGAAATTTTATACCAATGGAATATCAGAGAAAATTTAAAATTCAAAGAAGATTTAAACTACCTTCAATCATTTAAAGAGTACAAAATTTACTACATAAATTCTTCAACAGGATTAGAAGTTAAAATAAATGCCCATTTTTCCCTTGGTGTTGGATACAAGATTGCCTATCAACATTCCCCACCATCTACAGGTATAAAGAAAACAGATACAACATTTTTAACATCTCTTATATACGACTATTAGATTATCTTGTGAACTACTCCTCAATAAATTGAGGAGCTTGCTCCCTTTGCAAGCTCGCCAACTTCTGAGAAGTTTCCTGCTTCACAGCTGGATGTCTCGTAGACTGGGAGTT
>CAZOTZ010000016.1:0-25930 GCA_964582875.1 uncultured Aquificales bacterium | reverse complement strand
ATCTTCCTTTGCTAATCTATGGGCAAGTTTTACAGCTTCTATAAAAGAAGATGGGTCTGCTAAGTTTTTTCCTGCTATATCAAAACCTGTGCCGTGGTCTGGTGATGTTCTCACAAATGGAAGACCAAGGGTTATGTTAACGGCTTTTTTGAAACAGAGTAATTTTAGAGGAATTAATCCCTGGTCGTGGTACATAGCTAAATAAACATCAAACTCCTTTCTTCTGTTAAATGCTGTATCAGCAGAAAGCACCCCATATACATTTATCCCTTCTTTTTTCAGGGAATCAACAGCAGGCTGTATTATTTCAACTTCCTCATTACCTATGTTTCCCCCATCACCTGCATGGGGATTTAGCCCAAGGACTGCTATCTTTGGATTTTTTATACCAAACTTACTCTCCATCTCTTTAACAAGTAGTTTTACTTTAAGTCTTATGCCAGTATATGTGATTTTTGAAGGAACTTCTTTAAGGGGTATATGTGTTGTCATTAAAGCAACTTTCAGCTCATCACATGCAAGCATCATGATGTAATCAAACACTTTTGATTTATATGCAAGGTAATCTGTATGCCCTGCGAATTTGAAGCCTGCTTTCATTGTATACTCTTTTGAGATTGGAAGGGTAACAATAGCATTAAGCTGGTGTTTAAGAATGTCGTTTGTAGCAGCAGCAAGGTAAGCAATAGAAGCTTTCCCTGTTTCTTCAGAAGGTTTCCCTAACTGGTAGTCTTTATCATGCATGTTTATCAGATAAAAACCTTCATCGTAAGCTTCAAGGGGAAATAAAATTTCCTTGAAAGGGATTTTTTTACCAACGAGTTTTTCAGCTTTTTCTATAGCTTTTTTGCTACCGTATACTATGTATATAGCCTTTGGAAGTTTGTCGTATGATTTTACAAGGATTTCCGGAGATATACCTGAAGGGTCCCCTAAAGTGATACCTATTTTCTTTACCATACAACAACCTTACTTGCCTTTTCTATAAGGTCTATTATATCGTCGTAAGAGATAAGTTTGTCTTCAGGTATTTTAATATTTCTTGCTTCTGCATCTTCTCTGCATACAGCCCAGTTTTGTTCAACAGAGGGGGTTCTCAAAACAGCATCTTGTATAAGGATTATAAAGTCCTCATCCTCTATCATTTCTATTTCTGGAAAGTCTGCAGGTCTTTTTATAATCCAGACAGTATTTACCATGTGAGAACCACCTCAGATTCTTTTATAATATCTGATATATTGTCTTTGGGCATAACATTTATTTTTGTTGGCCATTCTTTCAGCTTTACTCCCCTTTCCCTTATTGCTTCTTCTTCTGCTATTATTTCAGCTTCCATCATTCCAAGGGCTTCTATAGATTTATCAATAGGTTCTATTCCTATCATTTTTGGTTTCCAGTCTGTAAGGGTGTATATACCATCTTTCATAAAAATAACATAGGTCTTATGTTCCATAGATATTCCAACAGCAAGCCTTAAAGCTTCAAAAACCTTCCAGCTAAAAGGATTTGATTTTATAACAACAACAACTTTTTTCTTAGCCAATTTTTTCCCCTTAATCAAAAATAAGGACTTTGTCTGCTTCTGATATTAACTTTGAAAGTCCGTACATACTACTACTTTCAGCCCAGCTTTCAGGCTTTATTTTTCTCTGTTCTGCATTATGGGCACAGTAGTAAACCTCAAGACCTTTTTCGTGGAGCTGTTTTATCTCTTCTCTTAAAAGACAGTACTCACCGTTAGCCATAAAAAATATTTTTGTCTTGTGTTGTTTGTTAAGGGAAGATTCTATAAGTTTTACAACTGTATTAAAGTCATGGGAATAAGGATTACTTGCCATTATTATTAGTAAATTCATCTTACTTTCCTTACTATTACTTCCCAGAGATTTTCACCTATCTGGTTAACTTCTAAAACTTCCTGTCCTTCTTCTCTCATACTTTTAGGAACATTTTCAACTGATGGTTTGTAATCAAGTATAACCCTTAAAACCTGCCCTTTGTCCATCTGTTCCATTATTAACTTACTTTTAACAAATGTGAAAGGACAGACTTCCCCTTTCAAATCAAGTTCTCTATCTACTTTTATATCAGCCATCTTCTACTCCTTTAGAAATGAACATCACAGGATTGGTCATACTCTATTAGCTCTTTTACTGTAGGATTTTCGCCACATAAAGGACATTTTTTATCTTTTCTAAGCTTAACTATATTAAATTCTGTTGTTAAAGCATCAAATACAAGGAGTTTTCCAACTAATGGTTCCCCTATATCAAGTATAAGTTTTAGAGCTTCGTTTGCCTGAAGAGTTCCCATTATTCCACCTACAACCCCTAAAAGTCCTGCTTCCTGACATGATGGTACAAGCCCTGGTGGTGGAGGTTCTGGGAATAAACATCTATAACATGGTGATTCTTCTTTGTTCCTGTAATCAAATGTTGTAAGCTGACCTTCAAACCTTAGAATAGCTGCTGATACCAGAGGCTTTCCTAAGAAATAACAGGCATCGTTAACTAAAAATCTTGTAGGGAAGTTATCAGAACCATCTAAAACGATATCGTAATCTTTGATTATATCAAGGACATTTCCTTTGTGGAGTCTCTGGTTGTATGCAACTACTTTTACATCTGGATTTAAAGCTTCAAGGGTCATTTTTGCTGATTCAACTTTAGGGACACCTACCCTTTCTGTGTTGTGGAGTATCTGCCTCTGGAGGTTTGAAAAATCAACAACATCAAAATCAACGATACCTATAGTTCCAACTCCAGCAGCTGCAAGGTAGTAAAGGGAAGGGGAGCCAAGACCTCCTGCACCGACAACAAGAACTTTTGATTTCAGGAGTTTTTCCTGACCTTTACCTCCCACTTCTGGGAGAATTATATGTCTGCTGTACCTTTTTATCTGCTCTTCTGTAAACTGAAAAGACATTTAACCACCTCATTTAGTTAATAATGGGAATATATATAGTATACATTTTAAATCTTTCAAACAATAAAAAAACTGCTGTTAATCATTCTTTTCTATCTTCTCAAGTATTTTTGTGTATCCTTCTATAAGGTCTCCAAGGTCAAATCTAAATCTATCTTTATCAAGACTTTCCCCTGTTTTCATATCCCAGAATCTACATGTATCTGGGGAAATCTCATCTGCAAGGACTACTTCTCCATCTTTTCTTCCAAACTCAAGCTTAAAGTCAACAAGGAGAATTCCCTGCTTAGCCATAAACTCCTTGAGTATATCGTTAACTTTTAAAGCGAGTTCTTTCATTTTTTCTACTTCTTCAGGTTTTGCTAAATCCATGGCGTATATATGTTGCTCACATATAATAGGGTCGTGGAGCTCATCATTTTTAAGATAAAACTCAATTAGTGGTGGATTAAACTCTGTTTTTTCCTTGATACCGAGTCTTTTTACAATACTTCCTGCAGCTATGTTCCTTACAACAACCTCAACAGGTATTATCTCAACTTTGTATATAAGCATTTCCCTGTCTGAAAGTTGTTTTATGAAGTGGGTAGGAATTCCTTTCTCATTTAGAAGTTTAAAGAAAAATGAAGCGATTTTATTATTAAGAATTCCTTTTCCTTCAATTGTCGCCTTTTTTACAGCATCAAATGCTGTAGCAGAATCTTTGTAGTAAGCTATCACTTTATCAGGTTCATCTGTGGCATATATTATTTTTGCTTTTCCTTCATACAGTTTTTCTTTTTTTTCCATGAGTTCCTCCGTTAAAGGTTTTCTCTGGCTATTGCACTGAAATATTTAAAACCGCTCTCCTGACTTATCTGTGTAAATATTGATTTAGCTTCTTCTATTGAACCTTGTTTTTTGAGTATAAAAGCTGTTAAAAGCTGGGCTGATATGAAATTGTAATCTTTTCTTTCAATAGAACCTAAGAATTTTAAAGCGTTATCATCTTTATTTTCTTCGTGGAAAACATAGCCCTGGTACTCAGTATAACCTGATTTTAACTGCTTTGTTTCAAGTAAATTTTTTATTTTTTTTGCTATTTCCCCTGCAGAAGGTAAATCTTTTTTTTCCTTTAGCTTAAGTTCATAGGATAATACAAGTTTCATAAAAGGTGTGTCTGAGTATTTACTTTTAAAAGAGTTTATAAGGGAGTTTGCTTTTTGTTCATTATCAGACTCGTAAGCAAGCTTTATCTGGTAGGCAAGTTTTGAAGCTTCATTTAAGACTTTCTGTTTTTCTTCTTTTACAACAAAAACAGCAACAATACCAATGATTAAAGCTATAAAACCTCCGATTATAAATAGCTTGTATTTCTTTAATTTGTCTAAAATCATAAAAACTTTGTATTCAAACTCTAAATCTACATCTTCTTCAAATGGAAGCTCTTTTTTCTTTTTATCCAACTCTTTACTCCTGAAAATCTGTTATTTTTTAATGAAGTATTATACTAAGAAAGTTGTTAAATCCACAATCAGGATTACGGAGGAGTTTATGAAGATAACAAAAGAAGAAGCTTTAAAATACCATAAAGAGTGCAAGCCAGGAAAGATAGAAGTTATCCCTTCAAAACCGTCAAAAACCAGAGAGGAGCTTTCCCTTGCATACACACCGGGAGTGGCTTTTCCGTGTCTTGAGATTAAGGAAAATCCTCTAAAAGCTTACGAATATACAAACAAATCAAATCTTGTTGCTGTTATATCAAATGGAACTGCTGTTTTAGGACTTGGAGATATAGGGGCTGTTGCCAGTAAACCAGTTATGGAAGGGAAAGGGGTTCTTTTTAAGATTTTTGCTGATATAGATGTTTTTGATATAGAAGTGTCAGAAAAAGACCCTGATAAATTCTGCGAGATTGTAAAGGCTATTTCTCCAACTTTTGGTGGGATTAATCTTGAGGATATAAAAGCTCCAGAATGTTTTGAAATAGAGAGTAGATTGAAAAAGGAAGTTGATATTCCTGTTATGCATGATGACCAGCATGGAACAGCTGTCGTTTCTGCAGCAGCTCTTTTAAATGCCCTTGATTTAACAGGGAAAAAAATCAGTGAAGTTAAGGTTGTTATAAATGGAGCTGGGGCTGCTGCTATAGCCTGTGGGAGACTTTTTAAAAAATTAGGGGTCAGGTATATATACATGTGTGATAGTAAAGGTGTTATATCTGTAAACAGAAAGGATTTAAGTGTTTATAAAAAAGAGTTTGCAGTAGAAACAGAAAAAACCCAGTTAAAAGATGTTCTAAAAGGAGCTGATGTTTTCTTAGGTCTGTCTAAAGGAAATATACTCTCTGAGGAAATGATTAAATCAATGAACAAAAATCCCATCGTTTTTGCTCTTGCTAATCCTGTACCAGAAATAAATCCAGAGGAAGCTTTTAGAATAAGGAAAGATGTTGTTATAGCAACAGGTAGAAGTGATTATCCAAACCAGATAAATAATGTTATTGCTTTTCCATATATTTTTAGGGGAGCCCTTGATACAAGAGCAAGAGATATAAACGACGAAATGGTAATTTCTGCTGTAAAAGCTATCTCTGATTTAGGAAAAAAGAAAGGTTCCCTTATTCCTTCTCCTTTTGATAGAGACTTGTTTTTGTATGTTTCAAAAGCTGTTGCTGAAGCATCTGTAAGGTCTGGCTCTGCAAGGATAAAAGGTTTTTCACCTAAAAAGTATGAAGAGACATTAAAGGAAAGATTAAAACAGATGGAAAATGTTAGCTATAGATGTGTATAGAAGCTCCCCTGAAGGGGAGCTTTTTTTATTGTAGTGTTACGTTTAATTCAGTTAGTGGTATCTCTTCAGCTTTTGCTCTGAATGGATGTAAACAGATATCACCAGTTGAAACATTTCTTTTGATTATGTAATAGTTATCAAGCTGGTTAACGTCGTTATCACCGTTCATATCATCGTTGTCATTTATAACACCATCAAGGTTGTAATCACAGCGGTATGTAGTTGGCTCACAGTATACAAACGGAGAATGAATATAATCTACCATTTCTTCTTCTGTAATTGTTGAGTTTCTATAACAGTTGTCATTATCTATAGATTGTGTAGATATTCCACTGCCGAGAGAAACTGTTTTTATAGAAGCAGGACCTATATCTCCATTTATATGGTCTTCTAAGTTTGGAGGACATGGGAATGTGTTATTCCCTTCGTTATCAAAGGAACATAGGATATTATCATTACTTGAGTATATAGCAACTTCAGCAAGTACACCTTCCATTCTATTAGCAGATACAACAGTTGTATAACTGAATCTGCTTTCCCAGTCATCTATAACGTTTGTGTTATCTGGCTGTTCAATAGTAAAGTTAGAGCTGTAGTATCCAGGACCATAATATCCGTAATATCCCTCATATTCATCATCTCCAGGTCTCATTCCAATTATTGTAAAGAACCTTTCAATCTGTCCACTGTCATTGTCTGGCATTAAATTTACATCGTTTGTTTCAAACGCGTTATTTGTTGTAGATGGTCCAATAAACTGTAATAAATACCAACCGTCTGTTATACATGTTTCAGGTTCTGTACATTTTGAATTATTATCTTCATGAACATAAAGGTTTTTCCCTTTGAAAACTACTGTGTAATCTGATTTATAAAAAGGTTTAGTTAAATCTACAGAAGAAGGTCCTATCATATCTGGCATTCCAGGGAACAGATTAAAAGAATCTATTTCTTCCTGTGAAGATGGATAAGTTTTGTTTAGAACAATAGGAGCAGGTTGGTCATTTTCATCAACAAATTTCCATTTAGCATTTCCTATAAGTGTAGCTGTCAGCTGGTTAGCCCCTTCTTTAATATTTGCAGCTATATTGATTTCATCTAATTTCTGACCGGTACAGTGGTCACTGTCAGCTGTATCCGTTGCTACAACACGAATGTGAGACATTCCCGGGATAATGTTTTGTATCTGACCAGTTGGAGAGGATGGAGTTAGAATAACATGTTTATAAGGGTCTCCTCTCATATAATCAACTTCTATACACTGGGCTCTCTGGGATATAAACTGTGGAGTAACCCCATCACTATCTGGAAATTTAACAGCAACATTTAAAGAAGCAGTACCTACACTTCTATCTCCGTTTAAAGATGCTTCTCCCCCTGTTCCACAGGATGCTAAGATAGCTGGAACTCCAGCAAGCATTGCTGATGCAAGTAGTTTTCTTAAACTTTTTCTTCTCATCATAAAAAAACCCTCCTACTGAATTATTATTTCTATATTTCCTTTTCTACCGTAGTAGATAGTTGTTTCTTTAGAAGTTGTGTCTATTCCATCAGTTGCTTCAATTCTTACATTTATCTGTTGGTTGGCGTCAAAGTTTGATAGGTCAAGGTTGTACTCCTGACAACTGTTCTGGTCATTATCAAGAATACCATTCACATACCATTTGCAAGAAACAGTGTCACCATCTATATCAAATACTTCTGCGTAAATCTTTGTCTCTTTTTCTTCAAAAGAAACTACTTCCTCTTCTGGCCATATGAGAACAGATGGTGGGGTGTTCTGTACTGAAACAGCTACCTCAGGAGATACAGTTTCATCTTCACCATCAGACACATGCCAGAAAAAGATACATCTTCTTATATTCTGGTTTGAAGGTATAACAAAATCCTGTGTTCCTTCTGTTAAAAGAGTTTTTCCATCTACTTCATTACTTTCAATTGTGTTGTTGTCCATGTCAAAGCATCTGTACTCTATGTAGGGATTTTTTATATCATTTCCGTCTATATCGTAAGCAGAACCGTAGAAAGTTATTGTTTTTCCTGGTCTACTTACAGTTTCAGGTAATACATAAAAGTTATCTATTGTTGGAGGTGAGTTCTGAACATTTACAAGAAGCTTTCCAATATAAACAGTTCTTACTTTCTGACTTTGGGTTGTGATATCCCCTGTGTATTTTGAGTCAGCAAGGAGTAAGTAAACGTAATAATCAGCATCTGTCTTAGGAAGATTTGACGTATCTATTGGAATTTCAAAGCTTGCGTAGTTTCCATTGATTTCCCCTGATTTACTGTACTTTTCATCATTATCACTGTTAACAATCTTAAGTTTGTATTTTATTGGAATATCTCCTTCTGTATCCCATACGTTAATATAAGCTGTTATCTGTTCTCCCCATTTTGTAGCGTATGTGGATAATGTTCCGCTTCCATATGGAGGATAGTTTTCTACAGGAAAGTCTTCTAAGATAACTGTTTTATTGCTGTCTGAAACCTCATTGAAGTTTTTAACGTTATCAACGTTAAACTGTTTTTGATTGTAGTAGTTATAAGACACTGAAACATTTAAAACCTCATCACAGGGAACAAAGGTTTCAAAGTTTCCATCATTATCTGTTATTAACCCCTGATAGTAATAAAGGTTGTATATTGAAACAGGTATATCTGCTAAAGCTTTTCCTGTATTTGCATCCACAACTCTTCCTTTAACTTTACATGTGAGAGTGTTAAATATTGTTATATCTATCTGGCCGTTATCCTGAACTTCAACAGGATTATTTGAGTAAGTCTGAAAAGTATTTGTAAACGGATTTATGTAGCTTATGTTTACGGAAGTGTTATTACAGTACTTTAATGTTTCTATCTGTGCTTTTCCTGTTATTGAAGACGTGTACCCTTGAGCATACTCTACACAACCGTTCCCTGCGTCTTCAACAAATACAGGTATAGAAACAGGGTTTCCTTCGTCATCTTTAGCAACTATAGAAAATCTGATTTTTTTAGTCTTTGGTTTGATGTAGTCTAAATTTTTCCATTCAAGTGAAGGATTTGTAACGCTTACAACAACATAAACAGGGTCAATATCTTCACATATCTTATCTTCATCTGTTATTACATGGTTCGCTATACAGGATACATCTTCATCTGTTCCATCATTGTCAACATCTACACATGCAGAAGAGTTCGGAGTAAGGAAACAGCTGCTATCTTTTACACATCCATTAAAAATAATGTAGTCCCAGGCTGTATCTATTGTATCTGGGTCTTCACCAAACTCTGAATAGTTAACGTTATAGCTGTCAACAAATGTTCCTTCACCTGCTTTCACCCATACGCCTCTATCAGCGTCAAAAGCATAGAATGTAAGCTGTACTCCCTCTTTATCAGGGTCTTCATCTAAAGATGGTAATATTTCCCTTATTTTCTTCAGTTGTTCACAATCAACATAAGTTAGAAGTCTGTAGTATTCACCTTTATTCCTTGCAAGTTGTGTTTCAATTCTGTTAAAAGGAGACTTTCCTGTTTTAGGGTCTTTAATGTCTAAAGTAAAAAATCCTACAGACACAAGGTCATTACCTTCATCTGTTTCTGTGCCTGGAAAGTTCTGGTAATCTTCAGGGTTACTTGGTTTATAACCTTTGTAGGAGATGAGAAGTTTTTGGGTGTCTGAACTCATCTTTTTAACAGGAATTGCTAAAGAGAGTAAAAGTTTTCCCTGCCCAGATGAAGAATTTGTTGATATAACCTTTTTTCCATCTTTAAAGAAATAAACCTTTACAGTTTTGCCGTTTATAGATGTGAGGTTTATTTTCTGGATAGATACAACAGTTTTTTTAACAGGGTCAATTTTAATACCTATCTTCAGGTTATTAAGGTCTTCAGGGGAACTGTAATCAATAGTTTTTGTACCAGGGGTATATCCATCTGAAGATGCTGTTATAACTAATCTTCCTCCGTTCTGACTTAAAGAAACGTTCATTGAAAATCTGCCGTTTGTTGTAGAAATAGTTTTTCTATCAATCTCTTGCTGGTTTCTGTCTAAAGATAGTAGCTCTACAGTGGTTGTGAGACCATCAGGGTACTGATTGATATCATTCCCCACATAAATGAAACCGTTTATCAATGAAAAACTTGAAGGAGAAACTGGGGGAGGATTTACAGGATTTTCACTTGAAGAACTTCCACCACCGCCACCACCACAACTTACTAAGATGGCAAAAACGAAAAATAAAAAGATTTTTAACAGAGGTTTTTTAGTTATCATGAAGCCCTCCACCTGATTTTATGCAAAAATTTTTATATTCTGTATTCTGAATTAACTTAACTCATTATTGAAAAAGTGTCAATTTTTTTTACACTTTTTATTTTAAAGTTAAATATATATTATTTTTGTATAGAATTTAACGTAAAACTAACAAGGAGGTAAAAAATGAAAAGGTTATTTCTCCCTGTGTTTTCTTTACTGGTTCTTATTTTCTCTTTTTCTTATTCTTACCAGCTACACGGTTCAACAAAAGGTTTTCCTAAAAAAGCTCCACAGATAGACAACCTGATAACAGACGAAGGTAAAAAATTTTCCCTTTCCAGTTTAAAAGGAAAAGTAGTTTTAATCACTTATGGATACACCCAGTGTCCCCATGTCTGTCCTACAATTACAGCTTTTTTAAAACAGGTTGAAACCCAGCTTGATAAAAAAGGGTTAAAAGGTAAATACCAGATAGTATTTATAACTGTTGACCCAAAAGATGATACTGTAGAAAGACTTAAGAAATACAAGAAAAGTAGAGGTTTCAACAGATGGATATTTTTGACAGGAAGCAAAGAAGCACTAAAAAAAGTATGGGAAGATTATGATGTGTATGTTAAAGATAAAGGTATAATGGAAATGAAACATGACGGGATGGTGATGAAACATAGAATGATAGACCATTCAGCAAAACTAACAGTTATTGATAAGAACGGAAATATTGTTGAAGAGTTTAAAAGTATGTATCTTCCTGTAGATGATATAGTAAAAGATGTTGAGTATCTTGTGAAGGAAGGTAAATAAATGAACATAACACAAAAACTTCTCCAGATTTCCCTTATAGGAGAAGACCCGGTTCTGGTACTCCTCATTATAATGAGTTTCATATCTGTAGCTGTCATTATAGAAAGGTTCATATCTATCTACAGGTTAGAAAAAAACATGCTTGAGTATGAACCTGTAGATTTAAAACTCTTACTTGAGAAAAGGTTAGGGATACTTGCAACATTTGGAAACAATGCTCCTTTTATAGGACTTTTTGGTACAGTCCTTGGGGTTATGAAAGCTTTCCATGACCTTGGGGTTTCAAATGAGTTTGGTGTAAGGGTAGTTATGGAAGGTATATCCCAGGCTCTTGTAGCTACAGCTTTAGGTCTATTTGTTGCTATTCCCTGTGTTATGTCCTACAACTACTTTGTCAGGAAAATAAAAAAAATCTTGCTTATATATGAGTACAAAAAGAACCTCCCCCAAGAGATAGAATCATGAGAAGACTTATAGACGAAAATGAGAAGGAAATCGCTGAAATAAATATGACTCCCTTTGTGGATATAGTTTTAGTTATTCTTATTATATTCATGGCAACAGCTACATTTATGGTTGAAGGGAAAATACCTGTAAATCTTCCAAAATCAGAAACAGGAGAAGCGAAAGAAATCAAAGAAAAGGTCATCACAATTTCTATAAAAAAAGATGGAGTAGTTTTTTTCAACGATAAAAAAGTTAGCAAAGAAGAACTTGAAAAACTCTTAAAAGGTTTAAAGAAAACAAAAAAAGTTGTTGTCCTGAGGGCAGATAAGGACGTTCCTTTTAAAAACGTTGTGTATGTTATAGATAAATGTAGAAAAGCAGGAATTGAGAGATACCTTATTGAAACTGAAAAAACAGTGCAGTAAGAGGAAATGTGAACTTTCTTAGAGAAAATAGACTTTTAATAATAGGTTTACTGATTTCAGGGATTTTACATGCTTCTGTGTTCGGTTTATTAAGCTTTTTGAATAAAAAGGAAGAAAAGAAAGAGAAAGAAAAACCTGTATATATATCAATACTCCAGAAACCAGAAGAAAAGAAAAAAACATCTATAAAAAGGAAAATACCAAAACCTTCAAAAAAACAACTTCAAAAAACTTTGAAAAAAAAGAGTAAAAAAATCTTAAAAAAACATAAAAAGAAAAAAACTGTAAAGAAAAAGATAAAGAAAAAAAACAAAAAAAGAAAAATAAAAATCACAAAAAAACCTGTAAAACACAAAGTAAAACAAAAACCGGTTAAAAAAGCAGAAAAAACTGAAGAACCTAAAGAAAAGTTAAAAAAAGAAAACCTTCAAAAAAACAAAAAAGTAGCAAAAAACACAATTCCAGAAATAAAAAAAGCACAGGAAAAAAACAGAAAAGAGTTTTCCCTCTTAAACCTGAAAGGGAAAGATAGTTTATTTGAAACCGGCGAGAAAACTGTAAAAGAGAAGAAAAAAGTATCAGAAGAAGATATATACGCATATATCAGAGCACTGGAAAGGTACCTTAACAGTCTGGCAAGAAGAAAAGATTTGTACCCTCCTATGGCAAAAAGATTACGTTTAGAGGGCTCTCTTACTGTTAGATTTACTATAAGAAAAGATGGTTCTGTTGATGAAAACAGTATAAAAGTGATGGTTAGCAGTGGGTACAGTATCCTTGATAAAGGGGCAATTAAGCTAATTAAAAAGTACGTTCCTCTTTTTGCAAAACAGGAAGGGAAAAAACCACCCCGGGACAGACTAACAATAGAACTACCTATAACATTTGAGATTATAGGCTGGTGATTTTCCTGTTTGCAAAATTTCAAAACTGCTGAGTGTAAAACCACTACTAAAACAAAACTTTATTAGATAACAATGTAAGGCACAAAATTTGCATATATAATATTTCTGAAACCAATTGCAGGAGGCTGTTTTTTGAAAGTAGGTATTGTTGGCACAGGAAATATGGGCTCTAAATACATAAAAAAGTTTGAAATCCTTGGATACGACACAGTACTGATAGACAAGGATGTGTCTAAGCTTGACAGGTACCCGGAACACAAAAAAAAATACACAGATATAGATGAAGCATTAAAAAAGGAAGATATACACACACTCTTTATAGCAACTGACCCACAATCACACATCCCCCTCGCAAAAAAAGCCCTTGAAAGAAAGATTAATGTTATGGTTGAAAAACCACCAGCTATTAACCCTCAAGAGTTAGAAGAGGCTATAAAGTTTGCAGAAAAAAATGGGGTAATCCTTGGAGTTTCTGAGATAGAGCTAAGGTCTAACAGTGTAAGAAATCTAAAAATAGAAAAAGATATATATGAAGTTGAAGCATACAGACTAAACCTTGGAAAAGGATATATTAATCCATTTTACGACCTTGCATGGCACGATTTATATATATTCAGTTATCTATTTGGAGATGTAAAAATAAAAAAAGTAGAAGACAAAGGTAATATTTTTGATATATATGGGGAAACGTCAAGAAACGAATTCTTTCTCAAAGTAGCATGGAGTCATGATTTTCTAAGAAGAGAATGGATTTTGAAAACAAGTGATGGTAATATTTTGCTTAATTTTGTGGAAGACAAAATAGTTTATCCTTCAGGAAAAGAAAAACCTAAAGACAATATTGATAAACTTGAGCTTATGATAAAACAGTTTATTGAAACTCCTTCTTTTGAAAGTTCATACAGAGCATTAAACATTCTAAAAGAATTCAAAAAATTCTCATAAAGGAGAGGAAATTGATACCAATAATAAAACCTGAATTCGGAGCTGAAGAAGAAAAAACAGTTCTTGAAATTATAAAAAGTGGTCAGATAACAAGGGGAAAATGGACTTTAAAGTTTAAAGAAGCCTTTAGAGATTATATTGATACAGGTTTCTGTCATACTGTTTGTAGTGGTACAGCAGCCCTATACATTGCATTAAAAGCTTTAGGTGTTAACTCTAAAGAGGATAAGGTTATTGTCCCAGCTTTAAGTTTTATGGCTACAATTGACGCTGTTATCCTCGCAGGGGGAACACCTATTGTTGTTGATGTTGGAGAAGATTTTTGTATGGACCCAAAATCCCTTGAGGAGGCTGTAGAAAAGTACAATCCAAAAGTTGTTATACCTGTTCATCTTTTTGGTCAGCCAGCAGATATGGACGCTATAAATGAGATATGTAAAGAAAAAGGTATATACGTACTGGAGGACGCTGCCCAGGCACATGGAGCAGAGTACAAAGGAAAAAAAGCTGGTAAATTAGGGGATATATCTGCTTTTAGTTTTTATGCTTCAAAAAATGTTGCTATGGGAGAAGGTGGAGCAATTCTTACAGAAAGTCCTGATTTAGATGAAAAAATATCAAACTGGATAGAGTTTGGAAACCATCCAGCCCTTAACCTCAGGATTACTGAATTTCAGGCTGGAATAGGCTACTGGCAACTCCAGAAATTAGATGAAATGAATGATAGAAGAAGAAAGATAGCTCAGCTTTACACTAAAGAGTTTAAGGATTTACCAGGATTAAGAGTTCCTGAAGAGTTTGAAGGAAGAAAACATGTTTACCATATATACACCTTAAGACATCCAGATAGAAACAGAATAGTTGAGGAGTTAATATCAAAAGGTATAGGAGCAAGGGTGTACTACGAGTATACACTTCATCAATTAAGGAATGCACAGCACGTTGATTGTTCATTCGCAGAAGACCTGACAAAAGAGATTTTTGCAATACCTGTTTATCCATCTTTGAAAGACTCAGAAGTTGAGTTTATTGTTGAAACAGTCAAAAAAGTAGTTCAAAATTTATAAAAATAAATTTTCGGGGTTTAGTATGCTGGATATTAGAACTATAGAAGGGGGTTTATCTGCTGAAGGTTTAAAGTTTGCAATTATAGTAAGCAGATTTAATAACCTTATAACAGAGAAACTCCTTGAAGGAGCTATTGACTGTATCATAAGACATGGAGGCTCTGAAGATAACATAACTCTTATAAGGGTTCCTGGCTCTTTTGAAATTCCCCTTGCAGCTAAAAGGGCAGCAAAATCAGGAAGTTATGATGCTGTTATATGCCTTGGAGCGGTAATAAGAGGGGCAACACCACATTTTGAGTATGTTTCAGCTGAAGTAACAAAAGGTATAGCACAGGTTTCCCTTGAAACAGAAGTTCCAGTAGCCTATGGAATACTTACAACAGATACAATAGAACAGGCAATAGAAAGAGCAGGAACAAAAATGGGGAATAAAGGCTTTGATGCCGCTTTAACTGCCATAGAAATGGCAAATCTTATAGATGAGATAGATTAAGATGGGTAGGTTTAGAAAAAAAGCCAGAGAAATAGCTTTAAGAACACTTTATACCTACGATATATTAGGTACAGATGCTGACATATACGAGATACTTGAGTACCACATAAAAGATGTTAGAAATCATTTATCTGAAAAAACAATAGAGTATGCTTATAACATTGTTAAAGGAGTAAAAGAGCACCTGTCTGAAATAGACCAGCTTATAAAAAAGCACTTGAAGAACTGGAGATTTGAACGGATAGGCTATATAGAAAGAGCTTTACTTAGAATAGGTACCTATGAACTTGTTTTTGCAAATGTAGAAGATAAAGGAAGAGTTTTTATGGATATTTTAGATTTAACAGACTGTTATCTTAACAGTCAGGACTCAATAAGATTTATAAATGGAGTTTTAAGTGCTATTTTAAAAGATACAAAAGAAAAAGAGGAAGTATCAAATTGAGAATTGCATATATCTCTGATTTACACGCAAACATTTTTGCTTTAGAAGCCCTTGAAAAAGATATAAAAAGTCAGGGAATTGATGAAATAAGGTGTCTCGGGGATATACTTAACTTTGGAACAAGACCAGTAGAAACACTAAACTGGGTTAAAGAAAACTGTAGTGTGATATTAAGAGGAGAACAGGACTCTTTTATAGCAGGTATAGACGGAGTATACATATCAAACCCTCTTGCTATTAAGTTTGCAGACTGGACTTATGATTTTTTAACTGAAGAAGATTTTGATTTTATAAAATCTTTACCTGTAGATTATGAAGACACAGAAGTTATACTCACCCATGACGAACCATCTGTCCCCGGTAGTATGGCTTTTGTTTCCTCTGTAAAAACTGCAAAAGACACAATGAGCTGTTATTCAGGGAAAATATGTTTTTACGGTCATGTCCACATACCATTGATATTTGTTAAGAACAAAGATACTGGAGAAGTATTTTTAGCTGATACACAAAAGTACAGACTTAAGGAAAATGAAGATTACCTGGTATGTGTTGGAAGTGTAGGACAACCTAAGGATAGAGACCCAAGACTCTCCTATGTTATACATGACACTGATAATAACGAGATTATAGTAAGAAGAGTTGAATATCCTTATGAGAAAGCTGCAAAAGAGATAAAGGAAAAAGGACTTCCTGAAGCTTTTGCAAATCTATTACTTAAAAATACTTCAGAAAGATAATCCCCTTGCTTCAAGGATAAGTTTTTTCATCCTGTAAACAGCTTCATGGAGTCCCCAAAAAACAGAGTTTGCTATTATAGAATGTCCTATATTAAGTTCTTCTATTTCCTTTATCGCTGCTACTGGCTGAACATTCGTATATGTCAAACCATGACCTGCAAAAACTTTGATATTTTTTGATTTAGCATAAACTGCAGCATTTTTTATTCTTTCTAACTGTATTTTAATATCTGAACCTGTAGCATTAGCGTACTCTCCAGTGTGGAGTTCAACAGCATCTGCTCCAACTTCTATTGACGCATCAATCTGGTTTTCAACAGGGTCTATGAAAGTAGCAACAGATATACCTGCATCTTTTAACTCTTTAATATAGCCTTTTAGAAAATCTTCCATACCAACAACATCAAGCCCCCCTTCTGTTGTTATCTCCTGTCTCTTTTCAGGGACAAGGGTAACTCTGTCTGGTTTTATATCTATTGCAATACTTTTCATCTCCTCTGTAGGAGCCATTTCCATATTTAAAGGAATTCTCTTTATACTGCACTTTAACCTGATAACATCTTCGTCCTGTATATGTCTTCTGTCTTCCCTTAAATGAAATGTTATCTGGTCTGCTCCTGCATCCTGGGCTATTAAAGCTCCTTTAACAGGGTCTGGTTCATACGTTTTCCTTGCTTCTCTTATAGTTGCAATGTGGTCTATATTCACTCCAAGTTTCATAAAGCACTCCTAAAGGTTGTTTTTCTTATGACGAAATTTATTTTACAACATACAGAAGGGCGAGGAGTATGTATAAAAAAATAGTTATAGTCTTTCTACTGCTTGTAAATATAGCTGTAGCCTTTCAGATAAGGACAGGTATACACCCTGATAAGTTCAGACTTGTTATTGATACAGGAGAAAAAACGAATTTTGAGTATATTCCTTTCTGGGATTTAAACTTAGTTGTTTTATCAATAGATAAAGATGTAAGACATATTAATGAAAGTATTTTCAAAAACAGAAAAATCAAAAGATACATAAAGGACTTTGAAGTAATAAAAACAAAAAAAAATACAAAGTTTATTATTGAGTTCTCAAAACAGTTTAAAGGAATAGAGATTTTTACCTTAAAAAAACCATTCAGGATTGTTGTTGATTTTGTCAAAAAGGAAAACTGGAAAAAAAGGAAAAACAGTATTTTTGTTAGAAGGGATAAACCTGTTAAGAAAGAATACAAAAAGGTTGATATTGCGTCAGTTGATGAAGCTGATAGACTTATCAGAAGCATAATAGAAAACAGCAGTGATGAAATTTTTAAACCTGTAAACAAGATAGCAAAATCAAAAAAGGTCGCAAAGAAAAGAGCTTATGTACCTGTGTATAGTTTCAAAAAGAAAATTATAGTTATTGACCCGGGACACGGTGGAAAAGACCCAGGAGCAATAGCAAACGGTCTTAAAGAAAAAGATGTAAACCTTAGAATAGCAAAAGCACTTAAAAGAATTCTTGAAAAAGACGGTAGATTTAAAGTTTATCTTACAAGAAGTACTGACAGATACATATCACTGTATAGAAGAACACTTTTTGCTATAGAAAAAAGAGCCGACCTTTTCATAAGTATACACTGTAATGCTTCAAGAACAGGAAGGGGATACGGAACATACGTATACACACTTAATCTAAGGGGAGCCCGTTCAAAACTTGCAAGAATGGTTGAGAGAAGAGAGAACAGGGTTGTGATAGACTATGTGAGGGTTAGTGCAAACCCATATGTAAACAGAATAGTAGCAGACCTTGCAATAAGCAACACAATGACAGATGGGCTTATTTTTGCAAAACATCTGAAGAAATACCTCAGGAAAACAGTTGTTTTCAGAGATATAGATAGTGCAAACTTTGCTGTTTTAAAAACACCGGGAATTCCTTCAGTTTTAATAGAAACTGCTTACATAACAAATAGAAAAGAAGCTAAACTCCTAAGAAGCCCATCTTTTATTGAAAAATTCAGTGAATCAGTGTATAAAGCTATTGTGGATTATTTCTTCTAAAGGAAAAAAATAGTGGTTATTGGTGTTGATATAGGAAACACAACAATAGAGATAGGTTTTATAAAAAACATTAATGATATAGTGAGCTATAAACTTGCAACAGACCTAAAAAAAACCTCTGATGACTGGCTTTTAACCTTTAGAAATCTTTTTATGATGGAAAATATCTACTATGATGATGTTAAACTTATACTTATATCTTCTGTAGTTCCCCATATAGAAGATAAAATAGCTACTGTTCTTGGAAATATATTCAAATTAAAACCTCTTTTTATAAATAAAGACGTAAAAGTTCCTATAAAAATAAACTACAAAAATCCTGAAGAAGTAGGTTCAGATAGACTTTTGAACGCATTTTCAGCCTCTAAAAAAATAAAACCCCCTCTTGTTGTTGTTGATTTAGGTACTGCTATAACCTTTGATGTTGTAAATAGCAAAGGGGAATATGAAGGGGGATTAATATTCCCTGGAATAGAAAGTAGTCTTGAGTGTCTTTTCTCTAAAGCTGCCAAGCTTCCAAAAGTTCATCTTGTACAGATGGGAAGTGTTGTAGGTAAAACCACACAGGACAGTATTAACGCAGGTATATTCTGGGGATACGTTTCCCTTATAGATGGAGTTATTGATAAAGTAGAGAGTGAATATAAGGAACCTTTTAAGGTTATTATTACAGGTGGCGGAGCAGATATAATATCAAAAGGGCTTAGAGAAGGATACATACTTAACAGAAAACTTATAATGGAAGGTTTTTACTATCTATCCAAAGAGTTGTGATTATTTGCTTTTTTTTCAATTTCAATTTAGTATTTATTATAGTCTGTTATTAACATAAAAAAGGAGGTTAAAAGCCATGGAAATGACTTATGGAGGAGTGCCAATAGCTGAGAAAATACTATTAGTTCTCATGTTAGCTATGCTTTTAGTTTTATGGGGAACTATTATGTACCAGATGGGAAAAGAAAAATAAATCATATCCTAAACAAGGAGATTTTTACTTATGGCTAATGAAGAAACAAAGGCTTATCCGTTTGCCCTTGTAGGTTTCTTTGTAACAGACAAAGATATCAACGAAGTGTTCAGACAGGATGTAACCCCAGAGGAACTTGAAAGACTTCAGGATTTGCTAAAAAAGACTATTTTTGTTGAAGACGTTGAAATAGCTATAGCTCCTTTTGTTGTTCCACCTGACCAGGTTAATGATGCTTTAAACCAGCTTGCTGATGTAATATTTTCCCAGGAGGGCAAGGAATAAAAGATGGTTAAGGTTATTATTTCAGGAATACTGGGAAGGATGGGAAGGAAAATAGCAGAAATAGCCTATTCTGACCCTGAGGTTGAGATAGCTGGAGGAGTTGAAAGTCCTGATTGTGTTCATTTCCATGAAACAGTTGGAGAGGTTATAGGAGAGAATATTGAGGCTCCAATTGTATCAGACCTTTCTAAGGTTATAGACAGAGGAGATGTAATAATTGATTTTGCAAACAACACAGAAGCTGTTTTAGGACACGTTAGACTTGCTGCAGCAGACAAAAACAAAAAAGCTATGGTTATTGGTACAACAGGATTTAACGAAAAGGAGCTTGAGGAAATACGTTCTTTAGCGAAAGATATACCTATTGTACTTGCCCCTAATATGAGTATAGGAGTTAATCTACTTTTTAAACTTGTAAAAGAAGCAGCAAAAGCTCTGAAGGATAAAGGCTACGATATAGAAATTGTGGAAATGCACCACAGATTTAAAAAAGATGCCCCATCAGGTACAGCTGTAAAACTTGTAGATATTTTAAAAGAAGAAACAGGTATACAGAAAGTTGTTTACGGTAGAGAAGGTGTTTATCCAGAAGGTAGACCTTCTGATGAAATTGCTGTATTTGCCCTCCGGGGAGGAGATGTTGTCGGAGAGCATACAGTTATATTTGCAGGGTTAGGTGAAAGAATTGAGTTAACCCATAAAGCAGGTTCAAGGGATATATTTGCAAAAGGTGCTGTTGAAGCTGCAAAATGGGTTAAAGGGAAAGAGGCTGGTCTCTACGATATGCTTGATGTTCTCGGACTTAAATGAAGCCAAAAAAAAGCAAATTTAATTTAAGCGAAGGGTTTTCTGTAGGCACAATAGGACTTCATTTAGTATCTGGGATTATAGTAGGTGTATTTATTGGATATATGTTAGACAGGTACTTTAACACATCCCCTGTTTTAACGATTGTTTTTTTCTTTTTAGGAGTTATAACTGGCTTTTACAATATGTATAAGGATGCAAAAAAGTATATAGAGAAAGAAGAAAAGGAAGATAGGGGCTAATGTTAGCCCCTATTATTGAGATTGTTCTTCCTGAGTTTGTTCTACAGGTGTTTCTTCAGATGTTTCTTTCTGCTCTTCACCACCTTCAAATTTTGCAGCTTTTAGTATCTGTTCCATAAGCCCGGCTATAAACTCTCCTCTCTGGTAAAGGGTGTGTTCCCTAAATACCCTTTCTCTTCCAGCTTTTGCTATAGCTTCTCTTTCCGATGGTTTATCTTCTAAGAAGTAAGCTATTTTTCCTTCTATCTCAACAGTATCAATTGGGTGGTATGTAACAATCTCTTTATCAATTTCAAAGAAAGATTTTGTTGATAATCTTTCTTCTACCATAGTTAAAGCGTTGCATGCAGCACTGCTGAACACAGAAAATCCAACACCTGCAGGTATAAACGGAGGATGGCTTAAAAGGGATATTTTAGTTTTTGATAAAAATGTTATTATATCTTTTTCATTTATTATATTGTCATAAACAACAACATTATCTTTAAAGTTTCCTTCTACAGGACCAAGTATATTAACCTCAAAATCTTCTATTGAATCAATAATATTCCATCTTCTAAGGTGCATAGCGTACAGTCCAACATCTACAAGGTATCTCATATAATCTTCATCTCTTTCTTGTTGAAACTTCAGAATAGCCTGTTGAAATTCCTCTGTGAACTGGGAACCTAAGTAGTTAGCTGCAAGTCTTAAAGGCATATCAGGGTTTCTGTAAAGAAGTCTTCCAAGCTCTATAGCATAAATGTATAAAGCTTCATCAAATCTCTGTTTCCAGTTTTCTTCAATAATAGTTGGGTCAACAACTGGACCAATAAAAGCAACATCAAACTCTTTCTCAACATTTGCAGGTGGATAAGAAGTTGGTTCAACACCAGGCATAACAAGAGATGTGTTTTTTCTAAAAGCTGTTGTGAGCCACTGCATATGGTCTACGTCAATTGTTAAAAGCATAAACTGATTAGAATCTTTTATTTCCTTTAGTTTTGTGTAATGTAAGATAGGGTCATCTAAAAACCATGATATATGGATATTTCCTATAATATCGGCAAGTGGTTTTTTCTGACCATCCTGTTCTCCAAAAATAACACCGTCAAGATTGATATCAAACATGAATAAAGGTCTGAACTCATTTAATTCTTCAACAACCTGTTGAACATTTTCAGGATTTAAATCAAAAATTTTCGCTTCAAAATTTTTAGCAGAGAAAGCTTTTTCTAAACCTTCAAGGATGATTGGAACAAGTCCTCTCTGGTCAGGGGTTCTAAATAGGGCTACTCTTGGTTTCATAATCCCTCCTATCTGATTTGATATAATGTTTTCAAAATCTTATTTTACTATAAAAATACCATTCTAAAAGAGGTTCTTTTTTTTATGGATAAATCTGAGTTAGTCATTGTTGGAGCAAACATATTCGGAGAAAGTCTTTTAAAAGCTCTTATTGGAAAATGGAAAATAATATGTATTGATTACAATGAAGAGCTTGTAAATAAACTAAAAGACAGATACAAAGAAGATGATGTTGAGTTTGTAGTAGGTGATACAAGTAGTTTGCTTACATGGAAAAAAATAAAAAAAATAGAAGAAATAAAAAATATAAAAAGTATAGTTATCACAATAAGAGATGCTGATATAGCCCTTGAGACATGTAGAATTGCAAGAGAGGTTTTAAATTTTGAGTCAGATATATTTGTTCTTCTTTTTAATGAGGAAAAGGAAGAGGAGTTTAACAGGTACAATGTTCAGATTTTAAAACCTACAGACCTTATAACAAAAATCCTCCTCAGTAGGATAGAAAAAAACTACTCAATAGCTATAAATGTTGGTCTTGGTCAGGGAGAGTTAATTGAGATAAGTGTATTAGCCCGTTCCCACCTTGTAGATAGAAAACTCAAATACCTGAGGGCTACAAGATGGAGAATTGCTGCTATTTATAGAGAAGGAAAACTTATTATCCCTTCCGGGGAAGAAAAGATAAAAGTAGGAGATAAAATTATAATTGTTGGAGACCCAAAGGTTCTGCATAATCTTGTTGAGATACTGACCAGAGGTGTTCCACAGTTTCCACAGCAGTTTGGAACGAATGTAGCAGTCCTGTACAGGGAAAATTTAAAGTATGGGTTGGAAGAAGCTGTCTATCTCAAAAGAAACACAAAAGCTCACAAAGTTTTAGTGTTTCCTTACGAAAGTAAAGTAAATAAGAAAGAGTTAGAAAAACTTACTGATAAATACGAAATACAGAAATCTTTAAAAGAAGAAATAGAAATTTTTGAACAGGAAAAAGATATAGGTCTTGTGGTTTTTCCTATCAGAAGGAGTATTCTACCTTTCTGGACGTGTAAGTTAAGAAAAGTATTTAAAAAAGCAAAAAAACCTTTTTTAATCCCTTCTGGGAATATCCCTTATAAAAAGATTGTTGTTTCTTTGAACTCTCCAGACCCGGCTTTTATTCTGTCAATAGCGATAGAACTTTCAAGGTTACTTAAAATTCCTTATGAAGTTATATATGTTAACCTTCCAAAAGAACTTAGAGGGTTTAAAGAAGAAGAAGCTTTAAAAGAAAGGGAAGAGGTTATAAAAGATTACGAACATATATATAAAACATCAATTAAGTATATTTATCTTGAAGGTAATCCTGTGAAAGAAACAGTCAGGTACATATGTTCAGATAAAGAAAAAAGTACACTTTTTTTAACAGCATACGATAAAAAACAGAAAATATCTTTCTTTGAACCGCATGTTCCATTTTTGACTGTAAAAAAAATAAAAACATCTTCCCTTTTAATTCCCCTCCAATCAGAGGAAGTTTATGGGTAAAGAAGAGTCTATACTGCTTCTTGTTATAGTGTTTGGGGCTTTTATAATTCCATTTATTAGCAGAAAAATAAACCTCCCTTCTTCTGTAGGTGAAATACTTTACGGTCTTTTTATTGGAATATTTTTTAAAAGCTTTTCTGAGCATACACCTATTGTTAGTTTTTTAGGTGAATTAGGTTTTATAGTTCTTATGTACCTTGCAGGTCTTGAGATTAACTTTGAAAGGTTTAAAAGAACACCTAAGTCCCATCTGTTTTTTTATCTACTGTCTATTGTTTCTATAATTGTTCTTTCATTCTTAGCTGTTTTTTATCTAAAACAGCCTGTTGCTTATGCTTTAGTTTATCTCGCCACCGCAGTAGGTCTTTTGTTTTCAGTTTTAAGGGATGCAAAAATTTTAAAAACCTCATTTGCCCAATCAATTTTGATATTAGGTAGTCTTGGAGAAATAGCAAGTCTCCTTTCTATAACTGTTGTTTTCCTTTACTTTAAGTACGGTATTGGACTTGAGATGATTTTTCACTTTCTTGAGATATCTATATTCACTTTTATAGCTTATATATTTCTTAAACTGTTTCAGATATATATATGGTGGAACCCCCATCTTTTAAAATTTTTCCTTACTACTGGGGATGCTTCTGAAACAGGAGTCAGGGCTAACCTTGCAAATATGTTTATATTTGTAGCCCTTGCTAACCTTTTTGGTCTTGAACCTATTATAGGAGCTTTCTTTGGAGGAATACTGTTTGCTCTTGTTTTCAAAAAAAGGGAAGATGTTATGGAAAAAATAAGTGCCTTTGGATACGGTTTTCTGATACCAATCTTTTTTATTGAGGTTGGATTAAAGTTTGATATTTTCCAACTACTCCAGCCTGAGATAATTAAAAAAGCGTTTTTCCTTTCGCTGATTGTACTCTTAATAAGGGGTATATCTTCTTCCTTTTTGTTTTTTGCCAGTTTTTCATGGAAAGAAGTTGTTATATCTGCTTTTTCCCTTTCAATGCCCCTTACACTGCTTGTTGTTGTTGCTACCCTTGGTCTGGAAATAAAAGTGATATCAGAAGAGGATGCTTCTGCTATTGTTTTGACAGCTATTATGACAGGACTATTTTATCCATGGAGTTTAAAATTGCTGTTAAAATATCTGAAACTTAACATAAAGGAAGTAGAAAATGTACAGACTGACCATTGATGAAGCTGTTTTCTCAATTATTGATATAGAAACTACAGGTTTTAATCCTGAAAATAACGATATAATTGAGATTGCAGCTATAAAGTATCAGGGAAATGTTGTTGTTGATAAATACTGGCAGCTTGTAAAACCAGATACAGGTCTTCTTCCCCAACATATAACACAGTTAACAGGAATAACAAATGCAATGGTTGTAGACCAGCCACCTATAGATGAAGTACTTCCAGAATTTGTTAAGTTTATAAAAAACAGTGTTATAGTAGGACATAACGTAAGTTTTGACCTGTCTTTTTTAAACTACAACCTGAAGAAAATAAACAGACAGACAATCAAAAATCCTTTCATATGTACCGATGGTCTTGCAAGGAGGATTATGCCTGACATTGACAGTAAATCCCTTTCAAATCTTGCTTATCACTTTAATATACCTTTTAAAAAACAACACAGAGCTATGTATGATGCTGAAGTGACCCTTAAAGTTTTTTTAAAGATGATAGAGTTCCTGCAGGATTACAATGTAAACAGGGTTATTGATATAATTAAGCTTTCAGAAGGAAAAAAGATTAACTATAAAGAGAAGAGGAAAAGGTATGTTTAAAGCTGGAATTATCGGTGGTGGAAATATGGGAGAAGCCATTATAAAAGGGCTTATAAACAGTAATCTCTTTAAACCTGATGAAATAGTAGTTTCTGATATTAATAAAGACAGGATTTCCTATCTTGTAGAAGAGTATGGTATAGGTGGAACAGACAGTAATGAGAGGGTAGCAAGACTATCTGAAATTGTTATCCTTGCTGTAAAACCAAAAGATTTAGAAAAGACAGTTTCTCCAATAAAAGATTATCTTGCTGACAAAATTCTCATATCAGTTCTTGCAGGGATAAAAATATCAAAAATAAAGTCTTTTCTTCCTTCTACAAAAGTTGTAAGGGTTATGCCAAACACTCCTGCCCTCATTGGAGAGGGGGCTATAGGTGTTTCTTTTGATGAAGAGATAAAACAGGAAGAAAAAGAAATAGTTCTGTCTATTCTTAAATCTTTAGG
Organism: uncultured Aquificales bacterium; assembly: GCA_964582875.1. Lineage (GTDB taxonomy): Bacteria > Aquificota > Aquificia > Aquificales > Hydrogenothermaceae > JAADDV01. The sequence goes on along the minus strand of CAZOTZ010000016.1, from coordinate 337 downwards.
GGAAGTTGTTGTAGTAGAAGAACAGCTTATAGATGTTATAACCGGTTTGTCTGGAAGTGGTCCCGCTTATGTTTTCACGTTTATAGATGCTCTCGCACAGGGGGGGGTAAAAGGAGGACTTTCCTATAACGATGCCCTTAAACTTGCTGTTCAGACTGTTTTAGGTGCAGCAAAGCTTTTGAAAGAAACAGGAGAACATCCATCTGTGTTGAGGGACAAAGTAACTTCTCCTGCAGGAACAACGATTTACGGGCTACATGCCCTTGAGAAAAACGGCTTCAGGAATGCAGTTATTTCAGCAGTTGAAGAGGCAACAAAAAGGAGTAAAGAGCTTTCT
>CAZOTZ010000015.1:0-25976 GCA_964582875.1 uncultured Aquificales bacterium | reverse complement strand
ACTTACGATGAAGCTGAAGGTAGAAACCTTTATGTTCTATGTACACACGTTGATTTCGGATTTATAGAATCTGGAATAGAAGTAGACTACACTACTTTAGATGACGCGGCAAAAAGACCTTCATCTGTAAATGCAGATGACTCTGCATGGGGTGTAGCTCTTAATATAAACATTGACCTCTTAGATGCTCAAATAGCTAATGTAACATTCCCAATAAGAATTGAATATGTAGATAACGGTGACTCTAACGATGCATTAGGAAGTGGTATTTATTTAACAGGTAAAAAAGGTGCCTGGTCATTTACTGTTACACCAACATGGAAACCAACTAAAAACACATTTGCAAGGGTTGAGGCAGCATACATCTCAACAGACCAGAAAGTGTTTGAAGAAGATGATGGTACTACTAAAGACAACAGGCTCAACCTTGCATTTGAAGCTGGATTCTTATTCTAAGGTTGTATAAAAACCTAAAGGCGCCTTTAAAGGCGCCTTTTATTTTTTTATGGAAAAGAAAGAGTATTTAAAAAAAATAGAGCTGTTAATAAAAAAGCTGACTAAAACTAACTATCAACTTTCCTCTAAAGAAAGGGCTCTTTTAGAAAAGTTTTACGAAGATAAAATTCCTGTTAATCTAATAGAAAAAGAGGTAAAAAAAACTTTTTCACAACTACCTTCCCATAGAAAAAGAAGATTTTCTCTTTTAATGCTTAGAGAGCTAAAAAATAAACCATTAACGAATAGAAATAGAGAAAAAAAAGAAGAAAAACCTTTTAAAAAATGGAAAATTTTTATAGAAAAGTATAATCTTCAAATAAACATACCTGATACTATAGGAGAAATACCTTTAGAACTCCTTGAAGAAGAAATAAGACTAAAAATAGTAAATGCTTTATGGAAACGTATGACAAAAGAAGAGAAAGAAAAAATAAAAAAAGAAGCACTTAGCAGGTTAAAAAAATCCAATCTACCTGCTAAAAAGGATATATTAAAGACTTTTATCAGAAAAGTTATAGAAGAGATTTACAATCTTCCTTAGAGGATTTGCTAAAAAAATTTGTTTTTCTTATAATTTAGATTAAATTTGCCTGAGTGGCGGAATTGGCAGACGCGGGGGACTCAAAATCCCCTGCCCGTAAGGGCGTGCGGGTTCGACTCCCGCCTCAGGCATATATATATCACAGCATTATTTTTGTGTAATAATAGGCTGGAACTATATCTATTTTTATATCATTAATTATTAACTCATCTTTTTTATCAAATGTAATTATTATCCCTGTTTTTACTCTTAAAAATTTTATTGCTTCCAATAATCCGTCTACCTCTCTTTTTAATGTGTTTTCAGAATGGAGAGAATAGCTTACCTGTACTGGTAAAAACTTTTCATCTTTTAACACGATGAAATCACATTCTTTTTTTTCTCTATAATAAAAAATCTCGTAGCCTTTCGCCCTAAACTCCTTAGCTATAGTGTTTTCAAGCAATGCTCCTAAATTTTCTTTAAATGAGAAAGATAATGCATTTAAAAGTCCATTATCCACAATATATACTTTCTTTTGAGAAAGTTCTGATTTTAATACAGATGTTGAGTATTTACGGACAACAAATGCCAAATAAACAGCTTCTACCATATCTAAAAACTCGTACAGCGTGTCCTTCCCTACTTTGTATCCTTGGGATTTCAACTCATTGTATATGTTATTTACCGAAATTGGCTTGCTTACGTTTTCTACAATCCTTTTAATAAAATATTTCAAAATTAAAGGATTTTTTATTTGAAATCTTTCTACCAAATCCCTATAGAGCATAACTTCAAAGTATTCTTGAAGGATTTTTATTTTTAAATTTTTATCTTCAAAAAGTATGATTTCTGGAAATCCACCAAATTTAAGATACTCTGTAAATAAACCTTTCCATTTAGCTCTGCTTTCTATGTTATAAAGGTCTTTTTCTTCAAAATCTAATTTTTTAAACTTTAGAAACTCCCTAAATGAAAGAGGGAAAACTTCGTATGTAATTGTTCTTCCTCTCAAAGCTGTTGCTATTTCCCTTGATAAAAGTTTTGAGTTGGAACCTGTGATAAATATGTTCTTTGTATATCTGTCGTATATTCTTCTAATAAATTTTTCCCACCCTTCAACATTCTGTATTTCATCAAAAAAAAAGTAAATTTCTTTTAGTGGATTTTCAGGATAAAGTTCTTTGTATGCTTCTATTAATAGATTTAAATCCTCAGCTTTAATATCTAACCTTTCATCTTCAAAGTTTATATATACTGTTTTCTGTTTGGGAATTTTTTCCGTCAGATGTTTTATTGTCTGGAATAATAAAAATGTTTTTCCACTTCTCCTTACACCCACTATAGATATTATTTTTCCAGTATTTAAAGGAAGAAATATTTCTCTTTCTATGATTTCTGGTAGTTCATCTTGATGGTACTCTATGATAAGTTCTTTGAAAATATCTTTCCTTGTCATAAGGAAATTTTATCATATTATTTCCTTTTAATAAGGAAATTTTATTTTAAATGTTCAATTTTTTCTTTAGCTCTTCTACAGCTTTCTTTATTTCCAGACTGATTTCTGGGATATAGTGGACGGTTTTTTCAATATCTTTGTACTGGTCAGGTAAACTCTCAAAGGATTTAATTGCTTTTTCTTTTATAGAGTTTATATCCGGGAGCTTTGAAATTAATTTTCCATCTTTTATATACTGTTTTAGCAAAGGTTTCCCCCCTTCTATATTTTCATTGTACTTTGCTATTACATCTTTTTTAAATATCCCATTTTCATAAAAACGGTAAACCTGCTTTCTATAAGGTAGTGTCATTTTCCTTTTACTAAACTTCATAACTGGTCTTCCATTGTACTCAACGAGTTTATAAGCACAGTCTAAATATGGAACATCAGCTGAAACAACAAGCTCTGTACCAACTCCCCATCCATCAATTGGAGCTCCTTCATCAAGTAGTTTTTTTATTTTGTACTCATTAATGCCTCCACTGACTATAATTTTTGCATCTTTAAAACCATTTTCATCTAATATCTTTCTTGCTTCTTTAGATAAAGAAAGTAAATCTCCGCTGTCTAATCTTATTCCTTTGAATGTTTTTAATCCAAGTTTTTTAGCAACTTTTACTGCTTTTTTAACTCCTTCTATTGTGTTAAACGTGTCTACAAGAAATATAGTGTTTTCAGGGTACATCTTTGCAAAGTCTTCAAAGGCTTCTTCTTCATTTTCGTGGGCTAAAATAAATGAATGTGCCATTGTTCCAAAAACAGGAATGTTGTACTCTTTTCCTGCGAGGACGTTTGAAGTTCCAGCAAATCCACCTATAAAACTGGCTCTGGCTGCTTTCATTCCTGCATCTGTTCCATGGGCTCTCCTTAAACCAAAATCAACTAAAATGGTTCCTCTGGCGACTGAATAACATCTCATTGATTTAGTTGCAACAAGGATAGGAAGTTGAAGTGTGTTTATAACGAATGTTTCTATAATCTGGGCTTCTATTAAAGGGGCTTCTATCTGTACTACAGGTTCGTTTGGAAATATGATTTCACCTTCTTCTATTGCATAAAGGTTTCCTGTAAATCTAAAGTTTTTCAAATAGTCAAGAAAATCTTCTTCAAATAAATTTAAAGACCTTAAATAATCTATATCTTCCTGTGAAAATCTTACATTTTCTAAGTAGTATATAAGCTGTTCAAGTCCTGCATTTATTAGGTAAGACCTTTTTTCTACTGGTCTTGTGTAGAAATCAAAAACAGCAGTTTTATTCATCCCTTTTTTAAAGTAAACCTGTGCCATTGTAAGTTCGTAAAGGTCTGTGAGAAGAGCCATATTATCTTTATTTACAAAGCCAGATTTCATTTTTCTTTTCCTCCAAGGTAATCAGCAATAAGATTTGATAACCTTGTTATATTCCCTGCTCCGAGGACAAGAACAACATCACCGTTTCTTATACTGCTTTTTACTGCTTTGAAACATTCATCTATATCTTCACAGTAAAAAACATTCTTTTGGGATTGTTTCTTTGTTGCTTCAGCAAGAGATTTACCTGAAATCCCATTAACAGGAAGTTCTCCAGCTGGATATATATCGGTAATATAGGTTATATCTGGTATATCAAACGCTTTTGAAAACTCTTCAAAAAGTGAAGAAACCCGGGAATACCTATGGGGCTGGAAAACAGCTATTATTCTTCTATCAGGAAACATCTCTTTAGCTGCAGAAAGGGTTGCTTTTATCTCTGTTGGATGGTGTGCATAGTCATCTATAACAGTTATACTACCGCTGTGTTTTATCTCAAACCTTCTATTTGCATTTTTAAAGTTCTCAAGGGATTCTTTTATAACACAGAAAGGAACTTCAAGTTCAAGGGCAATGGATATTGCCGCTAAAGCATTATAAACACTGTGTATTCCGGGGATTGAAAGGTGAATTTCACCTAAGTCGTTAACTTTGAAACTGTATCTACCATCAATAATTTTTAAGTCGTGTCCTCTTATATCTGCTTCCTTTGACAGTCCAAACTTTATAACTTTTTTTTCCACAGAGGGAAGTATACTTTTTGTGTTTTCGTCATCTATATTAAGTGCAACGGCACCGTAGAATGGAACTTTGTTTGCAAACTCTGTAAAAGCTTTTTTTATATCTTCTAAATTTTTATAAAATCCAAGATGCTCAACATCTATGTTATTTATTGAAACAATTGTTGGTGTAAGTTTTAAAAATGAACCATCGCTTTCATCTGCCTCTGTTACAAGGAAATCACCTCTCCCAAGTCTTGCATTACTACCATAAGCTTCAAGTTTACCACCTATAACAACTGTTGGGTCTAATCCTGTTTTTCCAAGAATTGTTCCAACCATTGAGGTTGTTGTTGTTTTACCATGACTTCCAGATATAGCTATTCCGTATTTAAACCTCATTAGTTCCGCAAGCATTTCTCCCCGTGGGATTGTAGGAATACCAAGTTCTTTAGCTTTTTTTAGTTCTACGTTATCTTCCCTGACAGCTGAAGAGTAAACAACAACATCTGCCCCTTCTACATTCTCAGGTTTATGTCCAATAAAAACTTTAGCTCCCATATTTTTCAGGTTTTCTATAGTTTGACTTTCTTTTAAATCTGAACCAGTGATGGTAAAGCCCTGATTTAGTAAAACCTGAGCTATACCGTTCATACCAGAACCACCGATACCGATAAAATGAATATGTCTGATTTTTCCCCTGAACATTTAGAGACCTCTTAAAGAGATTTTTTATAAAATACCATAAATCAGCTAAATTTGGGCAGACGCCAGTTATAGAGGATTGCAAGTATTCTTATCATTAAGACAAGTACACTGCATATAAAAGATGCCATCAAAATATCTGTTCCTGATTTAATAGCTGTATAAAAACCTATACTTCCTATTATTGAACAGCTTGCATAAAAGTCGTCTCTGAGAACAGAAGGGATTTTTCCTAATAAAACATCGCTTAGGACTCCTCCACCTATACCTGTAAGTGTTGCAAGTATAACAATACCGAAGAAAGAAACATCTGACTGGTATGCAATAATGGCACCTGTTGTTGTAAATGCAGATAGACCTATAGCATCAGGTATAAGGATAAAATATCTGTTTTTGAAATCTCCTTTAAACACTTTGTATAAAACAATAGCAAGCCATACTCCAAACAGGGCAAAAGACATATCGCTTATAGATTTGAGGGCTGTAGGAGTATGGTTTACAAGCACATCTCTTGTTATTCCTCCCCCAAGTGCAGTAATAGTTCCTAATACGGTGATACCAAAAAGGTCTAATCCTTCTCTAATTGCTTTAAAGGAACCGGCAACAGCAAAAGCAACAAGTCCTATTATGTTCATAATATAAAATATTGAAAAAATATCACTTTCCATCACACAGTTCCATTTTACCGTTTAGTACTATATTCATATCTTTATCTATCTTTATTTTAAATCCTACAAACTTTACTCCTTTTTCTAAAGCCTCCTGAAAAACAGATGAAAATTCCGGGTCAAGGTCTTTGTTTGTTCTGAAACATTTACATTCCCTGAGTCCCATTATCAGAATAACAGCTTCAAAACCTTTTTCTTTAGCTTTTATTAGCTCGTTAATGTGTCTTGTTCCTCTTTTAGTTGGAGCATCAGGAAACACACATTTTTTATCAATTAAAAGATTACTTCCTTTTAACTCAACAAATACTTTTTCGTCAATTAGATAATCAAGTCTGCTTTCTCCAAATTTAACTTCTGCTTTAACCTTTTCAGGAATAAACCCTAAAACACCAGCTTTTATGGCATTTAAAGCTATTTTGGAGTGAAAAGATGTGTTTAGAAGTATCCACCCATCTTCCATCTTAGCAGCTATTATTTTATATTCTGTTTTCATCTCTGGTTTATTTTTTACAGCAAGTATCTGCCTTCCATTTGTAAGTATTTCTTTAAGTCTTCCAGGGTCAGCAATATGACACACTTTTTTTTCGTTTTTTATCTTACATATGCCAACAAATCTATTAGGTCTTTCTATGAAAATTCCTTTTTCTATTTCTCCTAAACTTTTTAAATCAAATAGTTTTATCTTCTCCAAAATATACCTCTCCTGCTTTGAATAGTAAGAAATATAAAGGCAGTAGTGCATCCCAGAAAAATGTAAATGTAACCCCAATAAGGTGGAGTATTAAAGGTAAGAATAAAACAACAACAAAGAACTGTTCTTCATGTACTATTTTCAGTTTTAAAAATCTTTTAAAAGCTAAAAACATTATAAAAAGAACCGCTGCAGTGCCAACCAAACCTTTTTCTATAAACTCTGATATAACAAAAAAGGATTCATATTTTTCATCTGTTTTTTTTGAACGCTTATGTGGCAGGTATGCTCCAGAACGAACTCCATGCCCAAATAACAGATTTAAAACTCTTTTTTCTTTTATATCTTCTTTTATAATGTCAATTGCATCAAGTAGTATCTGATATCTTCTACTGGATATTCTGTTTAACTCTTTTTCTGAAACTTCTTTCTTGAGAAGCACCTTATTCAGCTCTTTAAATCTGTAATCGTTTTTGGATAAAAACCAGTAATCAAATACAGAAAATACAAAAAGATAAGAAAAGACAGCAGCTAAAACCTTTTTGTTTATAAGCCTGTTCTTGAAGAAAATAACAGCAACAAGGACAGTCCCAACAAAGAACTCTAAAAACTCAGTTCTTCTAAAGGAAAAAACAATAATCAGGCTAAAAACCATATATAAAACTACAAAAAAGTAAAAAATAGGCTTTCCTTTTCTGTAAAAATAAAAAGAAAGAATAAGAGATGTTAAAGAAAAAATACTGTAAAAATGCCCTGCTTCATAACTGCTTCCCCATATAACATGGGCTACCCCTTCTTTCAGATACCTGTATACCGCTATCGGATAAAGAACGAAACCAAATATAATAAAAAGAGTAGTTGTTTTCTTCCCAAGGTCTAAAACTTTTTCTCTGTTTACTTTAAATATGTATATAAGCTGAAATAATCCTTCTTCTATTCCTTTGGTTATCCTTAAAGGATTAAATAACACTGTTGAAAAAATAGACACCCCTGAAAAAACAAGTATAGGCTTTAGAAGTATTCCTTTCTGTATTTGCTTTTCTTTAAAAAACTCATAAAAGGCAAATAAAAGTCCTAACACAAGTAGAATCTCAAATAGAGAAATAGAAACGAATATAGAAGCAGTAAGTAAAAGTATATAATTTTCCCTATCCAACATCTCACCCTTTCTTTTGTATTTCGGTTTATAAAATTTTTAAATAAAAAGGTTTTTAGTTAGAGTTTTGAACTATTGTATAATATTCAACTAAGAGTTTTTCCATATCATATTAACAGATTTTAGGAGAATGTCGTATGGGAAGGAAAATAGAATTTACAGATGTTACATTAAGGGATGGTCAACAGAGTTTATTAGCTACAAGGGTTAGAACAGAAGATTTACTTCCTGCTGCTGAAAAGTTAGATAAAGCTGGCTTCTGGTCTCTTGAAGTGTGGGGCGGAGCTACATTTGACGTATGTCTAAGATTTTTAAAAGAAGACCCATGGGAAAGACTCAGAAAGTTTAAGGAGGTAGCTCCTAACACAAAACTGGAAATGCTTCTTAGAGGTCAGAATGTCGTAGGTTACAGACATTATGCAGATGATGTTGTTGAAGCCTTTGTTAAGAAAGCAGCTGAAAACGGAATTGATGTTTTCAGGATATTTGATGCTTTAAATGATGTTAGAAATATGGAAGTTGCTATATCAACAGCAAAAGAAGTAGGAAAAATCGTAAAAGGTGTTTTATCTTACACAATAAGTCCTGTTCATACAGTTGATTACTTTATAGGTGTAGCAAAACAGCTTAGAGACTTAGGTGTAGATATAATTTCTATAAAAGACCAGGCTGGTATACTATCCCCTAAAGTTGCTTATGAGCTTGTAAAAAGACTTAAAGAAGAAATCAAGCTTCCTGTTCATCTCCATGCACAAACAACCTCAGCTATGGCAGAGATGACTTGTTTAAAAGCTGTTGAAGCTGGAGTTGACATCATTGATACTGATGTATCTACATGGTCCTGGTTAACAGCCCACCCTGCAGCTGAGACAATGGCATATGTGTTAAAAGAGTATGGATATGAAATAGATATTGATTTATCAATCATAGAAGAAGTGGCAGAATACCTTAAAGATGTAAGAAAAAAATACAAAAAGTACGACACAGCTGAAAAATGGCCAGATTCACAGGTTTTAATCCACCAGATACCAGGTGGTATGATGTCAAACTTTATAAATCAGCTAAAAGAAAATGATGCATTAGACAAACTTGATGAAGTTAAACAGGAAGTTGCAAAGGTTAGGGAAGACCTTGGTTATCCACCTCTTGTTACACCAACATCACAGATTGTTGGAACACAGGCACTTCTTAATGTTCTTCAAGGTGAAAGGTACAAAGTAGTAACAAAAGAAACAAGGGACTACGTAAAAGGACTTTATGGAAGACCTCCTGCACCAATAAAACCAGAAATAATAGAAAAAATAATAGATGGGGAAGAACCTATACAGGTCAGACCTGCTGACCTCCTTGAGCCAGAGCTTGATAAATGCTCACTTGAAGCCCAAAAAGCAGGTGCAAGAAGCGAAGAAGATATACTTTCGTACTGTTTATTCCCACAGGTTGCTAAAGAGTTTTTTGAATGGAGAGAAAAATTTGAAAAAGGAGAAGCTTTACCTCCAGAAGTTGAAGAAATCTCAGAAGAAGAAAGCTGTACAACAAAAGCTCCTGTTGAGTTTAATATAACCCTACACGGAGAGGTTTATCATATCCAGATTGCAGGTGTTGGTAGTCCTGTTGAAGGTGGAACCCCTTACTTTGTAAGAATAGATGGAAGACTTGAAGAGACACTTGTTCAACCAATAAGGGAAATAGAAGTAGGGGAAAGAATGGAAACCCTCCCTTCAGAAGCTAAAGCTACAGGAAGACCAAAAGCTGTTGATGTTGGAGATATAAGCTCCCCTATGCCAGGAAAAGTCGTATCAGTAAAAGTTTCACCAGGGGATAAAGTCAAAAAAGGAGATGTTTTACTTGTTGTAGAAGCCATGAAAATGGAAAATGAGATACATTCACCTATAGATGGAACAGTTGAAGAAGTTTATGTAAGGGAAGGTGAACAGGTTAATCCAGATGAGTGTTTAATAAGAATAATGCCAGACTAAATTTGAAAAATAAAACGAATAGGCTATAATATAAAAGCCTTAAGGAGAGGTGGCCGAGTGGTCGAAGGCGGCTCCCTGCTAAGGAGTTGAGCGGGTTTTCCCCGCTCCGAGGGTTCGAATCCCTCCCTCTCCGCCATTATCCTTCACTTATCATTAATTAAAATCAGGTTATAATATTCAAACTTAATCAAATATCACGGGGATAAAAATGCAACAAATAAAAAAAGCTGTTATTCCTGTTGCAGGTTTTGGGACAAGGTTTTTACCAGCAACAAAAGCAACACCAAAAGAGATGATGCCAATAGTTGATAAACCTATAATACAGTACATTGTTGAAGAAGCTGTAGCATCAGGAATAGAAACAATTATATTTGTGACAGGAAGGCATAAAAGGGCTATAGAAGACCATTTTGATTATGCTCCAGAACTTGAACACGCACTGGAAAAATCAGGTAAAGAAGAGTTTGTTAATATAATACGGGAAATATCAGATATGGCTAACTTTGTCTATATAAGACAAAAGGAACAGCTTGGTTTGGGACATGCAATCCTTACTGCTGAACATGTTATAGGAAATGAGCCTTTTGCTGTTTTACTTGGAGATGAACTTATAATAAATGAAGAAAACCCAGGGATAAAACAGCTGATAGATGTTTATAAAAGGTTTGGAAAATCTGTTATCGGAACTACAGACGTTCCAAAAGAGGAGACCTATAAATACGGTATAGTTGATGGTTCAATGATTGAAGACTCTATAAGACTGGTAAACTATCTTGTGGAAAAGCCAGAACCCCATGAAGCTCCATCTACATCAGCAATTATCGGAAGGTACATACTGACACCTAACATATTCCCAGCTTTAAAAAGGACACCATTTGGAAAAGGTGGAGAACTTCAACTGACTGATGCACTTATGACTTTAAGGCAAGAAGAGGTTATATATTCAAAAGATATAGAAGGTATAAGGCACGACACAGGTAATAAAATAGGTTATATAAAGGCAATAATAGATTTTGCCCTTAGAAGAGAAGACACAAAGGAACAGGTTAAAGATATAATCTGTCAAAAGGCAGAAGAGATAAGAGAAAGTATAAAAGAAAAATAATGAATAAATTTAAAACAAAAAAAAGATTTGGGCAGCATCTTCTAATATCAGAGGGGGTTATAAAAAAGATAGTAGATGAGATAGAAATATCCCCGGAAGATACAATTGTAGAAATAGGAGTTGGAACTGGACAGCTTACAGAAGAAATCCTTAAAAGAAATCCAGAAGCTGTTTATGGAATAGAAATAGATAAAACAGCATACCCTTTGATAGAAGAAAGATTTTCCTGTTATGAAAACTTTCATCTTATAAAAGATGATTTTTTCAATGTGAATCTTTACACTATAGCAGATAAAATTAAACTTGTTGGGAATCTGCCTTACAACGTATCATCTCTTATTCTAATAAATTCTGTTTTTTATATAGATATTATTGAAAGATGTGTGTATATGGTTCAGAAGGAAGTAGCCCAGAAACTTATAGCAAAACCAAAAACAAAAGACTACACGTTTTTAACTGTGTTTTTACAGACATTTTTTGATATTGATTATATAATGAGTGTACCTGCCAGATTTTTTAAGCCACCTCCAAAAGTAACATCTGCTGTTGTTAAACTAACTCCTAAAGAAAAGATTCCTGTACATAAGGAGGAGATAAAAGATTACAAAAATTTTGTATCAGGTCTTTTCTCAAATAAAAGAAAAATGTTAAGAAGCAAAATAGATAAAAGCATTTTAGAAAAAGCTGGAATAAAAGAAACAGCAAGGGTAGAAGAGCTGTCAGTTAGCGATTTTTTAAAACTCTACCAGATTTATGGAAATTTTGAAAAATAGGTTATATTTCTTTCTCATAAATAAATAGATTGTGGGAGAGAAGATGTTTATAGGAAGTGTTGTTTTTGATATTTATATACCCCATTCAGCTTCATTAAAGGAAAAAAGAATGGTAGTACGCTCAATGAAAGAAAAACTTAAAAGCAAGTTTAACGTTTCTGTTTCTGAAGTTGGAGAACTTGACAAGTGGCAAACAGCCCAAATAGCTGTTGTAACAGTATCCCCAGATAAAACCCAGACAGAAAAGGTAATACAGAATATAATAAATTTTGTTGAAGTTAACTATCCAGAAATACATATAAACATATACAAGGAGATTTTTTAATGGCAAAAAGAAGTCATAAAATGGAAAAAGTAAACGAAGCAATAAAAAGGGCTCTAAGTGAGATTTTCTTAGAAGAACTTCCCCCGGAAGCTGGAAATATGATAACAGTTTTAAGGGTAGATACAACATCAGACCTTAGCAGAGCTCAGGTATACATATCCTCATTGAAAAACACAGATGAAATAGTAGAAGAACTAAACAGAAAAAGTGGTTATATAAGATACCTTCTTGGAAATAAGATAAAAATAAGGAGACTACCTGAACTACACTTTATAAACGTCCCAGAACTAACAATATAAGGGGTAAAGATGAAATTAAAAATACTGATAGGTATTATTTTCCTTGCAGTTTTATTTTACGCTTTTTCATTTTTTTCATACAAATCAACTCCTAAAATAGCTATTATTGATGTAAACGGTGTTATATCTGATTCAACAGAAGTTATAAGGGAGTTCAGGGTTGCTGAGAGAAGCAAAGATATAAAAGCTGTTGTTTTACATGTAAACAGCCCTGGAGGAGCTGTTGGGGCATCCCAGTCTATCTATCGGGCTATAGAAAAACTAAGAAAAGAAAAACCTGTTGTTGTCTCTATGGAAAACGTAGCAGCTTCAGGGGGATACTATATAAGTGCTCCAGCCAATGTTATATATGCAAATCCAGGAACAATTACAGGTAGCATAGGTGTTATAATCCAGCATATAGATGCAACAAACATATTAGATAAAATAGGACTTAAAATAGAGAACATAAAAAGTGGAAAAAATAAGGATATACTTTATCCGAACCACAAGCTAACTGAAGAGCAGAAAAAACTTATTGAGAAAACAATACTTGACGTTTATGACCAGTTTTTAGATGCAGTAGTGAAATACAGACCTATAAAAAAAGAAGAGCTTAAGAAGATAGCTGATGGAAGGATTTTCAGCGGTAGGGAAGCTCTTAAACTGAAACTTGTTGACAGGTTAGGTAATATACAGGATGCGATAGATGAGGCAAAAAAACTATCTAAATCCCCTGATGCAGTAGTTATAAAACTAACAAAAGAAAAAGGATTTTTAGAAAAACTTTTAGGAACTAAAAGTTTACAGGGTTACATATCAACAGGTATATACTATCTGCTTTCATTCTGATTATTATCATAACTATGAATAACGTATTAAACTAAGATGTAAACTAAATCAAAGAAGTTTGGAGGTAATTGTAATGCAAGCAACAGTAAACTTTAAAGTAACTGAAGCGGCTGCTAACGAAATCAAAAGAATTGCACAGGAACAGGGAATAGAAAATCCTATCCTCAGAGTTAGAGTTGTTCCTGGTGGATGTTCTGGATTCCAGTATGCAATGGGATTTGATGAACAAATAACAGAAAACGACAAAGTAGTTGAACTTGAGAACGGAGTAAAAATTGTTATAGATGAGTTTAGCGCTCCTTATATCGGTGGAGCAGAACTTGACTATGTAAATGATTTTATGGGTGGTGGATTTACTATTAAAAATCCTAACGCAGCAAGCTCTTGCGGTTGTGGAAACTCTTTCTCTTGCTAAATAAAAAGGGGAGTTCTTCCCCTTTTATCTCAAAAATCGGGGCAAAGCCCCATTCAAATGGCATTACCAGACTTTAAACTTCACTCACTTTCATTTCGCCAAAATCAAAAAAGACTTTAATTTCTTATTATTTAATCATAAAATTTTAAATCTCAATCATTAAAATCTGGGGGTTTATCTTGTCTGAAATAAAAAAAGTCCGTGGTTTTCAGGATATTTATGGTGAAAATGCAAAAAAGTACAGGTATGTTGTAAATACAGCAAGGGATATTTTTGAAAAGTATAACTTTGAAGAAATCATACTTCCCTATGTTGAAGATGTTTCCCTTTTTGTCCGTTCAGTCGGTGAAGAAACAGATATAGTTCAGAAAGAAATGTATGTTTTTGAAGACAAAGGAGGTAGAAAAGTAGCTTTAAGACCAGAAGGTACAGCTTCAGCAGTAAGAGCATACATAGAAGAAAGGCTTTACGCAAAAGGTGGATACAAAAAGCTTTTTTACGAAGGAGCTATGTTTAGATATGAAAGACCACAGGCAGGTAGGTACAGGCAGTTTCACCAGATAGGAGCTGAGATATTTGGAGTAGATACACCTTTAGCAGATGCAGAACTGATAAAAATGGTAAAAGATATCCTTGATGCCCTTAAGATAAATGTAAGACTTGAGATAAACACCCTTGGAGATTTTGAAAGTAGGAAAAAGTACATAAATGTACTAAAAGAGTTTTTGAAAGAAAAAGAAGAGTTTTTGTGTGAGGATTGTAGAAAAAGGTTAGAAAGAAATCCTTTAAGGGTTTTAGACTGTAAAGTGGAAACATGTAGGTCTATAACAAAAGAAGCCCCTGTCCTTATTGATTTTCTTTCGGAAAGTAGTATCCAGAGGTATGAAAAGGTAAAAGAGTATCTGAAAGCCCTTGAGATAGATTTTGTTGAAAATCCAAGGTTAGTCAGAGGTCTTGATTACTATACAGACACAGTATTTGAGTTTATAACAGACAAAATAGGAGCCCAGGGAACTGTTGCAGCAGGTGGAAGGTACGATTACCTTGTTGAACAGCTTGGAGGTCCTAAAACACCAGCTCTTGGTTTTGCTGCAGGAATAGAGAGGTTAATGCTTCTTGTTGAAAATCTTCCTAAAGAAGAACCTGTTGTTTCAGTTATTCCTGTAACATCTGATTTCAATATAGAAGGTATAAAAACAGCAAATCTTCTAAGGAAGAAAGGTTTAAAAACAGAACTTCTTTTAAAAGAAGGAAGTATGAAATCAAAAATGAAACTGGCAAACAAACTTAATGCTTCTTTTGTTGTTTTCGTTTCAGATAAACCAGAATTAAAAAACATGGAAACTGGAGAGCAGGAAATATTCCAGTGTATTGATGATTTAATAGAAGTCTTAGAAAAGTACATAGCAGAGGAGAAAAAATGCCATACATAGTTAGAGTAAAAAGAGAGTTTCAGGCTGCCCATTTTTTAACAGATTACCACGGAAAACCTGAACCTTTACATGGGCATACATGGGAAGTTGAGATTTTTATAAAGGCAGAGGAACTTGATAAAGGGGGAATGGGATACGATTTTGTAGAGATACATAAATTTCTTGACGGGATTTTACCTGATTATAAATGTATGAACGATATATTTGATTTTTCTCCAAGTGCTGAAAATGTTGCAAAATGGATTTATGACCAGGTTAAAGAAAAGTACCCTTCAGTTCAGAAAGTTGTTGTGTGGGAAACAAAACACGGAGGTGCTGAGTACTACGAAGAGTAAAAAATCGTTGACAGGTTTCGTTAATAACTTAATTTATTTTTTGTAATAAAAATATAACTGGAGAGTTAGGATGGCCGAAGACCCAAGATACTATGAAGAAAGGGAGCTGGTTCACGAACATAGAGAGCCAAAAGTAGTAAAAGAGAGTATCTTTACTGGAAGTAAAGCATTAGAAAAAGCTCCTAAGATTTACGGTGTCCCAACAGGTATAGAAGGTCTTGATGACCTTTTTTTTGTTGTTGAGGTTGAAAATGGAAAGGTTGTTAAGAAAACATTAGGGGGAATTCCTGCATACTCGGTTTTTAACATAACAGGAGTTTCTGATACAGGGAAATCCCTTATGGTTGAACAGTTTACAGTAGAGCAGGCAAGGAAAGGACATCCAGTTGCTTTTATAACTGTGGAATCTCCTGCTAACTTTGTGATTGCCTCTATAAAACTCAGAGCAGCAGCTATGGGTTATAACTTTGAAGAGTTTGAGGACAATATCATTCTTATTGATGCTGCTTCCCACTCAACACTAAGGGAAAACATACCAGATTTACTTGCGACCCTTGCTTACGCAATAAAAACATACAAAGTCAGGTATACAGTGATAGATTCTGTAACAGGTCTTTTTGAGAACAAAGAAACGCTTGCACGGGGAATTGTTAGAAGACTTTTCAATTTCATGAAAAAATGGTATCAAACCGCTTTATTTGTTTCCCAGAAAAGAAGTGGACACGAAGAACTGACAGCAGAAGCTGCAGGTGGATACGCAGTAGGTCATATAGTAGATGGAACAATGGTACTGGCAAAAGAGCTTATAGATTCGTCTTTTAAAGCAAAACTTTACAAAAAAGAAGTAGGAGAAATAGTCAGACTTTTCAGAATAGATGGATGTAGAATGTCCGGGCATGATACAAGAACCCATTATATGGAAATAACAGATACAGGTCTTGTTAGAATACTTGGACCAATAGGAAAATAAAAAAAGGAGGGCTAAGAGATGGTTGTACAATTAGGAGCAGTACCAATAAACGAACATGATTTAGAACATCTTGTATCAAGGGTGTTTTTCAAATCATTAGATTTACTTGGTGGTTTACACAAGCTTGCTGAGTATAGGACATTAACATGGCTTCCTTCACTTGCAAGGGCTTCATTTGTTATTGTTTTAAGGGAAGAGTATTTAAAAACAGAAGAAGAAATAGCAGAAATGGTAGGTTTAACAAGAAATACAGTTAGAAATATACTGAGGGCTGACCCAAACGCAGCACTTTTTAAAATTGAGCATATGGAAGAATTAACAAAAGAAGAAAAAAAACAGTTAAGGGTTCATACAGCAGGTGGAGTAGCTAAACTTGCTTATAAACTTGTTAAAGAAGGAGAAGAAGCTCAGGTTCTCCTTGAGTTTTGCAGAGAAGTTTCTGCAAAAGCTGTTCAGGTATGTGAAGCTCCATGGGCTTACACAGTACTTAAAAACATAAAAGGTCTTAAGTATCCGGTTCAGGATTCTGCACCTTTAAAAGAAAAACTGTCAGGTCTTTCAATAAAAGGAATACCTGCAGAAGAAGTAGCAGATGGTTTAACATATCCTATTAAAAACCCTGCTCAACTACTTCATGAAATAAAAGAGTACCTTGAGATGAAAGGTGTATAATAGGTAGGGTTAAATCCCTACCTGTTTTTATTGGTTATGTTTAAAGTACACCATGTAGCAATATCGGTAAAAGATTTATCTGTATCAGAAGAGTTTTACAAAAAGTTAGGTTTTAGAAAGGTTTCCTACTGGAAAGCTGAAGATAATTCTTTAGAAATATCCCATATGAAACTCAACGGTTTTATACTTGAGATTTTCTGTTTTAAAAACCCTGAAGAAAATCCAGTTTTAAAAGAAGATTTGTGGACTAATCTTAAAGTATTAGGGGTTAAACATTTTGCCCTTCAAACAGAAGACATTTATACAACGCTGGAAAATTTGAAAAAAACAGGTATTGCTACAGAGGAAACTACAGTTTCAAAAGGAAGAACAGGTATTTTATACTTTTTTGTTAAAGACCCAGATGGTATATTTGTAGAGATTGTTGAAGACAAAAGAAATCTTTAAGGGGTTATTTGTTTGAGACCAGAGCTTTTTGAGAAAACTTACAGGTTGAAAGATGAGCTTTCAGGTATCGTTGCAAACTTTAACAGAGAAATAACAGAAGAAATAGTAAAACGTAAATGGTCTACTTATAAGCCTGAAAAAAAATACTCTTTTTCCATTGCAGAAGATGGTTCATTCAATAAAAAACATTACCTTGGTTTTTATCTTTACTCTGTTGCCGGTTATGCAGTAGGTTTTAAAGAAGACGGTTCTATTGTTGAAGAAACAGCAGGGGATATAGGAATATCTGTAATAAAAAGAACAGATGTTGTAGATAGTTATCTTAAAATGCTTATGTTTCTCCTTGAGTTAAAAGCTCTTTTAAGACTTGCCCAGAGAGAAAAACCTGATGTTCTTATTCTTGATGGGACATTAAGTAGTAGATTTATTACTTTTTTCCCGAAATCAGAATGGTTTACATCTGAGGAGTTTGAAGGGGAGATAGCGAAACTTTCAGCAGAATACGAAGAGTTTTTAAAAAAAGACCTTATGAAATATGATATCACTGCTTTTTCTGATTTTCTAAAACTTTCCTTACAGGAAGAGCTGAAAAATAGATTTGGTAAAAAAGGAGAAAAAAGAGACGTTTTTGAAGCTGCTGTCTCAAAAGTGGCTTATTTTGAATATCTACTGCTGCTACATAAGCTTTTTTACGGTCTTGACTGGAACCCTCTAATAATTGGAATAGCGAAAACTTCCCACAGCACAGAGATTTTTAACTCCTCTATACCAGATATAAAGATTTTCTACAGTTATATAAAGGATACTGGTTATTCAGTTGGCACATATGTGAATGTTGAAGAGAAAAAGTGGGAGTTTTATGAAGTTTTTGATAGGGATATCCAGAGTCAGCTTCAGGAGGTACAGCTTAGATACTTTTACGGTAAATACGATAAAGGAAGGCATATATCCCTGATAGAAGTTTATGAAAACCCGAATAGAGAAACTCCTGATTTTGAAGAGATACTTGATATCCTGAGTTATTATTCAGTTGGAGGTTATCCTTTCCTGCTTAAAAGGGCAGATAATGAAGTTAGAATAACAAACAAAGATATGGAAATCATAGAAAATCTACTTGATTTGAAAAATGAAATCCACGGTAGAGAAACTCTTATCATTTAACAGGGAACTTTTTGATAAACAAAAAACAGTCATTTTAGTTTTCGTGTTTGTTACTACTGTTGTATCTGCTTTTAAAGAAGAAATACCTGTATACAAAAAAGAAGACCTTCAAATAAACATAAATACAGCAACAAAGCAACAGCTTCTATCTATTCCTTACATAAAAGAAAAAACAGCAGAAAGGATTTTAAGCTTTAGAAAGAAAAAGGGCAGATTTTCTTCTATAGAAGATTTAAACAAAATAAGAAACTTTCAAAAGTTTAAATACTTCATAAAAGCAAATTAAAGATTTTTTTCTAATATCTCTTCTAATATCTGGGAAAAACTTTTTCCTGTCTTTTCAGATTTCTTTTTCAGTTTTCTGTAAAGTTTTTCTGGAATTTTAACAAATAGACCTTTCCTCCTTTTTTCAATATCTTTTATATACTCAACACTAACTCCTAATCTTTCTGATATATCTTCAGGAGAGAGACCTTTATCTTTTAGCTTCAATACTTCTTCTTTCAGCTGGGATTTATCTGGAAACCATTTTAAGTTTTCAACACAGTTGTTTTCTTTATTACCATCTATATGTTTTACAACCTTATACCCTTCTTTGTTTTCTATAAAATGCTCAGCAACAAGTTTATGCACATAAGCTGTTTTTGTTTTTCCTTTGTTTGAAAGCCTCACAAACAGATATCCATTTTTGTCTTTATAGGGCTTTATCCTATGTTCTTTGTAGTTAACTTCAAGAAGACCATACTTTATTTTGTAAACGAAACCTTTATTACTTACACCGTAATTTTCAAAATTCTTTACTGGTTTGATAATCTCATCTCCAAAAATATACATTTTTTACTCCTGTTTGTTTTCTATATAACAAACAAATAATAGATATAATAGACATTATATTACCAGATTTTAGAGAAAAAAATTTTTTAACAGTTGTTATATTGTTTAGAATGAAAAAGCATTTGTGGTTAGAATAAAAACAGGTAGCTCACGCGGCTACTACCTGTTTTTTTCTTTTTTTCAGGTCTTCTAAAACTTGAGAGGCGTACTTTAACTCAAAGGCGTTTTCTTCTTTTAGTTTCCTTACAAAATCAGCGTTAAGTTTATGACCACCTTTAAATGAATATACTTCCCCTATTAAAGGATATCCTAATAGGTAAAGGTCTCCGATAAGGTCTAAAACTTTATGTTTTACAGGTTCATCTTCAAATCTAAAACCTTCTGGGTTTATAACTGTGTCGTTATGCAAAACTACGGCATTTTCAAGGGAACCACCTTTTGCAAGACCTTTACTTTTCAGGTATTCAACTTCTTCTAAAAAGCAGTATGTTCTTGCATTTGATATCTTATCAAAACTCGCTTTGCTTGAATGTTCATAGACAGCTTTTTTGTTTCCTATGATGACGTTATTGTATTTTGCGTGATAAACGGCTTTTAGTGTATGGTAAGGTTTTCCAATAATATACCTGTCTTCATATGTAGCTTTCACTTCTTTCTCTATTACTGCATAAATCTTTTCTTCTTTTAAACTTTTTATACCTGCTTCTTTTATTTTTTCAACAAAAATCTTAGCGCTTCCATCCATTATTGGAACTTCTTCACTGTCTATTTCTACGTAAACGTTGTCTATTCCTGTGAAGAAAAAAGCAGACATTAGATGTTCAACTGTTCTTACCCACTGGTTTTCTTTATTTAAAGATGTTGAAAACTCAAAGCTTTTTGCAAACTCTACTTTAGCAGGGATAATAACACCGTTTTTCACAAAATTAATACCTTCGTTTTCTTTTGCAGGTATCAGCTTTAGATTAACTCCTAAACCTGAGTGTAGTCCTATTCCTTTTATGTTAACCTCTCTCTCAACTGTTCTCTGATATTGGCAAATCAATTTTTTCTCCTGAAATAGGAAGTATTCATATACTATTTAAGCAAAATACATACCATTAAAAATTTAACTGGAAATACTGTTTTATCAAAGGATAGGAAAGGTTATTCTCTTCATTTTTGCAAAAATGAGACTTAAACCTGTCTCAGTGATAAATCTCCTGAAACAATCTCTTCTAAACCCCTGTCTGTTTGGAGAATTAAGTATCCTTTTTTGTTTATCCCTAAAAGAGTTCCTCTTTTGTGATTATCAACAACTATAACTTCTTTTCCTTTCCAAAGCAGGCTTTTTTCCACTTCATCTACTACCTTTTCGTGTGAGAAGCTTTCTATCTGGTTTTCTATCTCTAAAAGTATATCTGCTAATATCTGCTTTCTGTTTAGTTTTCTTCCTTCTTCTATTCTTAAAGAAGTGGCTGGTGTAGGGATACCTTTTAGATTTTCTGTTGTATTGTTAACGTTTACACCTATTCCTGCTACTATTTTTGATATTTCGCTTCCTTCAAGTTCTGTTTCTATCAGAAAGCCGGCAAATTTCTTACCTTCTATATAAAGGTCATTAGGCCATTTTATAAATATCTGTTTACTTATATGCTTTTGTATTGCTTTTTTTACAGCAACAGGGAAAAGAAGAGATAACACACTGAACTGCTCAAATGGGTAGCTTTTTTTGAGAACGATAGAAAAGTAAAGCCCTTTTCCTTTTTGTGATACCCATTTTCTACCTTTTCTTCCTTTCCCTTTTGTCTGCGTTTCAGCGAGGACAACAGTCCCGTGTTCTAAGTTTTCCTTTTTTGCATAAATGTTTGTAGAGTCTATCTCTTCAAAAAATATGTATTTTCTTCCTAACCATTTTGTTTTCAGGTATTTTTTTAATTCATACGGATATAAAAAATCCGGGCTTGCTTCAAGTTTATATCCTTCTTTGTACCTTTTTATTGTATAGCCAAGAGCTTCAAGTTTTTTTATTCTTTTCCATACAGCAACCCGGGATACACCAAGGATTTTTGCTATTTCTTCACCTGATACGGTTCTTTTTTCTATTAATGAAAGTATTTTTTCGTCGGTTCTATCCATCATTGTACCCTTTCTACCAGCTCTTCAGAAAAGTACCCGTTGCATATTTCCTGTACTTCACCGGTCATTCTTATATTAAAGTCTTTATCAACATTTATATGCAATATTCCTCCAGGCATATGAATATCAACGTACTCTTCAGCAAGACCTTTCTTTACTAAAACTGAAGCTACAGCACAGGAAGAGCTTCCTGATGCAAGGGTATAACCGGCTCCCCTTTCCCATATTTTTATTTTGGCTGTGTGCCTATCTACAGGTTTTACAAATTGAACATTTATCCTGTTAGGAAAGATTGAAAGATTTTCAATGATTTTTCCGTATTTTTTTACTTCTTTATCCTCTAATAGCTTATCAAGTATAATTACGCAGTGGGGATTTCCTACTGATACACAGTTTATCTCAAACTCTTTATCTTCTACTTTTATTTTTTTTCCTATACATTCTTTTTCATCACATAAGACAGGTATTTCTTTAGCTTCAAAAACTGCTTTTCCCATATCAACTGTTATTATTTTTGCTTTTCCATTGTGTACCTCTTCTATCTTAGCTTTAACTACTCCTCCTAATGTCTCTACTGTAAACTCCTTTTTTTCTGTATATCTGTAATCAAACAGAAATTTACAGAATATTCTCAGACCATTCCCACTTTTTTCTGCCTCTGAGCCATCTGGATTAAAAATCCTCAGTCCAAAATCTGCTTTTTCAGAGGGTACCTTTACAAGAATTCCATCTGAGCCAATTCCGTAGTGGACATCACATATTGTTTTTATAGCTTCTTCTGAGAGTTTGAAGGTTAGATTTTCACTATCCACAGCGATATAGTCATTACCAAGACCATGGGATTTTACAAAGAAATTCTCTCTCAACCTGTCCTCCTTTTTTTAGATATTTTATCCTAAAAGGGATTTTATTTTTTCTATCAGTACAGGTTTCACATCCTCCACTTTTATATTTTTTATAAAATCTTCCATGCTACAGACTGGTTTATCTTTTATTCCACAAGGGATAATCTTTTCAAAATACCTTTTATCCACATTAACATTTAAAGAAAAACCATGCATTGTTGTGAAACGGGAAATTTTAACCCCAACAAAACCAATTTTTCCTTTTTCTGTAAAAACACCTCTTCTTTTTTCTTCCCTAAAACTATCTATTTCAAAATCTGTTAATGTTTGTATCATTATTTCTTCAAGGGTTTTTACATAATTTTTTACTGAAATCTTTCTTTTTTTATTCAGAGATAAAACAGGATAAACAACAATCTGACCTTCTCCATGGAATGTGATACTTCCTCCCCTTTCTATATCAATAACAGGAACTTCTTTAATCTCATAGGGAATATGGCTTTCATCAGTGGTTTTTCCTTTTGTGTAAACAGGGAAATGTTCTGTTATTAAAACAGTATCTTCTTTCTCAGGGTTTTTTATCTTTTCTTCAAAAAGTTTTCTTTGAAGTTTTAATGTTTCAAGGTAATCTGTCTTTCCTAAATCTAAAATAACCATTCCCAAAACCGAAGATTTAGATTATATTTATCAATAATACAACAATAAAAAATATTAAGGGGGATGGAAAAATGGGAAACTTTTTCAGAGATTTAAGGAAACTATACAAATCTCTTGAAGAGTTAAGAAAAGAAAAAGGAGAGTCTACCTATGCAAAGAGGGGGGAAAGATTAATAGCTTTACTTGGCAGTTTTCCTTTGGAAGAACTTCAAAAGATTGATAAAAAGAAGTCTTTCATTGAAAAACTAAGGGATAATCTTTTAGAAAGTGGGTTTAGAATTCATATCAGGAATAAAAAAGTAAAGCTTTTTGACCCATTAACAGGTAAAAGTGAGAATTTCTTTGTGGAAATAGTATTTAATGGGGAAGAAGTTATAATAAAGTGGCACAGTGGTATAAAGGTTTTTGCTTTTGAAGAGATGGGAGAGGATTACCTTTTTGAAAGTTTAAAAGAACATCTTGATAGATTTCTTGTAAAAGATAGCTATAAAGCACCTGAAAAACTACCTGAAAAGAATGTTATGGAAGGTTAAAAGCCCTGCATTTGCAGGGCTTCTCACAGGAAGCTTTTAAGTTTTTTTGCTATATCCTTTTCCCTCATCAATGATTCTCCGATAAGGAAGGCATCAACTCTGTACTTTTTTAGTTCTAAAAGCTCTTTTTTTGAAGATAAACCGCTTTCTGCAACAACAACTTCAGCTCCAAGTTCTTTCAGTTTTGGAGCGAGTTTTTTTGAAAGGTTTATATCAACTGTGAAATTTTCAAGGTTTCTGTTGTTTATTCCTACTATCTTTGCTCCTGCGTAAAGGGATTTTATTCCTTCTTCCTCTGAATGTATTTCAACAAGAGGTTCCATTCCAAACTCCCTTCCATATTCAATAAGCTCTCTCATATCACCTTCAGACAAAATCCTTGCAATAAGTAAAAATGTATCAGCTCCAAATGCAAAAGCTTCTAAAATCTGTCTTTTATCAATAATGAAGTCTTTTCTTAAAACTGGAATGTTAACTCCTGCTTTTCTTATCTCCTGTATGTACCCAATATCCCCTTGAAAATACTTTTTATCTGTTAATACAGATATTGCAGCAGCTCCATTTTCCTCGTATATCTTTGCAATCTCTACAGGGTTAAACTCTTCCCTTATAACCCCTTTTGATGGAGATGCTTTTTTTACTTCAGCTATTATGTTAATCCCTTCTTTTTTTAAGGCTTTTTTAAAATCTCTGGCTTTATCTTCCCTTTCTGCTACTTTCTTTTCAAGAAAACCAATATAATCAGGGGTATAGTTAAGAAGTTCTTCTTTTTTTGTTTCTACTATCCTTTCTAATATATTCATACAGACTCCTTTTTTATTTTATTTTAAAAGAAAACAAAACGTTAAAAAAGCTTGTCATTTATGAGTTTTCTCATATAAATGAAATATCTCAGATTTGAATATATTAAATCTAATCAAGAAAACGGAGGGAAATGATGAACAAGCCTGAAATTCTGGCACCTGTTGGGCATTATGAAGGTCTTTCTGCTGTAATAAAAGCAGGTGCTGATGCTATATATATGGGAGTAGGAAAGATAAACCAGAGGGCTTTAAAGTCTAACTTTACAATAGAAGATGTCAAAGAAATAAGGAAGATTACACAGGACGCAGGGGTTAAACAGTACATAGTTCTTAACTCTATTGTTTTTGAAGATGACCTTCCTTATATAAACGAGACGCTTCACCAGTTAAAAGAGATTGGCGTAGATGCTGTTATTGGATGGGATATGGCAGTACTGTCTAAGTCTATTGAGCTTGGTATAGAAACACATCTTTCAACAATGGCATCTGTGTCAAACTCCCAGGCAGCAAAGTTTTATGAGAAGATGGGAATAAAAAGGATAGTTCCTGCAAGGGAAGTTAAACTACAGGGTCTTTTAGATATAAAAAATAAAACTAACCTTGAAGTGGAAATATTTATCCACGGTGCTATGTGTATGGCAGTTTCCGGTAGATGTTTCTTATCCCATGATGTTTTTGAAAAATCAGGAAATAGAGGAGAGTGTTATCAGGTCTGCAGACATGAGTTTGATGTGAAAATAGTATCAAAAAACACAGGTACAGAGTTTTATCTTGGTTCTGATTATGTTCTTTCTGCAAGGGATTTAGTAACAATAAACTTTGTTGACAAGCTTATGTGGGCAGACAGCTGGAAGATAGAAGGAAGAAACAAAAATGCAGATTATGCATATATGGTAACATCAGCTTACAGGGAAGCAAGGGACAGAATACTAAATGGTGAATGGGAAACAAAAGGATGGAAAGACCTGTGGGACAAATTGGAGAGGGTTTACCACAGGGAATGGGACAGTGGTTTTTACTTTGGGGAAGGTCTTTTTGGAATGAACAAGTCAATAGCAAAGGAGAAAAAGCTTTATGTAGGTGAAATCCTCAAGTTCTATCCAAAGATAAGTGTTGCTGAAGTAAAGATAGTAGATAATCCAATAAAGATTGGAGATACAATACACATAATAGGAAAGAAAACAGGTGTTGTCAGACAGACTGTTGAGTCAATGCAGGTTGATAGAAAGGATATAAAAGAAACACAGAGAGGAGATGTTATAGGGCTAAAAACAGTTGAGAGGGTAAGACCTGGGGATAAGGTATATCTTATAGTAGAGGTGAATCAGGAAGAAAAAGCACCTTTGACAGTTTCAAAGTAGTTTTCTAATCTACTACCAGACAGGGGAACAGGCTTTCTGCTTTTCCCTCTAACTCTTTTTTTCCTTCTTTCAGATAATACCTGATCATACCTTTTGGTGTTCCTTCTATTTTTATACTGTACCCGTTGCCGTTTTTGTAAACTTTATCTTCTTTCAGATTTACTATTATTTCTCCTACTTTGTTGTCTTCTTTATCAAAAAGTTCTATCAGTAGATGTTCTTTACCAAGCTGGTAAACCATTAAACACCCACCTGAAAACTCTGGGAATTCTTTTTTAACTGTTTCAAGCGCAAAGGATTTAAAGTCATCTATCTTTTTCATGATAGCCCT
>CAZOTZ010000014.1:0-26653 GCA_964582875.1 uncultured Aquificales bacterium | reverse complement strand
AACAGCGTTAAAGCAAGTACTCCACAAAAGAAAAGCTGTATGGATAGGGTGGGGATGGTTGAGATTTTAGAAGGTACACCTGAAAGATAGATTTAGCTAAATCTCAGATTTAAAAGATTTACAAGAGTTTTATCGTAAGGGTAAAAACCAAGTAGCCTTAGTATAAGCGTATAAACTCCTTCTTCTCCAATTACATTAGACACTTCTTCAACAGAAGCTTTTACTGTATAAAGGTCTGCCACATATCTATACTCATTTTCAGAAGAAATAGAGTCTAAAGAATCGGTGAAAAGATGATAAAAGAACTGTCCTTCCTTAGACTTTTCAAGGGAAAGCCATCCTGTAAGTTCATCTTTAGAAAACTCTCCGGTAAAAAATTTAGACATTAGCTGTCTTAATCTTAGCTCTGGTGTCTTTTCTTCTACCTGCTTTTCTATTTCTAAAAACTCTGTGTACCTTCTTGTAAAGTAGTAATAGTTTGCTTTAAGGAGATTTTCATTGTCAAAAAGCAGTTTTACAGGTTTATCAAGGGTTTTTTTGTTTATCATTCCTTTAGACAGGTAAGGGTACTGGAACAGTTTATAGAAGAAACCTTTTATACCTTCTTTAAGCTCCTGAGTAAGGAAACCTTCATCCTGGGCTTGTCTTAAAAGACTGTGGAGGAAGTAAACAGTATCATCTGTATCGTAGTATCTAAGGAGTAAAACCGGATTTGCATTTTCTATTCCAAGAAGCCAGAAGATATTTTCTATTCTTTCAGGAACTGGTATATCTTCCCTTTTTAAACTTTCTTCAAAAACATTTTTCTGATTTTCATAATCTTTTACAGCTAAAATTCTGTTTTCTATACTTTCTTCATCTGCTTCTGCTGTTTCCTTTAGATAATCAACTTCTTCTTTATCCTTTAAAACAGATTTAATGTAGTTTTTTACCTTTGTGAAATACCCGGCATGTTTTTTATTTAAAATTCCTGAAAGGTTTTCCTTTTTATTTAAAAATGTTTCTACAAGTGCAGAAAAAACTCCTTTTATTATAAGTTTTATGTTTTCAAGGTCAGGTTGGAGACCAACCTCTTTTTTTACAACAACTTCTTCAAAAGGGATAATTTCTGCATAAAGAACCTTATCAAGTAGATTTAAAATAAGGAAGTTTAAATCTGAAAGGTACCTGGATATTCCGTTCAGGATAAGCTCATCTTCCCTGTATAAAGATAAAACAAGCTGATGTTTCTTTTCAGGAGACATCTCGTCAGCAGTCTGAACCATAAATGGAAGAACATCAAAATCTATAACTATTCCGTGTTTTTTAACAATAGGGTATCCGTTGTAGAAAAATACAAGGGGAACAGCCTCAGGATTAACTTCACAAACTGCATCTGTAAAAAGTAGAAATATAAACTTTAAAGGGGTATCTTCTTCCATATTTATATTTAACCTGTCAAAAAGCTGTGCGTTTAACAGTCTTAAATCCCATTTGTTGAGTTTATTCAGTTTATTTTTGACAAACTCTAAAGACTGCCTTCTTACCTTTAAGATACTGTTATCCTTCAGAAATTCATCAATATTTCCAGACTGGTTTTCCAAGTCTTTCAGAAAAGTATAACTTTCTTCAAGTAAAGGAGATATTTTCCTGATATCAGATTTTTTCTTTATTAGCTGTTTTAACTCCATTTTTATCCCTTAGAAAGGTATTCAAGACCTATTATTACAACTCTATAGACGAAAAATAAAACTGTTCCAAAAAAGCCAACATGTAAAGCTATAAGGAATAGAATTATCTCAGATTTTCTTTCACCTTCAGGCTTTTTGTCGTTCCACTTTTTCAAAAGGATGAAAGAAACTCCTGTAAACACAAGAATGATAACAAGTAAAATGAGAACATCTGTAGCGTGGAGGTCAGCAACTTTACCTAAAACTGTTGTTGGTTCACCTTCACTTAACCTTAAATGGGCTGGGTTTTTCATTACAGAAACACCTCCTATTTTTTAATCCAGACGTACTCGCTCCTTTCAGGTCCTGTGGAGAGCATCACAACCGGTGTTTCTGTTTCTTCTTCTACTACTTTTATGAACTCCCAGGCCTCTTCTGGAAGCTGGTTTATATCTTTTAATCCTTTTGTGCTTTTATCCCAGCCTTTTAACGTTTTGTATATAGGTTTACAGTTTTCTAAAACTTTAAGCTGAGCAGGGAAATCTCTTATCTCTTTTCCCTGATATTCATAGGCAACACAGACTTTAATCTCATCAAAGTGGTCTAAAACATCAAGTTTCGTTATTATAAGACCATCCATTCCGTTAATCCTTGCTGCAAACCTGAGGGCAACAAGGTCAAGCCATCCAGTTCTCCTTGGTCTACCTGTTGTTGTTCCGTATTCATGTCCTTCATCTCTGAGTTTCTGACCTGTTCCGTCGTTTAGCTCTGTTGGAAAAGGTCCTGCTCCAACCCTTGTAACGTAAGCTTTACTGACTCCATAGACAGAAGCTTTTCCTATTTCTTTTGGTGAAACACCTGTTCCATTACAAAGACCTAAAGCAGATGCGTTAGAAGAGGTTACATATGGGTAAGTTCCCATATCTATATCAAGCATTGTTCCCTGGGCACCTTCAAACAGAACCTTTTTCCCTTCTTTCATTGCTTTGTGGAGCATTAAAGAAGTATCAGCAACAAGGTTTTGTATCTTCTCAAACATCCTAAGTGTGTTTGAATATATCTCATCTATATCAAGTTCAAAGCTCTCTCCGTAAACTTTTTCTGAAATCTCTTTAGCTTCTCCCATTGCCTTTTCAAGTCTGTCTCTGAAATAAGGGGGGTCAAACAGGTCAGCTATTCTTATCCCTGTTCTTGCGTACTTTGACATATAAGCAGGACCTATACCTTTCAGTGTAGTTCCTACTTTATCTTTACCTTTAGCTTTTTCTGAAAGGCTATCAAGGAGTTTGTGGTGAGGAAAAACAACGTGGGCTCTATCACTTATGAAAAGTTTCTCTTCAAAGTTCCCAACAACATCTCTAACTTTTTCCATTTCATCAAGCAGTTCTTCAAGGGAAACAACAACACCATTTGTTATAAGGTTCTTTTTGCCTTCATGGAGTATTCCTGATGGTATAAGATGAAGGGCATATTTTTTATCTCCAACAATTACAGTATGTCCTGCATTACTGCCTCCCTGATATCTAACAACATAATCGTAATCAGGGGCAAGTAAATCAACTATCTTTCCTTTTCCTTCATCTCCCCACTGGGAGCCTAATATAACAAGACTTTTGTTCATTAAACAGCCTCCAGAAAAATTCCAAACCTATATATTATACATAAGTTATTGGATTTACTGATTTTATTCTTTATCTATATAAACAAACTCTTTTATATCTGTTCTTTTCCAGTGTCCTATAGACGGAATTCCTTCTATAAACTGCTTTTGTATGTGTATAAGTTTGTTTATACCTAATTTTCCGTACTCAAGCATCTTATCAAACTCTTCCTGGGTAAATGAGTACTCTTCTCCTGTAGCCTGAACCTCAACAAAATTTCCACTTCCTGTCATTACAAGGTTCATATCCACTTTTGCTGCAGAATCTTCTTTAAAGTTAAGGTCAAGTACAACTTCTTTACCTACAATCCCTGTACTTACTGCAGCAACGAAATCCTTAAGGGGATTTTGTTGGAGTTTACCTTCCTCTGTAAGTTTAATCATAGCGTCTGCAACAGCTATAAAAGCTCCTGTTATAGATGTAACCCTTGTACCTCCATCTGCCTGTATAACATCACAATCAACCCATAAGGTTCTTTCCCCAAGTTTTTTTAAATCAACAACTCCCCTTAAAGAACGACCTATAAGTCTCTGGATTTCCTGTGTCCTACCAGAAGGGGAACCTCTAACAACCTCTCTGACATTCCTTGTTTCTGTTGAACGGGGAAGCATTGCATACTCTGCTGTAATCCACCCCTGTCCAGAACCCCTCAAGAAAGGGGGAACTTTATCTTCAACAGATGCTGTAATTATAACTTTTGTGTTCCCAACCTCAATTAATACAGAGCCTTCTGCGTATATGTTAAAATCTCTGACAACTTTAACATTCCTTATCTGGGTAGGTTTTCTTCCATCTGGGCGCAATTAAATCCTCCTGAATTTTTGGTGAAAACAAACAAAAATTTTAACACAGATTAACCAAGACCTTCTTCTACAGAAACATCTTTAAGCCAGTCTTTATTTTCTAAATACCACTCAACAGTTCTTTTAAGTCCTTCATCTATATCAACTTCTGGTTTCCAGCCAAGAAGCTCACCTGCCTTTTCTATATCTGCCCATGTTTCTTTCATATCAGCTTTGTGGAAAGGAAGATACTCAATATTAGCTTTTTTACCTAAAAGATTTTCAATTTTTTCTATTATCTGTTTTAAAGATATAGGGTTTCTCCCGCCACCTAAGTTTATAATCTCGTATCCAACAGGTTTTAAAGCTTTTATAGTTCCTTTTGCTATATCATCAACATAAGTAAAATCCCTTGATTGGGAACCGTCACCAAAAAGTTTTATAGGTGTTCCCTCATCTATCCACTTTATAAATCTAAATATACTCATATCAGGTCTTCCTGCTGGTCCATAAACAGTGAAATAACGAACCACTGAAACATCAATACCGTAAAGATGGTGATAAGAATAAGCCATAACTTCAGCTGCTTTTTTTGAGGCAGCATAAGGGGAAATAGGTGTATTTACCGGTAGAGTCTCTTTAAAAGGCATAGGTTGTCCAGCATAAAGAGAAGAAGTTGATGCAAGAACCATCTTTTTTATTCCTTTGTCTTTCATAAGTTCAAGTAGATTCAAAGTACCATGGGCATTGGTTGTAAGGTAAACATGGGGATTTTCCATTGAGTACCTTACACCAGCTCTTGCAGCAAGATTTATAACCGAATCAATATCAAACATATCAAATATAACTTTCAAAGCCCCTAAATTTTCTATATCAACATCAAAAAACTTAAAGTTTGGATACTTTTCAAGTTGACTTTTCCTCCATTCTTTCAGTTTTACATCGTAATACCTGTTCATATTGTCTACACCTATAACATTAACCCCTTCTTTTAAAAGGAGTTCAGCTGTTTTCCATCCTATAAAACCAGCAGCTCCAGTAAGAAGTATATATCCCATTTCAAACCCCCAGATACTTTTAATAATCGAAATCATAATATTGTAAAATAAATTATTGACTTTAGGTGAATTTGAACTTAAGTTGTTATCAGTAATCATTACCAATAAGGAGTCCAGTATGAAAAAGGAGAAAATCATTATTTTTGATACAACTTTGAGAGATGGCGAACAGGCTCCTGGTTTTTCTATGACTGTTGAAGAAAAGGTGACAATGGCTAAACAGCTTGAAAAACTCAATGTTGATGTTATAGAAGCTGGATTTGCTGCTGCATCACCTGGGGATTTTGAAGCTGTTAATGCAGTAGCAGAAGCTGTAAGAAACTGTACTGTCTGCTCCCTTGCAAGAGCCCTTGAGTCTGATATTGAAAAAGCAGGGGAAGCTTTAGCACCTGCAGAGAGGAAAAGAATTCACACGTTTATAGCAACATCTCCTATTCATATGGAATACAAACTTAAAATGACACCAGAGCAGGTATTAGAAAGAGCTGTAAAAGCTGTTAAATTTGCAAGGAACTTCACAGATGACGTTGAGTTTTCAGCAGAAGATGCGTTTCGTTCAGAAAGAGATTTCCTTTTCAAGGTTTTTGAAGCTGTAATAGAGGCAGGGGCAAAAACTATAAACGTCCCTGACACAGTAGGTTATGCTATGCCTGAAGAATTTGGAAAACTCATAGCAGATATAAAAAATAACGTTCCTAACATAGATAAAGCTGTTATAAGCGTACACTGCCATAATGACCTTGGTCTTGCAGTTGCAAACTCCTTATCTGCAATAAAAAACGGAGCAAGACAGGCACATGTGACTATAAACGGTATAGGGGAAAGGGCAGGAAATGCAGCCCTTGAAGAAGTTGTTATGTCCATAAAGGTAAGACACGACTACTTTAAAGATGTTTATACAGAAATCAACACAAAAGAGATTTATAAATCAAGCAGACTCCTTTGTAGAATAACAGGAAGTTTTGTTCAACCAAATAAAGCTATAGTTGGAGATAACGCATTTGCCCATGAAGCAGGAATACACCAGCATGGTTTACTTGCCCACAGAGAAACGTACGAAATCATGAGAGCTGAAGATGTAGGAGTACCAGCATCTAAAATAGTACTTGGGAAACACTCTGGAAGACATGCATTTAAAACAAGACTTGAAGAACTTGGATACAAAAACCTCTCTGAGGATGAAATAGACAGACTTTTTATAAAGTTCAAAACCCTTGCAGACAAAAAGAAAGAAGTCTTTGATGAAGATATAGAAGCTCTCCTTTTTGAAGAGTTATTTAAAAAATACGAAGAAGTCAAACTTGTTTACTTCCATATACTAAGTGGAAACAGTGCAATACCTTCTTCTACTGTAAAAATAATAAAAGATGGAAAGGAAATAACAGCAACCTCCCATGGAGATGGACCTATAGACAGTGCTTTAAAAGCCCTTGAAAAAGCCCTTGGAATAACAGGAAGATTAAAAGATTACACAATACGTTCCTTGAGTGCTGGTAAGGATGCTATGGGAGAAGTTAGGGTGATGGTTGAGTTTGATGGAACGACGACTTCAGGAAAAGGAACCTCAACAGATATAATAGAAGCTTCTGTAAAAGCTTACCTTGATGCTTACAACAGATACATAGCAAGAAAAACTTTTATTGAAAATAGAGTTTCTGGTGGTATATAAGAGGAGGTTTGATTGAAAGGGAAAGCTTTTATTTTCTTTGCTGGAATTTTTCTTATTTTAGGTGGATACGGGTATCTGAAAGGATTTATAGATTTTAAAAAGCCGGTTTTTAGTTTTGAAAAGGAGCCTATGGAAATAGGCTCCCAGACAAAGATAAAGTTTAAAGTCTATGACGATAAACCAGGCTTAAAAGAAGTTTACGTTTATCTACTACAGGGAAACAAAAAGATACCTTTACTTGAAGATAAAAACTTCCCATTCAAACTGAAGGAAAAAGAGTATGAGTTAAACATCAATGTACTGAATTACGGACTAAAAAATGGAACTGCAACCCTTTTGTTTATAGCAAAAGACAGCTCATACCTACATAACACTACTGAGCTCCAGTACAATGTAAAAATAGATTTTACACCTCCTAAATTTATCCTTATAGCAAGACCACCAGATGTTAGAAACGGTGGAGCAGGATTTGTTTTATTCAAAGCTTACTCCGATGACGTTGATTCTGCACAGGTAAAAGTGGGAAACCGTTTCTACAGTTGCTTTAATAACATTGTAAACAACCCAAAAATATACGGGTGTACATTTGCATACCCTTACTACTGGTTAACTAAAAAGCCTATAGTTCTTTATGTAAAAGACAGAGCCGGAAATGTAGCAACAAAATTTATAAAGTACAGATTTATAAGGATAAGATACAAAAAATCCGTCATTAACGTAACAGATGAGTTTATAGAGACAAAGGTACGACCCCTTTCCGATAAAAATATTGACGACCCTGTACTTCTGTTTAAATACGTAAACGTTGATATAAGAAAAAGAAATGAAGATGTAATCCATCGTGTAACAAAGCAGTTTTCTATAAATAGACCTCTTTTTACTGGAAAATTTATCCAGCTAAAAGGTTCAAAAAAACTTGGAGATTTTGCTGATTACAGAAAGTACAGGTACAAAGGACATATAATAGAAGGAGCTGATGCTGTTCACAAAGGTATGGATTTCGCATCATTCAGGAATGCACCTGTTCAGGCTGCAGAAACAGGAAAAGTTGTGTATACAGGATTTTTAGGTATATATGGAAACACAATTATTATTGAACATGGTATGGGAATATTCACCCTATACTCCCACCTTGCTGATTTTAATGTAAAAAAAGGAGATATGGTTAAAAAAGGTCAGATAATAGGAATTACAGATACAACAGGTCTTGCTGTAGGTGACCATTTACATTTTGGTGTTCTCGTCCAGGGACTTGAAGTAACACCTTTAGAATGGCTTGATAGAACATGGTTAAAAACAAGATTTCTCAATATATACAACAGGCTAAAAAATCTGTATGGAGGTAAGTAAATGAAATTTTTTATTGATACCGCTGATATTAACGAAATTAAAGCGGCAAATGACCTTAGAATTCTTGATGGTGTTACAACAAACCCAACACTTATTGCCAAAACAGGAAAACCGTTTATGGATGTAGTAAAAGAAATCCTTTCTGAAATTCCAGACAAGCCTGTATCGTTAGAGGTTGCAAGCACAGATTACGAAGGAATTCTAAGGGAAGCTGAAATCCTTGCAAAACTTGGAGACAATGTGGTTATAAAAGTTCCTGCAACTATAGATGGGCTAAAGGCTGTAAAGTACCTTGAAGATAATGGAATAAAAACAAATGTTACACTTATTTTCTCCCCTTCTCAGGCTTTACTTGCAATGAAAGCAGGAGCTTCATACATATCACCGTTTGTAGGAAGACTTGATGATATAAGCCATACAGGTATGGAACTAATATCAGATATAAAAACTATAATAGACAACTATGGTTTTAATTCAGAGATAATAGTAGCATCTGTTAGAAATCCTATCCATGTTGTAGAGGCTGCCATTATAGGAGCACATATAGCAACAATCCCTTATAAAGTCATAGCCCAGCTTATAAAACACCCATTAACAGATATTGGTCTTGAAAGATTTCTAAAAGACTGGGAATCAGTTCCTGAAAAACCTTTTTAAAGGGGATTTTATCCCCTTTCTCCAGCTATGAAGTACAGAAAAAAAGGTATAAAAAAAGAACACCACATAATAGAAGACGGGGAAAAACTCCTTGAAGATTTAGTTAAAAAAGGATTAGTAGAGTCTATTATCCCTGGCAGGATAAAAACAACCCCAAAAGGACAACCAGGTATAGTAAGGCTAACCTACCAGTACGATACAAATGCAGGAGCAAAACTTCTTCTAAAAAAAGGTTCAACTGTTCAGGAAGTTTTCGTGGTAACAGACAAAAGAAAAGAGTTAAAAGAGTATATAGAAAAAACCTACAAAAAAATCTAAACTGAGTACTTTTTTATATCTTTAACAAACTTTATGTTTCCTCCAGTTTCCTTATTTACAGATGAGCATGCATCAACACATTCACCACAAAGTATACAGGCTTGAATTCCCCTATCAAAATCATTAACAAAAGCCATTTTCCTTGGGTCAAGTCCCATTGGACATGATTTTATACAGGCTTTGCAGTCGGTACACTCCTCTTTATTTACAAGTGTAGGTTTTAAAATATGGTTAAAAGGAGTTATTTTATGGTAAATTCCTGTTGGACAGTAAACCCTACACCATTTATCAGCAATAAAAACCTCAAAAAAGAAAAACCCTGTTATAACAACAAAAGCTCCCCATAAAGGTAAAAATGCAGGATTTGTAGGATGGACAAATACCCTTAAATCGGTAATCCAATTAAAGAAAAGAAGCGAAAATAAGATAGCAGTAGTTAAAGAAATAAAGTAATAAAGAACAGGTTTATTCTTAGTCATTTTCTTAAAATGTTCCTGTATCTGGGCAACAAAACCTCCAGGACAAATCCATCCACAAAAAACCCTTCCTGATACAAGGTTTGCAATAATAATAAAAATAGCAATCAAACCTATAACAGCAACGATTGGTTTAAAAGCTCCAGAAAGATGAATAGAATGACCAAAAAGCCATGACTCATTATGGGCTATATCCATTTTTACAATATGGAAAGTGGGAATAACAATCAAAAGCAAAATAAAAAATATATACGAAATATTTCTCCATATCTTGAATTTTTTATAGGAAAACAAACAGTACCCTCCTGAGCTTTATTTTTTGCTATTATATTTAAAAAAAAAAGAGGCAGGGGTAAAAAAGACCCCTTACCTCACAACAATAGCACCGGCTGGGCACTCCTCAGCAGCACTGATGGCCTGTTTAGCTAAATCTCCTTCTACAGAAAATTTTCCATTTGTTCTAAATTTTTCATCTATAGTAGAAGTTCCATCTACATCTTCAACAAAAATCTCAGAGTAGGTTTCATAACAGACTCCACAGGAAGTGCAGAAATCCTTTTCTATATAAAGCTCTACTTTCATTTTACTACCTCTTAGTTAATATTTACTAACCTAATTATAGAATATAATATATAACTCCACAAAATGCAATAACTAAAGAGGAAACTATGCCTAAGATAAAACAAATTCAAAACCACATAAAAGAGAAAGGATTATCCTCTTTCTTCTTTTCAAGTAAACCAAACGTTTTTTACCTATCCTGTTTTTCTTCAACAAATGCCTTTGTTATTCTTACAGAAAAAGAAAAATTTTTCATAACAGACTCAAGGTACTACTACGGTGCTAAGGAGAAGCTGAAAGACTGGAACATCATTCTCCTTGGAGAAGGAGGAAAAAATCAGATAGAACACTTAAAAGAAATACTAACAGATATCGGTGGCGAAAAAATAGGTTTTGAAAAAGATAAAATCACAATATCTTTTTATGAGAAACTTACAGATAACACAAACCTGAAAGAAAAACTTGTAGGATTTGAGAACTTCCTTTCCCCTTTTAGAGTTTCAAAGACTGAAGAAGAAATACAGATAATAAAAGAAGCTGTTGAAAAAACAGATATAGTTTTTCAAAAAGTGGTTGAATACATACCATCTGCAAAATCTGAACTTGATATAAGAAGAATGATAATAAACTTTATATTTGAAGAAGGGGGAACAGGGGAAAGTTTCCCGGCAATAGTTGCTTCAGGAAAAAATTCTGCAATCCCCCATTACGAAACGTCAAACTCCCCTATTGAAAGCAATACATTTCTTCTAATAGATATGGGAATGGTATATAAAGGATACTGTTCAGATTTTACAAGGACTTTAGCTATTGGAAAAATAGACCCTGAACTTGAAAAAATATATAGCATTGTGAAAGAAGCCCATATAACTGCAACAGAGAAGGTAAAAGCTGGTGTGCCAGTCAAAGAGGTAGATTTAGCAGCAAGAAAAGTTATAGAAAAATATGGTTATGGGGAGTTTTTTATACACTCAACAGGACACGGTGTAGGAATAGAAATCCATGAAGCTCCAAGGGTTTCAAAAAACTCTGAGGAGATACTACAGGAGAACACAGTTATCACAATAGAACCAGGAATATACATTCCAGGAAAAGGAGGCGTAAGGTTAGAAAACATCGTAGTAGCAAGAAAAGATAGATGTGAAGTTTTAACAAAGACACCATTAGAATTAATAACAGTAAACAGGTGAAAAAAATGATTAAGCTTTCCCTTCTATCTGACTACCTTGATGACAGTATCAATACGTATAAAGAAAAAGTTTTGAAAGACAAATACCTTCTTGATACGTTTGGCTCAAAAGAAAACCTATTCAAAGTTATATATAACATTAGAGAATTTTTGAAAAAAGAATTTGATAAGGATGAAAAAACTGTTGAAAAAGATTTTGAAACCCTTGGGAAGTATCATGCAAAATTAGGCATACCTTTCCAGACAGTTCTGTACAGCCTGTTTTTTATAAAAGATGAAATCTATAAAAGAATACTTGAAACAGAAAAGTACCTTTTACTTACACCTATACTCAGTAGTTTTTTTGATACAGCAATAAATGCCCACGCTAAAGGTTATCTTTACAAATCAATAGAAGAACATATAGAAGAAATATTAGATTTGTCTTTAGGAGAGAAAAGTAAATACGAAAAACTACACTTTTCATGGCTTGTTAAGTTTTTAAAGTACATAAAAGGAGAAGAAAGTACGTATCCTAACATGAATGCTGAAAACTGTGCTTTAAATAACTTTATAAAAAGCTTTGATTTTGAAATAAAAGCAGGAAATAAAGAATTTATAAAAAAAGTTGAAAGTATACACAGTGAAATCCACAGATATGCAAAAAACCTCCTTTTTTACAAAAAGAACAATGAATATATAGAAGCATACTTTACATACAATAACCTTATAAACTTTTCATACAAACTGCTAAACTTCCTAAACAGTATTTATGTACATTTTGAAAAAAACAAAAAAAACATCTTTTTAGATGCAGTTATAAAATACACAGACAAACAAGATGTTTGTTTATCTGTTGTTAATATTCTAAACCTAAAGGTGATAAACAGATTTTATGGAGAAGAAACAGGGGATAAAGTTATAAAAGTTGTTAAAGAAAAACTAAACGAACTTTTAGATTACAGAAAGTTTTCTTTTATAAAAGGGTATTCCGGGGAATTTTATATATTCCATAAGGAAAAACCTGAAAGTAAGTACTCTTTTGCTGAAAAAATAAAAAAAGAGCTTGAAAGTATAACTATCCTTGGTAACATAGACCTTAAGTTTGGCGTTTCAATATCTGTTTTAGAACTTTCAAAAATAGACAGTAAAGAAAAACTTATAAAGGTTATTGACTATGCTGTAGAAGAAGCTAAAAAAAACCTGTCAAAGATAGCTATACTTGACAAAGAAACAATACACGAAAATATCATCAACGAAATTGACAAAATAAACCAGTCTATATACACAATAGAAAAAGCATTCTCAGAAGGAAGTATAGAACTGTACTTTCAACCTATAGTTCACCTTAAGACTGGAAAAGTCGTTTTTCTTGAAACGTTAGCAAGAATAAACAATAAAGGAGAAATAATCACAGCTGAGGAGTTTATAAACCTTATATACAATATGAAACTCATAAAAAAATTTGATTTTACGATTTTTTCAAAAATTTTAGAAAAAACAGAAAAAATAAAAAAAGCAAAAGAAAAACTGACAGTGTTTGTCAATGTAAGCCCAGTGTCCCTATCCTCAAGTGATTTTGTCAAAGAAATGATTTCAACAGTGGAAAAAGCAAAAAAAGAGGGAGTTAACATAGTAATAGAACTAACAGAAAAATCTATTTTAGAAAACCCAGAGTTTATAAAATTTTTAAAGAACGAGTATAATCTTACATTTGCTATAGACGATTTTGGTACTGGTTATTCATCAATAAGGACTGTTCAGGATTTATCAATACTCGGAATTATAGATTACCTGAAAATAGATGGAGCTTTAATAAAAGACATATCCACATCAGAAGAGAGGAAAAAACTGGTTGAACTTATCGTATCTTTTGCTAAAATACATGGTCTTAAAACAGTAGCAGAATTCGTTGAAAATAGAGAGACATCTCAGGTTTTAGAGGAGATTGGGGTGGACTACGGTCAGGGCTTCTACTTCGGAAAACCGAAAAATCTAAACGAGGTAATTGGTGAACTAAATGAGAAATATACAGGAACTTTACAAAGTTCTAATAGATGATAAGAAATTTTTCAAAGAAAATAAGGATTTTTTCAAAGAAAAATTTCTAAAAGAGTTTTCAAAGTCAGAAAAGATAGACCCAGATAAAGAAAAACTATTAGAAGCTTTAGTAGAAAGGATTTATAACCTGATATTTTCCTTTGAAGAAGATGCAGTCCTTGAAAAACTGTACACAGTTATACTGAAAACCTTAGAAGAAGAGATAAATATAAAACCTGTTCTGTCAAAAACCCTTCTGGTTTTTCTTAAAAGGTACATTGATTACATATTAGAAACCGGTAGAAACATAAACTACATAAAGGCTTTTGTCTCACTAATTGAAGAATACACACTTATAGTTGACAAAGCTTATGTTGATTACATAGAAAAACTGAAAAAAGAAATAAAAGAAGTAAAGGAAAATAAAAGAAAAGAAGAGATTAAAACAATTCTCGTTTTACTGAGAAATATAAAAAAACACAAACAAAAAATAGAAATACTCTCTTACTATAACGAAGTAGCTATTAAATGCAAAGGTACTTTAAGGGATGTCTCTGTCCATACAATCTCTTTAGACATATCAGACTGTATAAAAAAGACATTCAGAAAAGACAGACATGTTTTTTTAAAAGTAGGACATAAAACAAAAGTTTTAAAAGGCAGAATAAAAGGTGTAAACCCTTATGAAGGAGTACTTATATTAGATGACCTTGAACTGATAGAGCTACCACAGGAGAAAAGAAGATACTTAAGGGTAAGACTGAGCAAAAAACCAAAAACTGTACTAAAAGTAGAAAACAAATTTATAGAAGGAATAATAGACGATATCTCAATAGGTGGAGCTGGTATATATATAGAAAATCCAGATAGATTAGAGAAAGGAAATGTTATAGAAGTTAAACTCCCTGTAAAAGGGAGAAACCTTATACTTGAAAGTGAAGTTATACACATATCAAAGAAAGGACATCTTTACAAAATAGGTATCCAATTCTTAAACCTCTTCCAGAAAGATGAAAACTTCCTTGGAGAGTTCATAACAGAAAGACAGTTTGAAATACTCAAAGAAATAAGAGAGTAATTTATGATTTTAACTATTTAGTTTTACCTGTATAGAAAATACAATATAAACAAATTCAAAACAAAGGTTAAACCATGAACCTTTTACTTACAGGTGTAAAAAACGATATCCAGATAGAACTTCCAGAAGTAAAGCAGTTTTACCAGAGCTATAAAGAACTAAACTCTGTTTTCTCTATAAATGAAAACAAGTACGACCAGCTTCTAACAGAGTACGGAACAGAAGATTTTAAATTTGCAGTTGGATTTTTAACAAATATATACAAAAACATAGATATAAAAGGCTACAGTGTTGTAAATCCAGTGTTTGATGCTGTTGAAAGGTTTGGAGACTTAAGGCTTGCTGTTTTTTATGGAAACAGAATACTTGAAAAGTACAGTAGTGATGAAACAGACCATCTACTAATAAGATTAGAAACCCTAAGGAGAATTTTAAATGCACTAATATCAATAGATGATAAACTTTTTTTTACAAAATACCTTATTGATTACACTGAACACCTTGAAAGAACTTTAAGAATATATCCATCTTACCTGAAAGAAATATATATGCATTCTTCTGACTGGTATCAATTTATGTACTATTACGCTTTGTCAATATTAGGAGATAACGAAAAAGCTTTAGGTTTCGTGATAAAAAGCTACCAGATTAGAAAATTTTTACTTGAAGAAAAAATAACAGACATACTTAACGGTAATACAGTAATATTTATAGCAAATATTGTAGGGCTTTACTCCCAGCTTGAAAATTCATTAGTTTCAATTGCTATAACCCCTGAAGAGTACATAGAAGAATTTGTGAAAGAAGTAAAACTTTTAAAAAAAGAGCTTGACAAAAACCCAGAGAGAAAACGTTTTTTCCTTTCTGGTTATTTCCGTAAATACTACAACGAACTACTGACAAACATATACGCCCTTGGATTTTTTGAAGAACACAAAGAAGTTGTAGAAACATTTCCTGAAATAGTAAATAAAGACCACATCATAATGGTTGAGCTTGATAATCTTTTACACTCAATAGAAGATATAGGAAAAGAAAAAGCACAAGAAAAAATAAACCAGATAAAAGAAAAAATGGATATTTACTTTAACAACATAAGCAAAAAAAGACAGGAATCTCTATTGTACATATATTACTCAGTACTCCTTGAAATAAAAACTCCTGAAGAAGTTATTAAAGAAATACAAAAAAAGAAAAAATACTTCAAAAACAGTCTCCTTATTGAGCTGTCTTATCTAAAAGCTTTAAAAAAAGCCGGTGAAGAAGAAAAAGTGAAAAAAGTAGCAGAAAACATAAGAGAAAAAGCAATAATAGAAAATAACAGATTTATATTGGATGCTTTGAAAAGAATACTTTCAGAGTAGCAAGATGAGTCAAAAAACATAAAATGTTAGAATTCTATGGAAAATCCCTAAAAAGGTGCAGAGATGGAAAAAATACATTTAAAGAACCTTAACTACAAAGAGCTTGAAGATTTTGTAGAAAAACAAGGATGGAAAAAATTCAGAGCCAGGCAGATAGCAAGATGGATATACAACAAAAAAGTATCATCTTTTGATGAAATGACAGACCTATCAAAAGATATAAGAAAGTACTTAAAAGAAAACACACAGCTAAACGCATTAGAGCTTGTTACATATGAAAAATCAAAAGAAGATGGCAGTATAAAATTCCTCTGGAGACTTCAAGACGGACATACTGTAGAAAGTGTATTTATCCCTGAAAAAGGACATAATACCCTATGTATATCAACACAGGTTGGTTGCGCTGTCGGTTGTAAGTTTTGCTTTACAACAAAAGACGGTCTTATAAGGAATCTGACAACTGCAGAGATTGTTGACCAGTACATACAGAGTCAGAGGTTTGTTGGATTTGAACCAGAAAAAAGAATATCAAACATAGTTTATATGGGAATGGGAGAACCACTTGCAAATTATGAAAATGTTAAAAAGTCAGTTCAGATATTTACAGACGAAAAAATGGCAGGACTATCAAACAGAAAAATAACAATCTCCTCAAGTGGAATAATCCACCAGATATTAAAGATGTATCAGGACAAAGAGTTTCCACAGGTAAGACTCGCTGTATCCATTAACGCAGCAGACCAGAAAACAAGACAGGAAATTATGCCAATATCAGAAACAAACACACTGCAAGACCTGATGAAAACATTAAACAGTCTGCCAGTTAAAACAGGATACAGAATAATGCTTGAATACGTATTAATAAAAGGAGTAAATGACTCTCCAAAAGATGCCCATAAATTAGCCAAACTTATTGGGAAAAATAAAAAAAGGTACAAAGTTAATCTAATACCATTTAACCCTTACCCAGGTTCACCTTACCAGAGACCTGATGAAAAAACAGTTGAACAGTTCCATAAAATACTATGGCAGTACAATATAGGAGCATTCGTAAGATGGAGTAAAGGCAAAGATATCTCTGCAGCATGTGGTCAGCTAAGAAAAAAAGATATAAACAATACCCAATTAGGGAAAAAGGTAAGCTTTATTACAAAAACAGCATTAAACGTTAAATAGAGTTGTTATATAATCATAATCTGATATTTCCCAAAGAGGGGGATGGTATGGCAGAAATAGGAATGGATTTAAACAGATTTATCCTTGAAGAAGAAAGAAAGCACCACGATGCTACAGGTTCATTAACACAGGCATTAATGGCAATTGAAGCAGCAACAAAAATAATAGCATCAAACGTAAGAAAAGCAGGACTTGCAGGTATATTAGGAAAAGCTGGTAAAACAAATATACAGGGAGAGGAAGTCCAGAAGTTAGACGAGTTATCAAATGAAATAATGATAGATTTTCTGTCTGATAGTGGACAGTTTTACGCTCTTGCTTCTGAAGAGTTAGACGAACCTGTATATCCAGAGAAAGGAAAAAATGCAAAATACGTTATATCATTTGACCCTTTAGACGGTTCCTCAAACATAGATGTTAATGTTAGCATTGGCACAATATTTTCAATCCACAAAAGAATAGGAGATGGAGAAGAAAACTTTCTCCAGGAAGGTTTTAAACAGGTAGCAGCAGGTTATGTGATATATGGTTCATCTACAATGTTTGTGTTTACAACAGGAAACGGAGTAAACGGTTTTACATTAGACCCTTCTGTTGGTATGTTTCTGCTTTCACATCCAGACATGAAACTTCCAGAAAAAGGAAAAATTTATTCTATCAACGAAGCAAATACAAAAAAATGGACAAACGAAGGTCTCAAAGAGTTTATAGAAACCCTTAAAGAAGAAGGATACACAACAAGATACATAGGTTCAATGGTTGCTGACGTCCATAGAACATTAATAAAAGGCGGAATTTTTGGCTATCCAGCAGACAAGAAAAACACAAATGGAAAATTAAGACTCCTTTATGAAGCTTCACCAATGGCATTTTTAATAGAGCAGGCAGGAGGAAAAGCAACAACAGGAAAAGAGGATATACTTAAAGTGAAACCTGAAAATATACACCAGAGGGTTCCAGTATTTTTAGGTAGTAAAAAAGAAATAGAACAACTACTTAGCTTTATAAAATGATGGAATATTTAGCTGTTATGTTAGGTGGGGCTTTTGGAGCCCTCACCAGGTATTTAACATCATCTTTTATAAATAAAATTGCTGGTATAGACTTTCCTGCTGGAACCCTTTTTGTTAATACTTTAGGCTCCTTTATTCTTGTGTTTTTTACAATTCTCACAGTAGAAAAAGTAGCTATTGACCCTCTATGGAGGCTTTTTTTTGCAGTAGGATTTTTAGGAGCCTTCACAACATTTTCAACATTTTCTTACGAAACAATAGCATTATTTCAAGATGGAGAAGTTCTTAAAGGTATACTAAATATATTAGTAAATAATGTTTTATCTATAACTGCAGGAATTGGTGGTTTCATACTTGCAAGAGCCTTAACATAAGGGAGTTAAGATGAAAATAGAAGGAGAT
The DNA here is from genome assembly GCA_964582875.1 of uncultured Aquificales bacterium. Lineage (GTDB taxonomy): Bacteria > Aquificota > Aquificia > Aquificales > Hydrogenothermaceae > JAADDV01. Next base: position 8,231 of record CAZOTZ010000014.1, on the reverse strand, counting down.
GCAGTACTTTTAAGAATATTTGTAGGGGAAAAAGATAAGGTAGACGGAAAGCTCCTGTACAAAAAAATAGTTGAGATATGTAAAGAAAATAACGTTGCAGGAGCTTCTGTTTTCAGAGGAATAATGGGATACGGTGCATCAAGTAGAATACATTCAGCATCTTTACTAACTTTATCAGAAGATTTACCAATTGTAATAGAAATAGTAGATAAAGAAGAAAGAGTCAAAAAAGTTCTCCCTGAAATAGAAAAGCATATAAAACACGGACTTATAACAATAGAAAAAGTTCACGTCATAAAATATGAATAAAAATCATAACGATTATTAATAAACAGAAATATACTTATCCAAACTTTTAAAACAGAGGAAAAAATGTACTACGGTATAGAAATAAATGAAGATAAAACATTTACCGTTGCTGTTATTGACGAAAACAGAAATATATTTCAGATAAACCATTTCTGGAAAGAAGGTTTACTTTGGTTTCTTGAACACTCAAAGGTAAGAATACTCACAATAAATATAAATAACTCAGATAAAAAACATTTCCCACAAAAATTAAAAAACCTTTTAGAAATTAAAAATCTTCTTTTATCAAACTTTGAATTCCGGAGGTTTTCAGGGAAAGTAGAAGAAAAAATTTTTGCTATTACAGATACAGACCTTTTCTTCCAGAAATCAATAAGGAAAGAACTTTTACCTATCTACACACGGGAAGGTCTTGAACAGAGGATTTACAATCTTCCTAAGTCAGGGATAATCATACCTGAGTATCTATTATCAAAAGATAAAAGAAAACTCAGGAAAGAAGTAAACGCAATAGTAGCAGCATTCACTTCTTTTGCAATAGATAAAAATATGTATACAGAAGAAAAGATAGAAAAAACTTCTTACATAGTACCTGTTTACAAGTACGTACCTAAAAACAAAAGAGTTATAACAGGTAGAATTTAAGACTGCTCAGCTATCTCAACAGCCTTTATCATAGCTTTTGCTTTATTTACAGTTTCCTGATACTCCTTCTCAGGAACAGAGTCTGCAACTATTCCTGCTCCAGCCTGGATGTAAATGTTATCTTTCTGGACTACAGCTGTTCTTATAGCTATAGCAGTATCTATATTCCCATCAAAAGACACATAACCTACAGCACCAGCATAAGGTCCCCTTTTGTCAGGTTCAACTTCCTCTATTATCTGCATAGCCCTAACTTTAGGAGCCCCACTCACAGTTCCAACAGGGAATACAGACTTTAATACATCTAAAGGATGAAGTCCTTCTTTCAACTCCCCAGAAACATCTGAAACGATATGCATAACATGGGAGTAATTTTCTATATACATAAATCTGTCCACATTAACAGAGCCTTTTCTTGCAACCTTTCCAACATCATTCCTTGCAAGGTCTACAAGCATTAAATGTTCAGCCCTTTCCTTTTCATCACTTAGAAGTTCTTCTTTTAAGAGTCTATCTTCTTCTTCTGTTTTTCCCCTTGGTCTTGTTCCAGCAATAGGTTTTGTAAGAATTCTTCCATTTTGAACAGAAACAAGTATTTCAGGAGAAGAACCAATAAGCTTAATGTCCCTTAAATCAAGATAAAAAAGGTAAGGAGAAGGATTTATAGCCCTTACAGAACGGTAAACATTTATAGGGTTAGTTTTAAGTTTCTTAGAAAATCTCTGGGATATAACAACCTGAATAATATCCCCTTCCCTTATGTAATGTTTACACTTTTCAACAGCTTTAAGAAAATCTTCCTTATTAAAATTAGACTTCCATTTTTCTATATTTACATCCTTTACATTTTTTACAGAAAGCCTTTCTATCTTGATTTCCTTTGAGAGTTTTTCCTCTATCTGATTTATTCTGTTTATAGCTTCTTTATACTTATCCTCAACAGATACTTCTCCATCAACAATAGAAGACACAATAATCTTTATAGAATTATTTACATTGTCAAAAACTACAACCTCATCACTCAGAAAAAAGTACATATCAGGAAGTTTAAGCTTATCTGGTTTTTCATCAGGAACAGGTTCATAGAAATGGATTACATCATAAGCTAAGTATCCAACAAACCCTCCCCAGAAAGGAGGAAGACCATCTATTTTTGCAGGTCTAAAATCTTCAACTAAAGCTTTAAGTTCACCTATTGGGTCAGAAGTTTTTTTACAATCAACCTTTCCGTTATCGTAAAACTCCACAAAATCCTTTTTTGTTTTTATATAAACAGGCAAAGAAGAACCAATAAAAGAATATCTACCTATGTTTTCCCCTTGCTCTACACTTTCAAAAAGAAAATTAAATCTGTCTGGTGATGAAACTTTTAAAAAAACAGAAAGAGGTGTATCTATATCAGACAAAATCTCCTTGAAAACAGGTATAACATTATACTTCTGCGAAAGTTTTTTAAACTCATCTAAAGATAAATTTACAGACATTTTTTCAACCTTTTTTATTCTATTATAAACTAATAGTTGTGATTTTAAGCCACAGAAATATTTTAAAATATACAAAAAATAAATTCAGACTAAGGTTAAAAATGGAAAGTATAGGAAAAACACTTATCTTTATTGGACTTGTAATAGCGTTTATGGGATTGGTTATTCTGTTTTTTGAAAAACTACCTTTTGGTCCTGGAAAACTTCCTGGGGATATATACATAAAAAAAGATAATTTTGTATTCTACTTCCCTTTAGCAACATCAATTTTACTAAGTGTCTTACTATCTGCTATTTTTATACTTATATCAAAACTATCAAAATAAGGAGAAAATGCTGAAACTTTCTGATTTTGATTACAATCTTCCCAAGGAACTTATAGCAAAATACCCTGTTGAACCACGGGATGAATGCCGGTTAATGATATTAGATAAAGAAAAAAAGGTCATTGAACACAAAATATTTAAAGAAATAAAAAACTATTTAGAAAAAGGAGACCTTTTAGTTCTCAACGATACCAAAGTTATACCTGCAAGACTAATAGGATATAAAAAAACAGGAGCAAAGATAGAGATATTTTTACTCAGACCTGTTGAAGAAAATATATGGGAAGCTCTTATTAAAAACATTAAAAGATTAAAAGAAGGTCAAGAAGTAATAATATCAGAAGATTTCCACGTAAAACTACTTGAAAAGCATGAAGAAGGAAAAGCTACAGTAGAACTTATAGGGAAAAACATAAAAGAGCTTATACAGAAGTACGGACACATTCCACTCCCACCTTACATAGAGAGGGAAGATGAAGAAAAAGATAAAAGCCTATACCAGACAGTTTTTGCAAAAAGAGAAGGAGCTGTAGCATCTCCAACAGCAGGACTACACTTTACAGAAAGACTTTTAGAAGAACTTGAAAACAAAGGAGTAAAAAAATCCTTTATAACCCTCCATGTAGGACTCGGTACGTTTAGACCTATAAAAGTAGAAGATATTACAAAACATAAAATGCATGAAGAGTACTATCATATACCTGAAGAAACCCTTGAAAGTATAGAAGAAACAAAAAAGAGAAAAAAAAGAGTTATTGCTGTTGGAACAACTGTAGTTAGAGCTTTAGAAACTTATGCCCAAACACTAAAAACAGAAGGTTTTAGCGATATATTCATATACCCCCCTTATAAATTCAAAATAGTAGATGCCCTTATCACAAACTTTCATCTTCCAAAATCAACCCTTCTTCTACTTGTATCAGCCTTTGCAGGAAGAGACTTCATACTGAAAGCATACACAGAAGCTATAGAAAAAAGATACAGGTTTTTTTCTTATGGAGACGCAATGTTTATAAAATAGTGTTAAAGGTGAAAGAACATTGGAAAATCAAATTCTTCAAGTAAAAGACTTAACAGTAAAAATAGGGAACTCTACAATACTGGAAAATATAAACCTATCTGTAAATGAAGGTGAAGTTGTGGCAATTGTAGGGCCCAACGGTGGAGGAAAAACAACTTTTGTAAAAACATGTCTTGGTTTTGTAAAACCTTCTTCAGGATACGTTAGACTGTTAGGAAAAGAACCAAGAGAGGCAATTAAAACAGGAAAAATAGGCTATCTTCCTCAAAAAAGCAGTACACCAAAAAAATTTCCTGTCTCAGCCTTAGACGTTGTTCTTTTTGGTCTTGTTAATACTAAACTACCTAAAAAGAAAAAGATAGAAAAAGCCCTTGAATACCTTGATAAAGTTGGTATGATTGGGTTTAAAGATAAACATTACGGAAGTTTATCTGGTGGTCAACAACAAAGGGTATCAATAGCAAGGGTTTTAGTTTCCGAACCTAAGATAATATTTTTAGACGAACCTGCTACAGGAATTGATGTTCTTGCACAGGAAAGTTTTTATGAATTCCTGAAACAGCTAAAACAGGAAGGAATGACAATAGTTATGGTAACCCATGACATAGGAAGTAGCGCAAAATTTGTAGACAAAATAGCCGGTTTAAACAGATATTTACATTTTTATGGACATCCTAAAGAATTTTTCCATAAAGATATACTGAAAAAACTTTACGGTTCAGAGATGGAGCTTATTATCCACTCAGAAGAATGTGTAGCCTGCGAACATTTCAGATTTAAAATCGGGGAAAAGAAATGTTAGAAGTCCTTAGCATTCCATTTATGCAAAATGCTATTATAGGGGGAATTATACTTGCTGTTTTACTGTCTGTTTTATCCCTTTTTGTAAACATAAAAAACTGGTCATTCATAAATGTTGGAATTTCCCATGCAACATTTGGAGGATTAGCATTAGGAGTTTATTTAGGTATATCTCCTATATCCTTAGGTCTTTTATTTGCTGTAATCACAGGTTTACTTATAGGGTACATAAGCAAAAAAGGAAATATCCATGAAGACGTATCTATAGGTATATTATTTTCCATATCAATGGCTTTAGGTGTGATATTTTTAACATTAACACCTAACTACACATCAGACCTTTTTACATTTCTATTTGGGAATATCCTGACAATCACAAAGGAAGATATATACACATTAGCATTATTTACAACAGTTGTATTTATATTTTTAGGTATATTTTTTCAAAAAATTCTCTTCTGTTGTTATAATGAAGAAGTTGCATTTAGTTCAGGAATAAACACTTCCTTTTATTACTACACTCTAATACTGATAATGGCTGTAGCAACAGTTCTTGCAGTTAAACTCGTTGGTGTGATACTTGCATCAGCGATGGTAATACTACCAGCTGCAACATCCTCACAGATATTCTGGCATTATAAAAAAATCATTACCTCTTCAGTTATAATAAGCGTTCTGATTGTTTTGGCTGGAATTTTTCTATCTTACCAGTATAACCTTCCATCTGGAGCAACAATAGTTTTAATTTATGGACTTTTCTTCTTCCTTACAGTTACTGGAAAAAATATTTTAAGAGCAGGTTAAAAATGGCAATTCCAAGATTTATAGGAAAAGAAGAAAATGGATACATCTTTATAGAAGGAGATGAATATCACCACGCAAAAGTTAGAAGAGTAAGAGTAGGAAGTACAGTTGAAATTAACGACCTTCAGGGAAATGTATACAAAGCAAAAATTACAGATATTCAGAAAAAATATATAAAAGGAGTTGTTTTAGAAAAAGTCGTGCAGGAAGAAGAAAAACTGAAAATAAACCTTTATTTATGCATGCCTAACCACCTTTCAAAAGTTGATGATTTAATTGAAAGTATATCTGAACTTGGAGTTTATTCACTTATTCCAGTTATATCAAAATACACAGCAGTAAAAGAAAAAGACATATTAAAAAAATCAAAAAAATGGGAAAAGATAGCACTTAACTCTATAAAACAATGTAAAAGACTATTTCCACTAAAAATAGAAAAACCTATAAAGATAGACAATATAAAACCTGAAGGAGAATACAGATTCGTTTTTTATGAAAAAGAGAAGGAAAAAAAATTAAAAGAGTACTTTGGAAAAAAAGGAGAAAAGATAGATTTACTAATAGGTGCTGAAGGTGGATTAACACAAGAAGAAATCTTGAAATTAAAAACTTTAGGATTTGAAACAATCTCTTTAGGAAAAAACATATTAAGAATGGAGACCGCTGTTATAACAGCGGTCTGTCAGGTAAGATTTATTTTTGACTAAGCAGCTTTTTCTTTTTTCAGGATTCTCTCAAGCTCATCTTCAAAGAAAAATCTATCAGAAAAAGCAGGTTCTAATTCATCTATCCACATTGCATTTTCATCATACTTGGCAAAGAAAGGTTTCCCAACCCAGTCAGGATTTCTTCCCTGTAGAAAATCTAAAACGATGTATTTCTTACCGTTTATCGTTGTTACACCAAGAATTCTGATTTTCCCAGGTGTCGCAGACATAGATGGTCCTTTAACAGTTCTCGCAAGGCCACTAACACTTTTATAAGCATCCCTGAAAATCTCCCAGGCTTTTACAAGAGGTACTCCAAAGTAGTGTTGTGCCCCTGTATCCCTTGCCATGAACATATAGTAAGGAACAAGACCTAAATCAACCTGTTTCTTCCACATTGTAGCCCAGACTTCAGAACTATCATTTATATGCCTGAGAATTGGAGATTGTGTTCTTATAACAGCTCCTGTTTCTCTAATCTTATGTATAGCCTCTTGAACTTCATCTGTTTCAAGCTCTCTATAATGATTAAAATGAGCCATAAAAGCAAGATGATAACCTTTATCCACAATCTTTTTAAATAAATCCAACATTTCCTGGGCATCATCATCAGTTAAAAACTTATAAGGCCAGAAACCAAGAGATTTTGAACCTATCCTGATTGTCTTTAAATGTGGTATATCCGCCTCAAGTATAGGTTCTATATACTGTTTAAAAATTTTAGCTTTCATTATCATAGGGTCTCCACCGGTAAAAAGTAGGTCTGTTATCTCTGGATGGGCTTTTATATATTCAATTAAAATATCCACCTCTTTCATAGCAAACTTTAACTCATCAATACCAACGAATTGGGGCCATCTAAAACAGAAAGAACAGTAAGCATGACAGGTCTGACCCTGCTTAGGGAAAAACAAAATGGTTTCTTTGTACTTATGTTGTGCCCCATGTAGCTTATAGCCATCAATTTCCGGAACATTGTATTTTTGGCCTGCAGGATGAGGATTCAGTTTCATTCTTATTTCATTAGCAACCTTTCTTATTTCTTTATCAGAAGCTCCAGACTGTATAAGAGAAGCAATCCTATTATAATCTTCTTCTTTTAACATTCCTTTCTGGGGGAATGTCAATCTAAAAATTGGGTCTTCAAGGGGATTTTCCCAGTTAATTAACTTATCTATAACATAGTTATTTACCTTAAAAGGAAAAACTTTAGAAACCACATCTATATCAAACTTCTCCTCATCTGACAGATACTTTTCAACCTGTGGTATAGATTTATAAGAATTAGCAGTGTATACTTTGTACTGCATTCGTGAAACACCTCCAAAGAGAAAATAAAAATAAAGACATATAAGAATGTATGGGAAAAATATTATATAACAAGCTTTTCAAAGGACAAAGCTTGAAAATATTTAAAATAAATAGTTATATAGCTATAGTTATAGCATTTTTTACAATAGTCAAATTTTCTTATAGCTCTGAAGTCTGCTATAAAGTTAGATATCTATTTATTGAAGTTGGGAAACTTTGTATTGAATACAAAATAAAAAACGGAAAAATCTTTTCATATGCTGAAGCTAAAACAACAGGAATAGTGAAACTGTTAAAAGATATTGAATATAAAGGAAAATCAATAGCCAGTTTAGACTATAAACCAGAAAAATTCTTTTTCTTTCAAAAAGAAAGAAATCTAAAAATAATCCACCAGTACATTTTCAACAAAAATGAAGTTCTATACAAAAAAATCAAAAATAAAAAAGAGGAAATTAAAAAAATAAATATAGGAAAGAAAGAGTTTTTTGACGCATTCACCGCAGGTTTATATATCTTCAAAGAAAAAAGTCCCCAAGAAAAAAAGATAAAAGTGTTTTTTAACGGTAAACTTCAAGACGTTAAATACAGAATTACCAAAACAGATAAAGATAAAATTATAAGAATAACAGCCAAAGTAAATGTGGAAGGTTTAATAAAACCAACAGGAGAATGGAAAGTTTACATAAGAAATGGAAACCTATATCCGTATAAGATGGAAATAAAGATAAGAATAGGAGAAGTAGAGATATATAGATATAGATAAGCCCCTGGCACCGACCAACTTTCCCGACCGCTCGCGCAGCCAGTATCATAGGCGCTG
>CAZOTZ010000013.1:0-26871 GCA_964582875.1 uncultured Aquificales bacterium | reverse complement strand
TTACCTCCTCCTACAAGATGTTCAAAATAAAGCTCATGTAAAACAACTCCCATATAGTTAAAACTTTCTTCTACTTTCAAAGCCCTATACTCAGAGTAATTCTGGTTAGCTTTTGAACGGTCAGAGAAGTTTATATCTGCAAGCTTTTCCTGTATTTCGTTGTATTTGGCTACGTACCCTTTGTAATGGGCTTCAAAGTGAACTTCTATCTGTTCGTCAGATATGCCATCAAGTCCTTTTGGTTTTAAATGGTCTTTAGGCTGGAGTTTCATGATAATCCCTCCAGATAAAGAGATGATACTTTTAAATTAGGTTTTATAAAAATTTAAAAAGATGACCTGAATCATCTAACTTTCTTTTTTACTTATCTTTTTTATAAACTCCATAATCTCTGTTGGGAAAGGAAATACTATTGTTTTAGTACCTTTCTGCCCTATTGTGTTTAGTGTTTCAAGGTATCTTAGCTGCATAGCCATAGGCTCTTTTGAAAGTAGTTCTGCTGCCTCAACAAGTTTTTGTGCTGCCTGGTACTCTGCTTCAGCAGAAATAATTTTTGCTCTTCTTTCCCTTTCTGCTTCAGCCTGTCTTGCCATAGCTTTAACAAGCTCCTCAGGTAAATCTATTCTTTTTAACTCAACAGAAACTACTTTAACTCCCCATGCATCAGTTTCCCTATCTATTATTTCCTGTAGTTTTTCATTCAGTTTTTCCCTCTGGGAAAGAAGTTCATCAAGTTCAGCCTGTCCACAAACACTCCTGAGGGTAGTCTGGGAAATCTGTGATGTTGCATACATATAGTTCTCAACGTTTACTATAGCCTTTACTGGGTCTACTACCCTAAAATAAACAACAGCATCAACTTTAACAGAAACGTTATCTTTTGTTATTATGTCCTGCGTTGGTACATCCAGTGTTATTACCCTTAATGAAACTCTGACCATCTTATCTATAAATGGTATAAGTATAATAAGACCAGGACCTTTTGCTCCTATAACTCTACCAAGACGAAATATTACCCCCCTTTCATACTCAGGCAGTACTTTAATTGCAGAGGCAAGAAATATAACTAAAAAAACCAGTAAAACAATTATTGAAGGTGCCATGCCTATCTCCTCTAAGTAATAAGGTATTCTAAAAAAGAAATCTGGACCTAAAGAAGCAACCAGATATATAAAAACAAAAAACAAGATTGGAATATACTTTCTCATAAAAAACCTACAGGGTTTTTTAATAAACCTGACAGTTTGCGTTTATATTTGCAAGCTCTTTTTGAATTCTCCCTAAGTAGTTCATAACTTTTTGAACATTCTCGTATATCTTTTTATTTTCATCACTTACTTCAACAAGGGGGTTATTTATCTGGGCAACCACAGAACGTGTAGACTCAACGAGTTTATTAACCTCTGTGAATATTATTGAGAAACTTGTTTCTGTTTGATGGGCAGATTCAACCATACCATTAAGATACAAGAACTCAAGTCTTTTTATAAGGATTTTAAGTTTTTTTATATCTTCTGATATCTCCATAAAAAGTCTGTTTAACTGACTTGAAAGCTCAACATCTTTCTTAGCAGATTCTTGCAACAGATACATTAAATCACACAGACTCTGTAAGGAACTGTTTCTATTAACTGTAAACTCTTTTAAAAACTGGGTAATCGTTAGTATTTCAAGCTTAGAAATACTTAAAGAATTAATCATATCTGTCAGATTTATGGAAATTTGTTGTGTTGTTTTTCTTATATCCTCTATAACCTTGTTTCCAATTTCTGAATTCTTCCTCATCTCTGCTGACAAAACAGAAAAAGATGCTCCTTCACTTCCAAGTTTAAAAGATTCAACAGATGAGTTTAGGGAGATAAGCCTGATATTGTCTGTTAGATTAAATATGTAGTTAGATTTTTCTTTTAGTATACTACCAAACTCTTCAAGTTTACTGATTTTAAGGTATATCTCTTCATATATCTCATCTATTGACCTGCTGTATTTAAATATAGTGTATATACTTTTTGAAAAACTATCGTTTGGGTGAAAGTCTGTTTTTCCTACTTTTAAAACAGACCATTTGTTTAAAATCTCTTCCCTTAAAACAGAGAACATAAACTCATCATAACTTTTAAAACCTAACTTTTCTATTTCTTCCTGTAAATGACTTAATGCATCATCTAAACCGTACTTGTTCTCTATATACAGTAGCTTTTTATAAAGCTCTGGAATTGCTTTAAAAAACTTACTTGTAGGTTTTACCCTTATAGAAAGATATTTCTTTATTTTCCCATCTCTTCCTACTATAGGCATAGCAAGAGCCATTACCCAGTAGTAAGAACCATCTTTAGCAAGATTTTTTACATATGCAACAACTGGTTTTTTATTTTTTATATGGTCCCAGAAAAGTTTAAAGATTACCCCTGGCATATCTGGATGTCTAACTATATTATGGGGTTTTCCTATCATCTCTTCAGGGGGATACTTACTTACCTCGTAAAAAACTTTATTTCCTTCCTGTATTATCCCCCTTGTATCTGTACTTGAGAAAAATATATCCTTTACGTCAAAATAGGTTTCAACATTTTTTGGTTGAACTTTTGCTGTTTTCACCTTCACTCTCCCCAACTATTTTTAAATCTAAAAAGTCTGCTAAATCTTTAAGGTCTAAAATTTCTTCCTGCTCTCTTTCAATATCGTCTATAACATTTTCAATTAAAAAACGTTTTTCTTCAAGTTTTTTTAATATCTTCTCTTCTATAGTTCCTTTCATGATTAGGTTATAAATATTTACTTTTTTTGTTTGACCTATTCTGTGAATTCTATCTTCAGCCTGCCATATTTTTGCCGGGTTCCAGTGGAGGTCAAAGAAAACCGCATAACTGGCCTGTGTTAGTGTTAACCCTTCCCCTGCTGACGATACAGTTCCTATAAATACATATTTTTTTGGATTTTCCTGAAACTCTCTTACAGCTTTCTTTTTCTCTTCAAAACCCATTTTACCATGGTACAGAACTATAAAATCAGGATTTATATACATCTTCAGGTTTTTGTAAATCTTTTCTATGCCTTCTTTAACAAAATTTGTAAAAACAACAACTTTTTCATCGTTTTTTATAAGCTCTATTATTATTTCCCTTAACCGGTCCATCTTTGGACTTTCTATACTTTTTGAAGGAAAGTTACATACCTGTCTTAGCTTCTGAATAGTTGAGATAATGTTCTGCTTCATAATAAATGAGAAGTTTTTCTCATTTTTATACCTGTAAGCTAAAGAGTTTAACCTTTCTGTCTCTTTACCAAGTAAATACTCGTACTCTTTTTTCTGAATAGGTGTAAGCTCAAGTTTCTCTATCTCAGGGGGCATCTTTTCAGGAAGCTGAACTAAAACATCTTTTTTTAATCTTCTTAACATTACAGGTTTTATTATTTCTTTGGCTTTTTCAACTGTTAAATTTCTTACATTTTCCTTTTCTGGGAACAAAAATGAGAATAGGGATAAAAGTTCTTTCAGATTATTCTGTAAGGGAGTTCCTGTTAAAGCCCATCTGTACTTAGCATATTTACTTATAAACTTAACTGCAATAGTTTTTTTTGCTTCTGGATTTTTTATATTATGGGCTTCATCAAGAACAACAATATCTAAATCTTTTGAAAACTCCTTTAACATCTCTTTTCTATACTTGTAGTCGTTTTTTAATGTGTCATAACTTATAAGGTATAAGTGGGTTTTTACTTTCCAGAGAACTTCTCTTCCTTCTTTTGTATCTTTTACTGTTATAAACCTGACCTCTGGAGCCCATTTTTCTAAATGCTCCTCCCACACTGATATAAGATTTGAAGGAACAACAATTATTCCTTTTTTCACTTCCCCTTTTATAAACAGTACCCTTAAAGCTGTTGTTGTTTGTACCGTTTTCCCTGTCCCCATCTGGTCAGCAAGAAGAGCAGACCTGTTTGAGATTAAAAATTTTATTCCCTGTATCTGATAAGGGAAAAGCTTAGAAGGGAAAGAAAGTTCCTGTGGTAAATCAAAATCAACCTCAGGCATAAGAACAGGTATTACCATATCAAATATTGATAAGTTTTTAATTTCTTGCTTATTTCTGGATTTCCTACTGTCTGTTTCTACCAGCTGTTTTTGTTTAGATTCTGTTTTTGTAAAGTTTTTTCCTATTACTTTAAATGGAGGTAATGTTTTTAATAAATTTTGGGAAATATCAACTACAGATTTATGATTGAAAAAAAGTTCTACTTCAGATATTTTTTCCTTTGTAGAAAGCATAATCCACCTTCGTGCTGTTTATTCAGGTTATAACTTTTTCGGTGGAAGGTCTTTCTTTATTGAGAAGTAGAGAGATACTCAATAGCTTTTCTTATTCTTTCAAAAGGTTCCATCAGATTGTAGTTTCTGTATATTTCCTGTAGCTTCCTTGAAATAGGAACAACAAGCTTAAAGTCTTCTTTGGATATAGTAAGCGTCAATGGTTCAAACTTATCTGCAAGGTTTACTATCTTGTGGCTGTATCTGTCCATAGCTTTAAATGGGTCAAACTTCCTTAAAAAACCTATAGGCTTTCCTATTTCGTCCCTGAGGGATAAAAGGTCTTTCTCCTTGACTAAGAGGATATCAAAATCCTCCTGAGCTTCATTCACAAGCTCTATTGTAAACCTTTCCCTGTATAAAACATTTTCAAGTAAATCCCCATACAGGATTTTCTGTAGCTGGTCAACCTTTACGTTTGTAGTTACCCTGAACTCAAGGGGCTTGGTAAACTGGTCTGTAATCAAAAGACCTGCTCTATACCCATCTTTTGTTTCAACAAACTCTATATATCCAAGTTTCATGTCTTCCCCACAGGACTTTTTTAACTTTTCGTCTTATTTTTAAAAATCTATCAGCCGAGGGCTGTGTCAAGGAAAAGCATAACTAAAAGTCCTATCAAGAAACCTAAAGTTATGATGTTTTCATCTTTATTTCCGTAAACCTGTGGAAAAACTTCCTTCACTGTTACATAAATCATAGCTCCACCTGACAATCCCATACCAAGAGGTAAAATAGAGTGAAACACACTGAAGGTAAAACCTCCTAAAACAGCAAAAACAAATTCTGAAAATCCACTTAACACACCTATTAAAACAGGTAAGAAAACCCTGTTTGACAAAAACATTAAAGGTAAAGAAACTGCAAGTCCTTCAGGTATATCTTGGATTCCTATAGCTATAGCTGTAGCCCACCCTTTATTTACATCATTTGCCATTGAAACCCCTACAGCAGCACCTTCAGGGAGATTATGGATGATGATAGCTGCAACAATAAGGAAAATACCTTTTTTTCTACTTTTTTCTACAGAAGATTTAAAAAAATACTCTTCGTGGGGGATATACTTTTCTAAAAGGTATATAAGCCCAAATCCAAGAACTATACCTGTGAAAACAGGAAAAGGGGAACTAATTTTCAACGCAGGTAGTATAAGAGAAGTAAAAGATGCAACAAGCATAACACCACCACTAAAGGCAAGGGAGAAATCAAGCCCCCATTCAGGGAGTTTTTTAAAGAAAACAGCAAGAAGAGAACCTAATGAAGTAGATAACATAACAAAAAGTCCAGCAAGGATTATAGCTTCCATAATACCAATTTTACACTATTTCTTTTTATGGTTCTTATATTAAGACTATAAAAATACTTGACAATGATTTACTAAAGTTGTAAATTGTATACTGTGAAAAACAGAAAAAAGGAGGAGATTATAAATGGGCAAAGTAATAGGAATAGACCTTGGAACAACTAACTCAGTTGTTGCCGTTATGTCTGGAGGGGAGCCAATTGTTATTGCTAACCAGGAAGGATTTAGAACAACACCTTCTGTTGTTTCATGGACTAAAGAAGGAGAAGTACTTGTTGGAGACCCTGCAAAAAGAAGAGCTGTATTAGACCCATTAAACACAATATACGAATCCAAAAGATTTATAGGTAGAAAATACGAAGAAGTTCAAGAAGAAATAAAGCACGTTCCATATAAAGTAGTTGCAGATGAAAAAGGAGACGCAGCCTTTGATGTTCCAAATGCAGGAAAGATAGTAAGACCTGAGGAAGTAGGTGCACAGGTTTTGAAAAAACTTAAAGAAGCTGCAGAAAGTTATCTTGGTGAAAAAGTTACTGAAGCTGTTATCACAGTACCTGCTTACTTTAACGAAAGACAGAGACAGGCAACAAAAGACGCTGGAAAAATAGCAGGTCTTGAAGTTAAAAGAATAGTTAACGAACCAACAGCAGCAGCTCTTGCATACGGTCTTGATAAAAAATCAGATGTAAAAATCCTTGTTTATGACTTTGGTGGAGGTACATTTGACGTATCTATTCTTGAAGGTGGAGATGGAGTAATAGAAGTTAAAGTTTCTGATGGAGATACCCACCTTGGTGGAGCTGACATTGATGCAAGAATTGTAAACTGGCTTGTTGAAGAGTTCCAGAAAGAACATGGAATTGATTTAAGACAGGATAAAACAGCATTCCAGAGATTAAAAGAAGCTGCTGAACAGGCTAAAAAAGAGCTATCTTTCAAAATGGAAACAGAAATAAACCTACCATTTATCACAATAGACCCTAACACAAATCAGCCTCTTCACCTTGAGAAAAAGCTAACAAGAGCAAGACTTGAAGAAATGATAAAAGACCTTATAGACAGAACAATGGATATAGTTAAAAGGGCTTTAGAAGAGGCTAAACTAACTCCTCAAGATATAGATGATGTTGTTCTTGTAGGAGGTTCAACAAGAATACCTTTAGTACAACAAAGGATAAAAGAGTTCTTCGGAAAAGAACCACACAAAGGTGTTAACCCAGACGAAGTTGTTGCAGTAGGAGCAGCAATACAGGGAGGTATTATTGGAGGAGAAGTCAAAGACGTTCTTCTCATAGATGTTACACCACTTTCCCTTGGAATAGAAACCCTTGGTGGAGTAATGACAACATTAATCCCAAGAAATACTCCAATACCAACTAAAAAATGTGAAATATTTACAACTGCAGCAGATAACCAGACACAGGTTGAGATACACGTTCTCCAGGGTGAAAGAAAAATGGCAAAAGAAAATAAATCCCTTGGTAGATTTTTCCTTACAGATATACCACCTGCACCAAGGGGAGTACCACAAATTGAAGTATGCTTTGATATAGATGCAGATGGTATACTCCACGTTACAGCAACAGACAAAGCTACAGGAAAAAGTCAATCTCTAACAGTTCAACCATCTTCTGGATTAACTGAAGAAGAAATAAACAAAATCATTGAAGAAGCTAAAAAACACGAAGAAGAAGACAGGAAATTCCAGGAAACTGTTGAACTAAGAAACCAGCTTGATGCTCTTGTTTACAGCCTTGAAAAAACAGTAAAAGAAAATGAGGCTAAATTATCTCCAGAGGATAAAAAAGAAGCTGAAGATGCAATAAAAGAAGCAAAAGATGCAATAGCATCAAACGAAAAACAAAAAATACAGTCTGCTATAGATAAAGTTACATCTGTAGCTAACAAAATAGCTCAAAAGCTATACCAGTCAGGAGAAGGAGCCGGAGCAGGAGCTCAGCAGCAAAAAGGTGGCGGAGAAGACGACACGATAGAACCAGAAGTCCACTAAAATCACAAAAGCCCCTTAAAAGGGGCTTTTTTTTTGTGATTTTGTTCACTGCAATTTCACTTTATTAAAAATATATTTCTGTGAAAATTTCCAGAAGGAGGAATAGTATATGCAGAACATAAAAACAGTCCTGCTTCTTGGTGTTTTAACTGGACTGTTTCTCGTGGTTGGGAAACTCCTTGGCGGTCAAACAGGTATGGTCATAGCCTTTATAATGGCTATGGTAATGAACTTCTTTGCCTACTGGTTTTCAGACAAAATGGCACTTGCGATGTATGGTGCAAGGGAAATTCCTTATGAAGAAGCTCCATGGCTCCATGACATGGTTGAGGAGCTTGCAAGGAAAGCAGGAATACCAAAACCAAAAATATACCTTGCTCCTATAGATATCCCTAACGCTTTTGCAACAGGAAGAGACCCTAAACATGCAGCTGTTGCAGTGACATCAGGTATTTTAAATATCCTTTCCCCAGATGAACTTAAAGGAGTTTTAGCCCATGAAATAGCTCATATAAAAAACAGGGATATCCTCATTTCATCTATTGCAGCAACAATAGGTGGTGCAATATCAATGCTTGCAGAGATGGCCTTCTGGTCAAATCTTTTTAGAGGACACGATGAAGAAGATAACGGCATAGGAGGTATAATAGGTTCTGTTTTACTGTTTTTACTTGCTCCAATAGCTGCAACCCTTATACAAATGGCTGTTTCAAGAACAAGGGAGTATGCAGCAGACGCAACAGGAGCTGAAATTTCAGGATGCCCTTTATGTTTAGCAAGAGCCCTTGAAAAACTTGAAATGGCTGCTAACCAGCTTGCTCCAATAGCTGCAAAAGAAATAAATCCTGGAACAGCTCATATGATGATAGTAAATCCACTGAGAGGTGATTTTATAGCATCTCTATTTTCAACACACCCACCAACGCAGGAAAGAATTAGAAGACTCTATGAAATCGCAAGAAAAATGGGGCAAGTACAGTAATGCCCCATTTTTTTTCTAAAGTATTTCCCCCCTTTACCGAGAATTCTATATAAGCAATATAAACAAGGGAGAGCTCTTTATGCCTTTAAAAAAAAATGTTTTCATTCAGATTGAGAAGTTCAACTGGAAAAACTTTGCCTTAGCAAATGAAATCTCCAAAAAAGTTGGAAACGGACTTTACATTCTTCTCATAAACATACAAGAGGAAGATAGAGCATACATAGAAGAAAGAATAAGTGGTTTCCAATTTCAGTACTTTGAATCTTACGATGAAGCAAGAGCCTTTTTAAATGAGTTTAATCCAGATATTATTTTTTTAACACAGCAAAAGCTAAATCCTTTTGAACATATTTTCCGTTTAACAGATGCAGAAAAGTTTTTAAAAGGGCTTAACGAATTCAATACAGTTCTCTTATGGGAGGACTCAGAGAAAATAGAAAGTATTCTTATAAACATTGATTTAGAAACATTTACAGAAAAATTTTTAGACCTTTCCTATAAGTTTGCTTCAAGAATAACTGATAACTTTAAGTTTATATACTCTTTTTATGAATCTTTTTATGAGTACAGACTTATGAAAACCCATACATCAGATGAAGCAAAACAATTACTGAATGAAATGCTTGAAGAACATACAAATAAAATAAAAAGCCTTTTAAACAAAGTTGTAGGAGAAGATAGATACACATTAGAAATCATAAAAGGAGACCCTAAAAAGGAAGTCCCTTATTATCTCAGGAAAAACGGTTATGATATGTTGATAATCAACAAGAGTATAGAAGACAAAGAGTCTTATATAGAAAATACAGAAAATTCAGTAGGAATATTCTTAGATTAAAGGGGAGAGTCGTGGAACATACAGCACACAGTATATTAGGACTTTTAGGATTAAATAGCCATGAGTTCATCTACTGGCTTTCTATTGTTCTTTTTGTCGGAACATACGCAATGATTGTTCTTGAAAAAGTGTTCCATCGGGTACCTGCTGCTCTTTTAGGAGGTTTTCTTGCTGTTTTTTTAGGTGTTGTTACCCCTAAAGAGGCGTGGGAATCAATAGACCACAACACGATGTTTCTCCTTATTGGGATGATGATAATTGTTTCTGTTTTAATAGAAAGTGGATTTTTCTCAATTCTTTCTTCAATGGCTTTAAAAATAACTAAAGGAGAGCCTTTAAAGATTATCCTGACATTTACACTGCTTACTGCTTTTCTTTCTGCTTTCCTTGATAACGTTACAACAGTTCTGTTTATGGTACCAATACTTATATCTATAACCTCAAAACTTAAACTTAAACCTGTTCCATACATAATAGCTACTGTTTTAGCTTCTAATATAGGAGGAACTGCAACACTGATTGGAGACCCTCCAAACATCATTATCGGTTCATTGGGACATTTTACGTTTATGGACTTTATAGTAAACATAGCACCTATTGTTCTTATAACCCATATAATCGGAACTGTTGTTTTTATTGGAATGATGAAAATTCAAGGACAGCTTGAACCACAAGTAAAAGATGAAAAAGAGATTGCTAAAATAGTAGAAGAACAGAGAATTGAGTTTGATATTGTCCTGATGAGAAAAGGACTGATTATATTTGGTATAACCATACTTTTATTTTTTCTCCATCACATTTTACACCTTGAAGCTGGGACTATAGCCTTATTTATGGCTTCTATTCTACTTTTATGGTCTAAAGAAGACCCTGAAAAAATATTTGAAAGGGTTGAATGGACTACTTTAATGTTTTTCCTTGGTCTTTTCATTGTTATTGGAACCTTAGAACATTCAGGTGTTTTTGAAGATGTTGCACACTTAGTAGCTGGAGTACTGACAGACCCAATGTCTGGAATACTTATTCTTGGAGGTTTATCTGCAGTTATCTCTGGTATAGTTGACAACATCCCGTTTACAATGGCAATGTCATATGTTCTTATAGATTTAGCAAAAACAGCTACTTTTAATGTTGAACCTTTATGGTGGGCTTTAGCTTTAGGAGCCTGTCTTGGGGGTAATCTTACCATAATAGGAGCATCTGCAAACGTTGTAGCTGCTGGTCTTTCTGAAAGGGAAGGTTATCCTATAAAGTTTTTTGATTTTGTAAAGCAAGGAACACCTGTTACCATTGTTACAGTTATAGTAGCTCTGGGGCTTTTATACCTTAAATATCTGATATTCGGAGTATAATGGATAGAAAAATAAAAGGTAAGGCAGCTGAAGATTTAGCTGCCTCTTTTTTAAAATCCAAAAAGTATGAAATATTAGACAGAAACTTCAAAACTAAATTTGGGGAAATAGATATCATAGCCAGAGATGGAAACTGTATTGTATTTATTGAAGTAAGGAGTAAATCTTACAGTTTTTTTGGAAGACCAGAGGAAACAGTAAATAAAGAGAAAATAAAAAAGATAATAAAAACAGCCCAGTTTTATATCCAGACAAAAAATCCTTCTTTCTCTGAAGTCAGGTTTGATATTATCTCAATTCTACATAATAATATTTCACATATTAAAAACGCTTTTGATATGGATTTTGAATGAGGATAAAAGAGTTTTTAAAAAAACAGTCTGTGTTTATAAATCAGGCTTTAAAAAAGTACTCTCCAAAAGGAATTCCAGAAAAACTTTTTGATGCAATGAACTACAGTCTTAATGCTGGAGGTAAAAGGTTAAGACCAATACTTGTCTTAGAAAGTGCAAAAGCTGTAGGAAAAGAAAAGATAGAAGATATTATAGATATAGCTGTAGCAACAGAATTTATTCATACATATTCCCTTATACATGATGATTTACCTGCAATGGATGATGACGATTTAAGAAGGGGAAAACCTACCTGTCATAAGGTTTTTGGAGAGGCAATCGCTATATTAGCTGGAGACGGATTACACTCTTATGCATTTGAACTTATTTCTTCAAAAAAAGACTTTCCTCCGGAAAAACTAATTAGAGTTATAAACATCTTAGCCCATGGAACTGGTATATATGGGATGGTTGGAGGTCAGGCTGCTGATATACTCCATGAAAAGGAAAATAGTTTCAATGATATTGAGTTTATCCATACCCACAAAACAGCAAAATTTATACAGTCATGTTGCCAGATAGGAGCAATTCTTGGTAATGCTAATCAAGAAGAAGAAAAAGCCTTATCAAACTACGGGCTTTACATTGGACTTGCATTTCAAATACAGGATGACATTCTTGATGAGATAGGAGATGAAGAAAAGTTAGGAAAAAAGACAAAAAAAGATAAAGATAAAAATAAGCTCACTTATCCTTCTGTCTTTGGACTGGAAAAATCCAGAGAAATGGCAAAAGATTATGTTGAAAAGGCAAAAAATGAGATTAAAAATCTAAAAAATCCAGATATCTTAATAGAAATTGCAGATTTTATTATAAACAGGGAGGTATGATGGAAGAAAAAAAAGAGCTTAAATATGGAGAAAAGGAAATATTAGAGGCTAAACTTGAACCATGGCCAAACCCTAACCCGGAAAAGAACTACACAATAGATATAACATTTCCTGAATTTTCTTGTTTATGCCCCCGTTCAGGTTATCCTGACTACGCAACAATAAAAATAACTTACATCCCAGACAAATACATAGTTGAACTTAAGTCTTTAAAACTTTACCTGAACAAATATAGAAACCAGTACATTTCCCATGAGGAGGCAACAAATAAAATTTATGATGACCTGTTTAACCTTTTAAAACCAAGATTTTTAAAAGTTGTCGGAGATTGGAACCCGAGGGGAAATGTAAAAACAATAATAACTGTATCTTCGGACACCTCAGAAACACAGTAAAACATAATAAAAACTAACAAAATGTTTCTGAAAGTGTCCTTCGCCTATCACTTGATAGGGATTTACTACCGGCTATGTCCTTTAAAACACTCGCCGAATACTTTATATCTTTTGTTTGTTTAAAAAACTCCGAAGCTGTTATATAGACTAGATTTTTAAAGTGCTGAAATGTTTTTGAGGTTTTTTGTAGTTTGTGAGTTGTTGATTTTTTGTTTATTTGTATGCTTAAGGTTAATGTTATTCTATCCACTGTGCAAATTTGTTATTTTATATAATTAATTTTATTGGTAGTGTTAAGGAGGAACAGGTTGAAAAACAAGGTTAGCAAAGTTTTCTTTTTTTTAATTTTTTTATTTTTACTTGGCTCCTGTATACAGCAGGAAGGAATTGGTTTTACGGTAGCATTAACCCCTAATCAGATTAACTCACAGCTGCAGAAATACTTTCCTTTAGAACAGGAACTAAAAATTGGAAAGATTATTTTAAAAGACCCTCAAATTATCTCAATTGGAAAAGAAGATAAAATAAACTTAGGTTTGTCTTTTGCCTATAAAGTTCCTCTTCTCCCTACAGTTAAAGGGAAAATAGCCGTAGCAGGGGGAGTAAAGTACAATCCAGAAAAGAAGGCCTTGTTCCTAAAAAGTCCAGAGCTAAAAGATTTTGAAGTATTTAACAGAAGAGTTCCTTCCCTACTTTCTGCAGAAGGGGAAAGACTTTTTAAAGATGTGATTTCTTACATATTTGACAGGGTTCCTATTTACAAATTTGATGAAAAAAGTATATACGGGAGATTTGTAAAAGATATACAGGTTAAAGAAGGAAAAATACTAATAACATTTGGAATTTAGGCTCTTCACGGCTGTTGTTATTTATTTGTTTTATAAGATAAAATAATTCTGTTATAAACAGAATAAAAGAGGCTTTAATGGAAAAAATACTTACATTTCAGGATATTATACAAATACTACAAAAATTCTGGACTGAAAAAGGCTGTATCCTCTGGCAACCATATGATATAGAAGTTGGGGCAGGAACAATGAACCCTGCCACCTTTTTAAGGACCCTTGGTCCAGAAGACTGGAATGTATGTTATGTTGAGCCTTCAAGGCGACCAAAAGACGGAAGGTACGGTGAAAACCCAAACAGACTACAACACTACTACCAGTTTCAGGTTATTCTAAAGCCTGCCCCAGAAAATCCACAGGAACTTTACCTTGAAAGTTTAGAAGCCCTTGGGATAGACCTTACAAAACACGATATAAGATTTGTAGAAGATGACTGGGAAAGTCCAACATTAGGAGCCTGGGGACTCGGATGGGAAGTGTGGCTTGATGGCATGGAAATAACCCAGTTTACCTACTTCCAGCAGGTAGGAAGTTTAGACCTTCCATCTGTAAGTGTTGAAATAACATATGGTCTTGAAAGAATAGCTACTTATCTTCAGGAAGTTGATAGTGTTTACGATATTGTTTGGGCTGAGGGGCTTACATACGGGGACATATACAAAGAATCAGAAAGACAGTGGTCTATATACAATTTTGAACTTGCAGATGTAGATATGCTTTTTAAAACTTTTGATATGTATGAAAAAGAAGGTTTCCGTTTAATAGAGAATAACCTTCCTATACCGGCTTACGACTATGCATTGAAATGCTCCCATATATTTAACCTGTTAGACGCAAGGGGAGCTTTATCTGTAAATGAAAGAGCAAGATTTATAGGAAGAGTAAGAAACCTTGCAAGGGAATGTGCAAAAGCTTTTGTAAAACATAGAGAAGAGTTAGGATTTCCATTAATAAAAAAGAAAGAGGCAGGTAAATGACAGGAAAAACATACCTTTTAGAGATAGGAACTGAAGAACTACCACCTAAAGCTGTAAATGTAGCATTAAACCATTTCAAAGAAAAAATAGACAAAATTTTTTCAAACTTTTTCCTTATAGATTCTCCAGAAAACATAACAGTTTTTGGAACCCCCAGAAGAATAGGTTTTTTATTAAAAAATCTTGCAGAAAAAGAACCAGATGAAGAAAAAGTTATAATTGGTCCTCCGGCAAAAGTTGCTATTGATGAAAATGGTAAGTACACAAAGGCAGCTTTAGCCTTTGCAAGTAAAAATAATATAGACATAGACCAGTTAAAGATAATAGAAAATGAAAAAGGGAAGTATATAGGTGCTGTTGTAAAGATAGAAGGGAAAACTATTGAAGAGTTCTTACAGGAAAATATTCCAGAAATAATAAAAAGTATCCCTTTCCCTAAAACTATGAAATGGGATGAAACTGAGTTTCGTTTTTCAAGACCTATAAGATGGATAGTTTCCCTGTTAGACGAAAAAGTTGTTCCATTTGAGCTTGGAAAAGTAAAAGCTGATAGATACACCCATCTACACAGATTTATGACAAAACCTGTTGGCAGAGGAGAAAAAAAAGAGATAAAAGAAGCTTCTTCCTATGAAGAGATAACAAAACTTGGTTTTGTTATCGCAAAGTACGAAGATAGAAAAAAGGCAGTAGAAACACAGTTAACAGGATTTGCAAATACTATAAACGCTACACCTATCATAGATGAAGAGCTTTTAGATGAAGTTGTTAATTTAACTGAATTCCCAGTAGGCATACTTGGGGATTTTTCACCTGAGTATCTTGTTCTCCCTAAAGAAGTGATAATAACAGTATGTAAAACCCACCAGAGGTACTTTAACTTTGAAAAAGACGGACAACTGATACCTAAATTTTTAGCTTTTTCTAATACTTCTGTCCCAGATAGGGAAGTTGTAAAAAAAGGATATGAAAAGGTTTTAAAAGCAAGACTTGAAGACGCACTGTTTTTTTATGAAGAAGACCTTAAACACAATCTTGAAGACTTCTATCCAAAACTCGCAGGTATACAGTTTCACCAAAAACTTGGCTCAATGTTAGAAAAAGTAGAAAGGAACGGAAATATTGCTGTTTTAATAGCAAAAGAAACAGACTTTGAAAATATAGATGATTTATTGAGGGCGAACAAACTTTCTAAATGTGATTTACTTACAGAAATGGTTAAAGAGTTTGATGAGCTTCAGGGAATAATGGGAATGCATTACGCCCTCAAACAAGGTGAAAAAGAAGAAGTAGCAAAAGCAATATACGAGCATTACCTACCTAAAGGCTCTTCAGATGAAATGCCTGAAACGAAAATAGGAACCATCCTTGCACTTGCAGATAAACTTGATACTGTTATTTCATTCCTTTCAATAGGAGAAAAACCAAAAGCTACAGCCGACCCATATGGAATAAGAAGAGCTGCGATAGGTATAGTAAGACTTTTAGTTGAAAAAGAAATAGATATAGACCTGAAAGAACTCCTGAAAAAAATAAAAGAAGAACAAAAAATTTCAAATATTCTCAAGTTTGCACAGCTCAGCAAGGAATGGAATATTGTATTTGACGAAGAGATAATCCCTGAAATCCTTGAGTTTATAAATGGAAGATTTGTAGCTTATCTTAAAGAAAAAGGATACAGTTCAGACATTATAAACTCTGTAGTTTCAACAGGCTTCTATAACCTGTACAGGAACTACTTAAAAATAAAATCAATCCAAAACTTTAAAGAAAATCCTGAATTTAACGATGTTATGACTGTATTTAAAAGAGTAGGAAGAATAATACCAGAAGGTTTTAAAGAAGAGTTTTCTGAAGATATACTACAGGAGAAAGAAGAAAAAGAACTTTACGAGAAGTTCAAAGATGTAAAAAAAGATTTTGAAGAAAAAGTACAGGAAAAAGAGTATAAAAAAGCCCTTGAAGAGCTTTTAAAACTCAAACCTTTTATTGATAACTTTTTTGATAATGTTATGGTTATGGTAGAAGATGAAAAAGTTAGAAAAAACAGGTTGTCCCTTATGAAAAAAATAGACAACTTATTTAAAAAGTTAGCAGACTTTACAAAGATAACAACTACATAGACATATAAGCAGGAGGATAAATTATGTCTGACAAAAAATTGGTAGTTTGGCTTGATGAAGTAGGAATGGAAGATGTTGAATTAGTAGGAGGGAAAAACGCATCATTAGGGGAAATGATAAAAGGCTTATCTCCAATGGGAATAAAAATCCCTATGGGATTTGTTGTAACAGCTGAAGCTTACAGATACTTCATCCACTACAACAACCTTGAGGAAAAAATAAGAGAAGCTTTAAAAGGTTTAGACCCAAATAATGTAGAAGACCTCCAGAAAAGAGGTCTAACTGTAAGGGAAATGATAAAAGGGGGAAAGTTCCCTGAGGATTTAAGAAAGCTTATATTAGAGTACTACGCTAAACTAAGTGAAATGTATGGACTCCACAGGGTTGATGTAGCTGTTCGTTCTTCAGCGACAGCAGAAGATTTACCTGATGCATCTTTCGCCGGACAACAGGAAACATACCTTAACATAAAAGGGGATGAAACCCTTTTAACAGCTATTAAAAACTGTTTTGCTTCCCTTTTCACAGATAGAGCTATCTCTTATAGAGAATCTTTTGGATTTGACCACTTCTCTATAGGACTTGCTGTTGGTGTTCAAAAAATGGTACGTTCTGACCTTGCTGCAGCTGGAGTTGGTTTTTCCCTTGATACAGAAAGTGGTTTTAAAGATGTTGTTCTTATAAACGGTTCTTATGGTCTCGGTGAAATGGTAGTTCAGGGAGCTGTTACCCCAGACGAATGGCTCGTATTTAAACCAACCTTTAAAGAAGGTTATGAAGCTATTATAGAGAAAAAGCTTGGAAAGAAAACCCACAAAATGGTATACGGAACAACAGAAGAAGAAAGGGTAAAAATCGTTCCTGTTCCAGAAGAGAAACAGAAACAGTTCTGCTTAACAGATGAGGAGGTTTTAAAACTTGCTGACTGGATAATGAAGATAGAAGAGTACTACTCAAATAAATACAATAAATGGACTCCTATGGACGTAGAGTGGGCTAAAGATGGGGAGATAAACGAACTTTTCATCGTTCAAGCAAGACCTGAAACAGTCCACTCAAGAAAAGACCACTCAAAAATAACTGTTTATAAAATAACAGAACCATATGAAGTTAGAAGTAAGAAAGTTCTCGTTAAAGGAATAGCTGTCGGAGATAAAGTAGCAACAGGGGATGTAAAACTTATGTACTCCCTTGAAGATGCAAAAGATTTTAAACCAGGGGATGTACTTGTTACAGATATGACAGACCCAGACTGGGAACCAATTATGAAACAGGCCTCAGCAATTGTTACAAACAGAGGAGGAAGAACCTGTCACGCTGCTATTGTTGCAAGGGAGCTTGGAGTTCCAGCTGTTGTTGGAACAGGAAATGCAACAGAAGTTTTAAAAGATGGACAGCTTGTAACTGTTTCCTGTGCTGAAGGAGATGTCGGCTATGTGTATGATGGAAAAGTAGATTATGAAGTAGAAGAAGTAGATATAAACTCTCTTCCAAAAACAAAAACACCAATTATGATGAACGTTGCTTCCCCTGAAGGGGCATTTGATTTCTCATTCCTGCCAAATGCCGGAGTTGGTTTAGCAAGGGAAGAGTTTATCATAAACAACTATATAGGAATACACCCATTAGCCCTTATAAAGTTTGAAGAGATAAAAGAAAAAGACCCTGAACTTGCTAAGATTATTGAGGATAAAACATTCGGATACGACAATAAAGAAGAGTACTACATTAAAAAACTTTCTTACGGTATAGCAAGAATTGCAGCTGCATTCTATCCAAAACCAGTTATCGTTAGATTTTCAGACTTTAAATCAAATGAGTACGCAAACCTAATCGGTGGAAAGTACTTTGAACCAGTTGAAGAAAACCCAATGATTGGCTGGAGGGGAGCTTCCAGATACTACTCTCCCCAGTTCAAAGAAGCCTTTGGTTTAGAGTGTAAAGCAATACTGAGAGTCAGAAACAAAATGGGACTAAAGAACGTAAAAGTTATGGTTCCATTCTGTAGAACACCGGAAGAAGGAGAGAAAGTCCTTAAAGTTATGGAAGAGTATGGACTTAAAAAAGGAGAAAATGGACTTGAAGTTTATGTAATGTGTGAAATTCCTGCAAACGTTGTTTTAGCAGACCAGTTTTCACAACACTTTGATGGATTTTCAATAGGTTCCAACGACCTGACCCAGTTAACACTTGGTTTAGACAGGGACTCTTCGTTAGTTGCCCATCTTTACGATGAAAGAAACGAAGCTGTAAAAAGACTTATAGCACAGGTAATTAAAACAGCCAAAGAGCACGGAAGAAAAATCGGTATATGTGGTCAGGGACCTTCCGACTACCCTGATTTTGCCCAGTTCTTAGTTGAACAGGGAATAGACACAATTTCAATAAATCCTGATGCAATTTTAAAAACAACAAAAGCTATTTACGAAATAGAGAAAAAATTAGGTCTCCACTCTGAAGTTAAATAAATCTCAACAGGCAGCTTGTTAAAGCTGCCTCTTTTTTCTCCGAATATATTAAGTAGACTCACAGTTTGCGGTTTTTACATATAAAAGAAATGGGGAATATAAAATGGGTTTGTCTAATATAATGAAATTTTTTTCTTTTTTATCTTCAAAGGAAAAGTTATCTTTGGGGATACAACTTGATAAAAATTTTGCAAGAATAGCAGTTCTTGAAAAAGAAGGAGATGAGTTTGTTTTACCAATAATGCCCTTTGAGATAGAATTACCTGAAGATGCAGAACAGGCTGGTCTCATAATAAGAGACGAACTTGATAAAAGAGAAATAAAAGTAAAAAATGCCGTAGTTAGTATTCCAATAGGTTCAACACTATACAAAACATTAAAACTTCCTAAGTTTTCCTCCCAGGAACTTGAAGAAGCTGTAGAATGGAACATAAAGGAAGATATAAAAAGTTTAAAAGGAAGTACAGTATACGATTACGATATTATCAGTGAAGAAGATGATGTATACAATATCCTTGTTGTTATAGCAAAAATAGATGAGATAGAAGAAGCAAAAGACATTCTTTACTATGCAGGAATAACCCCTGATATTATGGATTCTGAAGGTATAGCCCTTATAAACATTGCAAATCTCCAGAAAGAAAAAGACCCAGCTCTCAAAGAAGAAGCAAACTTATGTATACTACACCTTGATTATAACGATTCTTACCTTGTTTTTTTTCACAACAATGTTTTTGTTCAAACATTAAATTTTGATGCAAAAAGGTACGAAGAAGTAAATCCAAATGAAAAAGAAAAAATAGTAGACAAATTGATAAAAGAAATTAACTACTTTTTCCTTACAATAAGCGAACCTAAAAGTATATTTACATCCGGGCTATTTGTTAAATTTCCAGAAATACAGGCATATATGCAGTTAAAGTTTTCCACAAGATTTTCTCTTGTGGAATTAGACCCTGTAAAAGCTTTAAACCTTGATTATGAAGGGAGAATTCCCCTTAGTTTATATGCTGTTCCTTTTGGTTTAGCATATAGGAGATTTGAAAATGATAAAGATTAACTTAAATCCAGAGAAGAAAAAGGCAAAAGGAAAAAGAAAAGTAGGAATATCTTTACCTAAGAAAAAAATAGGTATATCCTTAGCAAAGAAAAACTTTATATACTTTGCTATACCTGTTGTTGTACTAACAGCAGAGTTTGCTTACATAATATTTCTTAATATAGAAATAAAAAAACTTGAGAACAAAAGACAGTACCTTCTTACAGAAAAAACAAAATATGTAGCTGCGAAAAGACAGATAGACTTACTTAAAAGAAAAATAATTGAAGCTGAAAAAATAAAAGATGATGTTTCCTTAAAAATAAAAATCTACGATAGACTTGCAAAAGAAAAAAACGATTTTGGGAAAATACTTGTAGCTATATCCACAAGTATTCCCGACGGTATATGGCTAACACAATTAAACATATCCAGACAAAAAACAGACCTATTAGGCTATACATTTGACCCTAAGTACATTTCTCTATTCTATAAAAATCTACAGAAGTACTATGATTACATTGATTTTAAATCTACAGAAAGAGACCAGAAAAAAGAACTTATATTTTACTCATTTAAGTTTGATATGAAAAACTGGAAGTATGTAGATGAAACGTCCCAGAAGAAAAGAGGTATTAGAAAATGAACCTTGACAGCTTAAAGTCTCAATGGGGAGACTTGCCTGAGTGGCAGAAACTACTTGTTGTTGTTGTTGTAACTTTTGCTATTGCTTATGGTATATACATGCTTTTTATAGGGGATAAAGTCTCAGAAAAAGAAAATTTAAACAGACAGGTTACAGCCCTTGAAAGGGAAGTATTGAGGCTAAAAAAGGCTTCAAAACCTGAAATAAAGAAAAAACTTACAAAAAAACTTAAAGAGATTGAAGTGGAAATAGAAAAACTTAACAAAAAACTTGCAGAGCTTAAAAACATAATACCAGAAAAAGAAAATTCCCAGTATCTTTTAACATTCTTCTCATCTGCTGTACAGGAAAATGGTCTTATCTTAAACTCTTTTAAGATTTCAGAGCCGGAAGATGTAATACTTTCAACAAAAGAAGGAGAAAAAGGAATAAGAATTGTTAAAGGTAAAAAAACAAGGTCAAAGAAAGAAATTAGACTAAAAAGGATAGTTTTAACTTTAAACCTTGCAGGTGATTTAGGTTCTTTATACAAGCTAATAAAAACCTTAGGAAAAAGCGAAAGGTATATAAGGGTAGATAAAGTTTCTATAAAAAAGAAAAAGAAGTTTTTAAGTATAAAACTAAAGGTTTCAACATTCTATTTGCCTGAAAGGAGTTAAAAATGAAAAAGTTAGTGTTATTAGCAGTAGTTTCAGTTTTCAGTATTAGTTATGGGGGAACAGAAGAGGTTTTCACTGAACTGAAAAACACTGTTGGATATATAAAAGTAGTTAATGGTAGTAACTACCTTATAGTAGAATCAGAAGATGGGGCAAAATTAATCAGAACAAAGAAAGACCCCGAAAGTATATTAAAAGGAAGTTTAGGAATATCCAAAGAAGACCTGAAAAATATTGGAGAGTGATAGGTGATGATGAGAACTAAATTGATTTGGCTGATTTTAGCTGTACTTGTGATGAATTTATACTCTCAGGCTTATTCATATGGAAATAAAAAAATAACAGCAGAATTTTTTGGTGCAAAACTTGGAACTGTTATTGATGCTCTATCTAAGCTTTCAAATAAAAATATAATCTGGGACAAAAGTGCTGTAAAGAAAAAAGACAGTAAGGTTTATTTATCCTTTAGAAAGCCTGTGTATATTGATACTGTATTTAAACTTACATTGAAAAGCTATGGGCTTACATACGTCCAATCAAATGGTATATACCAGATAAAACCTGCAGATACCGCTTTATTTACTATTCCTCCTGTAGTTGCAAAATATCTCGGGAAAAGCGTTTTTGATGGTTTAGTTGAGCTTGTTAAAAGTAATGTTTCCCCTACAGCAGAAGTTAAGGTTTACACAACAGGAAACGCTATATCTGTATGGGATACCAAAGAAAATATTGAAAAACTAAAAACCCTTGTAGAAGAATACACAAAACCAATAGTTGATGAAGCAGAAAGACTTGCGAAGTCTGAAGAAGAAAAAATGCAAAAACTCAAAGAACTTGAAGCAAAAAAAGCAGAAATGGAATCCCTCCTTGTAAAAAAGGAAGTTATTGTAGACCCTGAAAAATTCAAGGAAATAGAAGACCTACTGATAGCGGCTCTTTCTTCATACGGCAGCTACAAATACGACCCTAAATCTGGAAAATTAACTATTATAGAGATGAAAACAAATCTTCCTAAAATCTCAAAAATAATAGCGAAAGCCCAGAGAATAAATATAAAAACTAAATGCTACTATGTCCGTGCCCTTGAACCAGCAGAACTTTTAATGACAATAAAGGAAAATTACCTTTCAAGATACGGTTCTATCATCTTCAAATCAAAAGAGGTTTCAAAAGCCCTTGGAGTAGAGACAACAGGTGGTAGAGTAAATGAAGAAAAAACTTCTGCAAAAGAGAAAGAAAAGAGTATAATCACATCTTTACCAAAACTATGTATTACAGATAAACCAGAAGTTATAGAGAAAATATACAAAGATTTTTCAGAGCTTCTCCTAAAGAGACCTTATCAGATAGCTATAGAAGCAAGAATCGTACAGGTTGAATCAGATTACAAAAAAGACCTTGGTATACAGTGGAATGCAAATACTTACGCAAGTAGCGGTAATTTTGGCTTTTCAACATCTCCAGGGTTTACACCATTCATGTTTGATTTTCCAGCAGGAAATGTGGCTCCTGGTAGAGGAGCATCAATATCTATAGGAATGTCTTACTTACCAAATGTAAGTTTAGACTTGCAGTTATCAGCTTTAGAGCAGATAGGAAAATCAAAACTCCTCTCAAGACCTAAAATTGTTACAATAGACGGTGAAGGAGCTGAAATATCCCAGGGAATTGAAGTACCTTACCAGTCTTCATCTGCCCAGTACGGAACCAATGTCCAGTTTAAAGAAGCTGTTTTAAAACTAAACGTTATTCCAAGAACAACCCCAGACGGCAATATAATAATGAATATAGAGCTTACACAGGATTTCCCTGATTTTGGAAAAGCTGTTAATGGACAACCTCCTATAAACACCAAATCTATAACAAGTAAAGTTATAGCAAAAGATGGTTCTACAATTGTTATAGGAGGAATTTTAGAAAAAATAGAAGAAAGTTCAGAGGCTGGCGTTCCAGGACTTAGAAGAGTTCCTTTACTGGGATGGTTGTTTAAAAACAAATCTGTAAACATAACAAATAAAGAGCTTTTAATATTTATAACTCCAAAGATAATATACGAGTAAGGAGTTTTAGATGAGATTAAAAACTGTTTTATACATCTTTATTGCTTTGATACCTGCTTTTATGCTCTCCTGTGGAGTAGGAGGAAGTGCTGATAATGGCGCATCTGTTATATTAGAGGCTTCTTTAACCTCTGAGTATCCGCAGATAGACCTTATAAGAAAAATAGATAACGACCAGAATGGAACTTGTGAGAACTACACAATCCCAACAGATGATTTTATAGAAATAACATTTAAATCTAAAGTACCAGAAAACTCTAAACTACCACCTTCAGATGTAATAATAGAAAGCTACAGGATAAAATATATACCTTTAAAGAAAAATCTACCTTCCTTTGAAGAAGAGCTAACAGGGAACTGTATTATAGGCGCAGGAGAAACAAAAAGATGTAGATTTCCTATTTTTAAAAGTTTTGATAAATATACATTTTACCTTCAAGGGAGAGATGACGATTACCGTATAGAAATAAGAATACATGGTAAGGAAGTCTTATACGATAAAAGCATAGATTTAACTGTTTCTGGTACTGTAGGTATAGGAGATTTTCAACAGGAAGGTGAACCAAACTGCACTTTTGAGGAGAAATAAATGTATGACCTTATTATTTTAGGAGCTGGACCAGGAGGTTTTGAAGCAGCATTAACAGCATTAAGAAAAGGACTCAGTATAGCAGTAGTTGAAAAAGGAAAGTTAGGTGGGAACTGTTTAAATAGAGCCTGTGTGCCTACAAAGTACTTAAGAACTGGAGCCCATCTGATAGACAAGCTTCCAGTTTTTAAAGAATATGGAATTAATATAGACAATTACTCAATAAACTACACAGACACATGGGAGGGAAAGGAAAAAAGCATTTCCTTTTTAAGGAAAAGTATTTCTCAACTTTTCAAATCAAAAAAGGTACCGGTTTTTAAAGGTGAAGGAAGGATTATAGAAAAAAATAAAGTTTTGGTTAAAAAAGAAGATGGGAGCAGTGAAACAATAGAAGGTAAATATATTCTTATAGCTACAGGTTCAAAACCTGTTTCAATAGGAAACCTTATTCCTGATGGGAAGTATATTCTAACAACAGAAGACTTCATGGATAATTTAAAGGAACTACCAGAAAGTTTTCTTATAGTTGGAGCAGGAGTAGCCGGATGTGAGCTTGGTTATATAATTAACAGGTATGGTTCAGAGGTTCATATTGTAGAGATAAAAGATAGAGTGCTTCCTGTTCCTTTTGTTTCAAAGGAGATATCAAAACTAATTCTGAGAAAATTCAAACAGCTTGGGATAAAAACGTACCTATCAACAACACTAAAGGAATTTTCTATAGAAGGAGAAAAAATAAAAGTTTCTCTTTCTTCCGGTGAGGAGATAGTTGTAGATAAAATACTTCTCTCTGTAGGAAGGAAACCAAATACAGATATAGACGATATTGGTATACAAAAAGATGAAAGAGGTTTTATAAAAACAAATTCTTATCTACAAACAAACTACGAAAACATATACGCCTGTGGAGATGTAGTAAACTCTCCAATGCTTGCCCATGTTGCTATGTATGAAGCAAAAGTTGCTGTTAACAATATAATAAATGGAAATAAAAAAGAAGTAGATTACTCTCTTATTCCTTCAGCGATATTTACAGCAGTAGAAATTGGACATATTGGTTTAACTGAAGAAGAAGCAAAGGAAAAAGGTATTGAAACAGTTTCTGGATATTTTCCTTTTATGTACAACGATAAAGCAGTAGATGAACATGAAACAGAAGGGTTTGTTAGACTTGTATTTGAGAAAAATAGCAAAAAGCTTATAGGTGCCTCTATAGCAGGAGCTTCAGCTTCTGAACTTGTTCATATAATGGAACTTGCAGTAAAAAACGGTATGACTGCTGAGGAAATACATGATTTTATCTACTTCCATCCATCTTTAAGTGAGATATTTGCATATGCCACTTACGATGTAGCAGTAGGAAAACTTTTCTAACAATTTTCAGACAAAGATAAAAACTTAGAAAATATGCCTTTGTTTTTTAACAGCTCTTCCTTTTTTCCTTTTTCTATAATCCTTCCATTTTCCATAACAACAATTTT
Organism: uncultured Aquificales bacterium; assembly: GCA_964582875.1. Taxonomy (GTDB): domain Bacteria; phylum Aquificota; class Aquificia; order Aquificales; family Hydrogenothermaceae; genus JAADDV01. Next base: position 1,569 of record CAZOTZ010000013.1, on the reverse strand, counting down.
TTCAGCAATATCAAGTATCTGAAGTCTATGGGTTATCATTAGTAGCGTTTTATTGAAGAAATGTCTTTTAATCTCATCTATTACGTATCTTTCTGTTTCAACATCAAGGGCTGAAGTTCCTTCATCAATAATAAGAATGTCAGGGTTTTTTAAGAATATTCTTGCTATTGCTATTCTCTGTCTTTCTCCCCCAGAAAGACGGGAACCTCTTTCCCCTAAAACTGTATCTAAACCTTCTTCCCACTTAAAAACAAAATCTGCTCTTGATTTTTTTAGAGCTTCAATAAGCTCCTCATCTGTTGCATCTGGTTTAGCTATAAGTAGGTTATTCCTCAACGTATCATTAAAAATAAAAACATCCTGTGAAACCATTCCTATATGTTTTCTTAAAGATGATACAGAGTAGTTTTTTATCTCTACACCATCTATTAAAACCTGACCTGTGTAGTTTTTTACAAGAGCTGGAAGTATCTTTACAAGTGTTGATTTTCCTGAACCAGTTAATCCTAAGATAGCGACTTTTTCCCCTTTTTTAATCTCAAGGTTAACTTTATCAAGGATTTTATTATTTCCTATCTGGAGAGAAACTTCTCTGTAATTAATACTTTCTTTAAGTCCATTGAATTCTAAACCTTTATCTTCCTCTTCTTCCATATTAAGTATAAACTCTATCCTATCTACAACCGGTGATAAACCTTTAAGATTAACAACTCCCCTCTGTAAAATTTGCAGAGAATTTACAAGTATAAGAACTCCCCCTAAAAAAGAGAAGAAATCCCCAGGGGTTATCTCACCTTTTATTATCCGTACACCACCATAAAAAATAATCCCTGCTGTTGCTGTATAGGCGATTATTTCAACAGATGATAAGTAAAGTGTTTCGTACAGAGTATTCTTTTTCTCTTTCTGATAAAGGTTTTCGTTTATATTTTTAAATATGTTATAAAAAATCTTTTTACTGAAAAGCTTTACAACTTCAAAACCTGATAAAATCTGATTTAAATGCTGTGTGTATTCAGAAAGACTTTCCTGTAGTTTCTTTGAGTATTTTTTCCTTTTTTCCCCGAAGTAATTTATAGCGATAGCTAAAAAGGGAACAGAAAACACAAAAATAAGAAAAAGTTTCCAGTCCCTATATATAAGCACTACAACAATTCCAATAACAGTAAAAGTTTCAGTTATAACATTTGTTCCTATTGTTGAAGTTATCTGGGCAAATCTCTCTAAATCATTTGTAAAACGGCTTATTAAATCCCCTATTGTCTGTTTTTGAATAAACGAAGGCTCAGCATTAAGAAGTTTTCTGTAAAACTTTTCTCTTATTTCTTTTAAGCCTTTATATATTATAAGAGGATAGACAAAATCTTTAAGGAAAAATCCAATCTGTTTAAAAATAGCAAGGGTTATAAGAACAGCTATCACAAAAATTAAGCTTTCATAGCTTTTTTTGACAAAAACATCGTCTATTATGTTTTTTACTATATACGCAACTCCAGCAAGAGAAACTGATTCAAGAACAGAACCAAATAAAGCAAGCAAAAAAAGAAGCCAGTATTTCTTAAAGTTTCT
>CAZOTZ010000012.1:0-27189 GCA_964582875.1 uncultured Aquificales bacterium | reverse complement strand
AATTGGATTACAATAATCATTAGAAATCTGGCTTATCTGTCAAGGAGGCTTAAGCCGAAGTAATGAAAAGAATAAGAAAGCTCCCCCTGTCTGATATTCTTTTTGCTGTTATTTCCTTCTCTGCCGCATTTACAGTTCTTGTTCTTATCTTTTCCACTATTCTTGTTCTTTATAATGAGTCTTCCCTTGCTATCCACAAGTTTGGAATACTGAACTTTATTTTTACAGTGGATTGGGACCCTGTAAAAGAAGTGTTTGGTGCTGCTGCTTCCCTTTACGGTACCCTTGTAACCACAGTTTTATCTCTTATACTTGCTATTCCTCTTGCTATTGGAATAGCAATATTCCTTACAGAGATATCACCCCATATTTTAAAAACTCCTATTGGTATAGCGATAGAAATGCTTGCAGCTATACCAAGTATTATTTATGGGATGTGGGGGCTTTTTACCCTTGCTCCTATTATGTCTGAGTATATAGAGCCATTTTTACAAAAAACATTAGGAAAAGTCCCTGTTATAGGTATGCTTTTTCAGGGCGAACCTCAGGGAATAGACCTTTTAACAGCAAGTGTAATACTTGCAATAATGATTGTACCTTTTATAACAAGTATTACCAGGGATTCTTTAAATCTAACACCAAATATAATGAAAGAGTCTGCTTATGCCCTTGGAGCTACAAAATGGGAAGTTGTTAAGGATATTATGATACCTTACGCTAAACTTGGTATATACGGTGGTATTGTCCTTGCTCTTGGAAGAGCTTTAGGAGAAACCATGGCTGTTGCTTTTGTTCTTGGAAATAACCATCAGATAACAACATCTTTGTTTGATGCTGCAGCTACTATAACTGTTACACTTGCGAATGAATTTACTGAAGCAGATACTGATATTTATTTATCATCTCTTTTCTACCTTGCACTTATACTTTTTGTCCTCAGCTTTACAATTCTTGCAATCGCTAAATTTTTCCTCTTAAAAGCAGAAAGAGGTTATTCAAGATGAACACAAAAGATTTATACCATGAAAGTTCTACTGTAAAAAGAAGAAAAGTAGTAAGTTTTTTTGCTTTGTCTTTATCAACAGCTGCAGCCTTTTTTGGTCTTTTCTGGCTTATTTTTATTTTATTTGATGTTTTGAGACATGGAATACAGGGATTGAACCTTGAACTTTTTACAGAAGACCCTGCACCACCAGGTATACCCGGAGGTGGTTTAAGAAATGCTTTTGTTGGACAGCTTGAAATAGTGTTTTTTGCAACTATTATTGGTATTCCTTTAGGAATACTTGCAGGTACCTTTATTGCAGAATATGCACGGGGAACAAAGTTTGCTAAAGTTGTGTCTATTCTTTCAGATATTATGGTTTCTGTACCTTCTATAGTTGTAGGTACTTTTATATACGCAATACTTGTTAAACCTATAGGTCATATAAACTACGGTGGAGCTATTGCTGTCCTTTTTCTCTCTGCTTTAATAGCGATTATTGTAGGAGGAGTACTGAACTTTATTGTAAATAAAATCTTTTCTATAAAAAATCCTTCTGTAGGCAGGATAGTAGGTCTCCTTATATCATTGCTTTCTGTTTTAGTTGGTGTTTTTTCTTTTGTATTTTTTATAAACACTCTTGTTGATAGAATTCAGGGATTTAACGGATGGGCAGGAGCTGTATCCCTTGCTTTTATAATGATACCTGTCGTTTTAAGGACAACTGAGGATATGCTTTCCCTTGTTCCATGGACGTTAAGGGAAGCTGCTTTTGCCCTTGGGGCTTCTTACTTCAGGGTTATAAAAGATGTCGTTTATAAAGCTGCTGCTACAGGTATTTTAACAGGTGTTATTTTATCAATATCAAGGGTTGCTGGAGAAACGGCTCCCCTTTTATTCACATCTTTTAATAACTCTTATTTCACAATGAATATGAATGAGTCTATAGCATCTATAACAGTTACTATCTTTAACTATGCAATGGGACCTTATGAAGACTGGCACGTAAAGGCCTGGGCTGCTTCTTTCGTTATTACATTCTTTATTCTTATTGTGACAATTATATCAAAATGGATAGTCCATATAAGGTTTAAAGGTTAGCTGGAAAAATCTCTAAGTTTTTCCAGCACTTGAAAAGCTTTTTTTGAGTAAATGCTATCTTTTGCAAGTTCAATTCCCTCTTTTATGCTATCCACAATTCCTGCAGCTTTTAATGCAAAGCCAGCATTAAGGGCAACAAAATCTGTTTTTGGTGAGTAGTCTCTACCTTCTAAAATTTCCAGGGCTATTTGAAGATTAAAATCTAAATCTCCTCCTCTTATATCATCTACAGTTGCAGATTTTAATCCAAAATCCTCTGGTTTTACTGTGTATATCTCCACTGTTTCTCCATTAATTTCTCCAACAACAGTTTTTGTTGTTATGGAAACCTCATCAAGTCCTTCTAAACCATATACAACAAATCCTCTTTCTATACCTAATATGGACAGAACCTTGGCAAGGGGTTCTACTAACGTTTCATCATAAACTCCCATAAGCTGATATTTAGCTTCGGCAGGGTTTGATAAAGGTCCAAGGATATTAAAGATTGTTCTTACACCTATTTCCCTTCTCTGTCTTATTACATTTTTCATTGCTGGATGGTAAATTGGAGCAAAAAGGAAGCCTAAACCTATTTTTTCTATAGCTTCAGCAGCTTTTTCTGGAGGTATGTCTATCTTTACACCTAAAGCTTCCATTATGTCAGCACTTCCACATTTTGAAGATACAGACCTGTTCCCGTGTTTTGCCACTTTTGCTCCAGCTCCTGCTATAACAAAAGCTGTTATAGTTGATACGTTAAATGTATCTATCTTATCTCCCCCTGTTCCACAGGTATCAACAAGTCTGGATTTGTCTTTTACAGGAACCTTTACAGCTTTATCTCTCATTATTCTGGCTGCAGCAGTGATTTCATCAACAGTCTCCCCTTTCATTTTAAGTCCAACAAGAATTGCTCCTATCTGTGCATCTGTAGCCTGTCCTTCCATTAACTTGTTAAACAAATCTTTAACTTCTTCCTGTGATAAATCTATCCCTGATGTTATTTTTTTTATGTACTCTTTTATCATCTCCTTCCTCTACTTCAGGTCTTTATCAAGGTATTCTACAACTGCATTTTCTTTTATTTTTTTCATAAATAGCTGATACTCTTTTTTTAGTTTTCCTTTTATCTCTTCACCTGATACTGGTATTATGGAAACTTTTTCGTCTTCCTTTTCTATTTTTACGAAATAAACACCATTGTCTGTTTTAACTTCAAAAGTATCTCCTACTTTATGACTCCATATAGCTCTGTCAAGGGACGGTAGTAAATCTCCTCTCTTTACTTCTCCTAAAAGGCCACCTTTGTCAGCTGTTAACGGGTCATCTGAATACTCTTTTGCAAGTTTATCAAAAGGTTCTTTTCCTAAATTTCTTTTAACTGCTTTAAATTTTTCAACAAAGTCTGGTCTATCTTTTTTTAGATATATAATTCTTATAGTTCTTACTTTCTCAGGTTTTCCTTCTGCTATACCTTTAAACAGGTTTTTCCTCAAGTATATCTGTATAAACTTAGCGTTTAGTATTTCCCTCTTTATCAGGTTTTTGAACTCAGATACTATTATCCCCTGTTCTTTTAGTTTTTCTAAGAATGTTTTTTCATCTGGAAGATTATTAGCTTTGGCGAGTTGTAGAATAGCTCTGTTTAGTTCCTCACCAGTTACGTTTAAACCTGCCTTTTCTGCTGCCTGTGCTACTAAAACAAGGTCAACAAGCCTCTGGGCTGCTTCTTTTTTATCCTGAATACCAAACCACTGTTTTGCAAGCTGTATATCACTTTCAAGTATTGGTTGACCATTAACTACAATAGCAACCTTATCAACAAGTTTAAGGTCATTGTCATTTCCGTAAGCTAAAGAAAATAAAGCTATAAGAAAAGAGATAATAAACCTTAACTTTTTCAAGACTTTTCCTCTTTTTTATATTTTTTTTCCATTTTTTCCCTGTATCCTTCAATTATTTTCATCTGGTTTCTTTCTATTGCAAGGGCATTTTCTGGAACATCTTTTGTTATTACTGAGCCTGAACCGGTGATTGCTCCTTTCCCTATAACAACAGGTGCCACAAGCATTGTATCACTTCCGATAAAAGCATTATCTTCAATAACAGTTTTGTGTTTTCTATAGCCGTCATAATTGCATGTTATTGTTCCAGCTCCTATATTGACGTTCTTTCCTATCTGTGCATCTCCTATGTACGTAAGATGTTTTGCGTTAGTTTTTTCTCCTACAGTTGAGTTTTTAACTTCAACAAAATTTCCTATATTTGCTCCTTCTTTTATAACAGTGTTGTTTCTAAGCCTTGCAAAAGGTCCCACTACAGTGTTGTCTTCTATAACAGAATCCTCTACTATTGAGTTAGGGAGTATTTTCACATTTTTTCCTATTTTTGAGTTCCTTATAATACAGTTTGCCCCTATAACTGTTCCTTCTCCTATTTCTGTTTTTCCCTGTAGCATTGTGTTCTGGAATATCTCAACATCTGGAGATAGGTCAACATCAAATTCTATCCATATACTATCAGGATTGTGAAATGTTACACCGTTTATAGCCCAGAAATGCATAAACTGGGTTTTTAAAATGTTTTCTGCTCTTGCCAACTCCCACCTATCGTTAACTCCTAATATTTCTGTATAATCTGGTATTTCAAGGGCGTAAACGTCTTTCCCTTCCTCTTTTAGGATTTCTACAACATCTGTAAGATAGTACTCTCCCTGTGCGTTGTTATTTTCCAGTTTATCTAAAGCTTTTGCAAGGTAAGGAGCATAAAATATGTATATACCAGAGTTAACTTCATTTATCATTTTTTCTTGGGGTGTTGCATCTTTTTCTTCAACTATTTTCTGGATAATATGACTTCCATCTTTTATTATTCTTCCATACCCATAAGGATTTGGAACTTTAGCTGTTATCACTACCCCTGCTACTTTTTCATTTCTATATCCTCTGAAATTTGAAGCATCTGCTCCTTCATACCTTATTAAAGCTTCCATATACTTAACGGCGTTTTTTAATGTTTCCCCTTTTATAAGAGGAGCATCACCATTTAGAATAAGAACAAGTCCGTCAAAATTTTCAAAATGTTTTTTCGCCAGGGATACAGCGTGTCCGGTTCCAAGTTGTTGTTCCTGTTCTACAAAACTACATCCATCGCAATTTATATAGTTTTTTACCTGTTCTTTCCCATGCCCAACTACATATATAATTTCTTTTGGATTTGTCCATTTTGCTGAAAGGGAAACATAAAAAAGCATAGGTTTACCAAGAATTTCATGGAGAACTTTAGGTTTTTTTGATTTAAACCTTGTTCCTTTACCTGCAGCGAGCACTATCACTTTAAGCTGCTGATTGCTAGTTTCACAGCTCATACATTTACCTCTTCATTTAGTAGTTTATTAAGGCTGTTTATTATATTTTTTATCTTCTGGTTCTTTGTTTTATAACTGACCCTGTTTACTATAAGCTTCGCAGATGATGGTCTTATATGGTCTATAACTACAAGTCCATTTTCCCTTAATGTTCTACCTGTTTCAACTATGTCAACAATGAAATCTGAAAGCCCTAGGAGAGGAGCAAGTTCAATAGAACCGTAAAGTTCTATTATCTCAACTTCTATACCTTTTTCTGAAAAAAATGATTTCGCAATTTTAGGATACTTTGTTGAAACTTTTATAGATGTAGGATTTGAGTTATAAAGTTCTTTACTTTCTGGAAGCCCTGCAACGACTATACTACATGCACCTATTTTCAAGTCAACTGGTCTGTAAACATCAGGCTGTATCTCAAAAAAAACGTCATCTCCAGCAACACCTATATCTGCAACACCGTACTCAACATAGGTTGGAACATCTTTAGCTCTTACAAGCAGAAACTTAAACTCATCTGTTTCTACGATTAACTTCCTTGATTGTGGTTCAATCTTTTCAGGTAGTATTCCTGCCTTGAAAAATAACTCTATTGTTTGCTGAAACAATCTACCTTTTGGTAATGCGGCTACTATCTTTCCCATTTACTCTCCTATCTATTTTTTGCAAAGGGAATACTTACCCACAATTCATCAACCCCACCGTTACTCTTAATCTCAACTTCTATATTTTCTGTATCAAACTGTGGGTACTTCTGGAACACCTGTACCAAATCTTTTTGAAGCAGTTCAGCAAAGTTTGGAGGAAGTCCTTTCCTCTCATAGGAAAGGACCATCATCAGTCTTTCCTTAGCAACAGATGAAGACTTTTTCCTTCTGAAAAAATCCATTATAAACATCTTTTTTATCTCCCAAATAATCTACTGAAAAATCCTTTTTTCTCTTCAGCTTCTGTAAAAGGCACTTCCTCTCCCTCAAGCCTTCTTGCAAGATTAAAGAAGGCTTCTCCTGCTTTGTATCTGTCTGCATGGAACGCTATAGGTTCACCTTTATTTGTAAAATCAACCATTTTTTCTTCTTCTGGGATTATACCAACTTTCGGTATCTGTAGTATTTCCTCTATATCTTCAACAGATAACATTTCCCCTTTTTTTACCTGATGGGGTCTTAAACGGTTTACAACAAGGTTGATATTTCTTTTTTCCATAACTTCTAAAAGTCCTATTATCCTGTCTGCATCCCTTACAGATGAAACTTCCGGATTTGTGACGACTAATGCTTCTTCTGCTGGAGCTGCTGCTGTTTTAAAACCTCCTTCTATACCTGCTGGAGAATCTATAAGTATATAATCAAATTTATCTTTTATTTTAGATACAAGTTCAACAAGCTGTTCAGGTTTAACAGCATCTTTGTCCTTTGTTTGTGCAGCTGGTAAAAGATAAAGGCTCAAACCTCTTTTATCCTTTACAAAGGCTTTTTCAGGGGAAACCCTACCTTCAACAACATCTACAATGTCGTAAACTATTCTGTTTTCCAGTCCAAGTATCATATCAAGATTTCTAAGTCCTATATCTGTATCTATTGCAAGAACTTTTCTTCCTCTTTTCGCAAGGGCAACACCAAGGTTTGCTGTTACTGTGGTTTTTCCTACACCACCTTTTCCAGAGGTTATAACAATAACCCTTGAAAACATTTTAACACCTCAAATTTATATTTTTTCAATGATAATCTTACCATCTTCAATATAAGCTTTTTCTGGATAATCTGGCTCTTCAGTGTCATCAGGGGAACGGGTAAGGTAGTTTGCTATCCTGAGCTGTTGAGGCATTAGCTTCAGTGCAAGAACAACAGCAGTTTCATCTCCATTTGCACCAGCATGAACAAAACCCCTTAAAGCACCCATAACAATAACATTTCCAGATGATATAACATAAGCGTCAGGGTTTACATCTCCGATTATAAGAATATCTCCATCGTACTCAACCCGCTGACCACTTCTAACAGTTCTATTTATTATTTTAAGGGATTTTTTCTCATTTATCTCAGGTAAATCTGCTTTTTCTTCTGATTTAACAGATTTTTTATATCCAATCACAGAAGAATTGTGTTTTTCTACTATTTTTTCAATTTTTTTCCTGTTTTCTTCGTCTATTTTCATATTTCCGGTATCAATGATAGCTATAGAACCTTTGAAAAATGCATTTGACAGTTTTTTTTCTATCTGGTTTATATTTTCATCAATTGATATATTTTCATCAAGTTTTATCATTAAAGCCGGTACAGTTATCCCTTTTATCTCTACACCCAAAGCCTCTTCTCTCTTTAAAATTAGTCGTTTGTTTAGTATCATTTAATATAAACATTTTAAGATAAATTCAAACAGGAGGCAAAATAACATTAATGGAATACGTAATAAATGAAAACTTTTACTATAAAGAAAATGAACTTTTTTGTGAAGATGTACCTTTAAAAGAAATAGCAAAAAAAGTAGGAACACCATTTTACGTATACAGTAAAAAAGCAATAGAAGAAAAGATAGATAAGTATAAGGAAGCTTTCTGTGATTATGAAACTTTAATATGTTATGCGGTAAAAGCAAACTCAAACCTGTCTATTATAAAAATAGCTGAAGAAAAAGGTTTAGGTTGCGATATAGTTTCAGGTGGGGAACTTTATAAAGCAAGAAGGGTAGGTGTACCAGCAAACAGGATAGTTTACGCAGGGGTAGGGAAAACAGATTTTGAGATAGAGTACGCTTTAAGGGAAAACATACTGTCTTTTAACGTTGAGAGTGAACAGGAACTTGAGGTTCTAAATGAGATAGCTGGGAAAAATAAGAAAAAAGCAAGAATTTCAATAAGAATAAATCCTGATGTTAATCCTAAAACACACCCTTACATTTCCACAGGTTTAAGGGAAAGTAAGTTTGGGATAGATATTAATAGAGCCTTTGATGTTTATAAAAAAGCTTCAAAGCTTGAAAATATTGAAGTAGTAGGTATACACTGCCATATTGGTTCCCAGATAATGGACGTATCCCCATACCAGGAAGCTGTTGAAAGAACAGCTGAAATGGTTTTTAAACTAAAAAAAGAAGGTATAGAACTCCAGTATTTTGATGTTGGTGGAGGACTGGGCATCAGATACAGACCTGAAGACAACCCCCCTGAACCTGAGGAACTTGCAAAGGTTATACTTCCAGTAGTTTCATCAACAGGTTTGAAACTTATATTAGAACCAGGGAGGTCTCTTGTAGGGGAAGCAGGAGCTTTAGTATCACAGGTGATATTTACAAAAGATAAAGGAAGTAAACATTTTATAATCCTTGATACAGGGTTTAACGACCTTTTAAGACCAGCAATGTACAACGCTTACCATCACATAGTTTCTTTAGAAAAGAAAAACAGAAAAGTAATTGCTGACATTGTAGGTCCAATATGTGAAACTGGAGATTTCTTTGCTTTAGATAGAGAGGTAGACCACGTCCAGAGAAAAGATTACCTTGCGATAATGAGTGCAGGAGCCTATGGTTCTTCAATGTCTTCAAACTACAATATGAGACCAAGGGCAGCAGAAGTTCTTGTTGAAGGAAACAGGTTTAGGGTCATAAGAGAAAGGGAAGACTACTCGTACCTTATAAAACCTGAAGAAGATGTGTTTAAAAATAGTTAATATAGGAGTAGGAATAAATGAAAGTACTTGTTGTAGGAAATGGAGGTAGAGAACACGCTTTAGCGTGGAAAATAAAACAGAGTCCTCTGGTAAAAAAGCTTTATGTTGCCAGAGGGAATGCAGGTATATGGAAAATAGCAGAAAAAGTAGACATTGACCCTTTAGATGTTAAATCCCTTGTGGATTTTGCAAAAAAAGAGGAGATAGACCTTACTGTAGTTGGTCCTGAACAGCCTCTTTCAGAGGGAATAGTTGATGCTTTTGAAGAGGCTGGGTTAAGAATTTTTGGACATAGAAAAAATGCTGCGATTTTAGAAGCAAGCAAAGTTTTTGCAAAAAACTTTATGAAAAAGTACAACATTCCTACAGCCTTTTACGAAACCTTTGATAATGAGGAAGAAGCTATAAAATTTGTCAAAAAGATGGGAACCCCAATAGTTATAAAAGCTGACGGTCTTGCTGCCGGAAAAGGTGTAATAATAGCGAACACCGAAGAAGAAGCAATTCAAACTGTTAAAGATATGTTTGCAGGTAAGTTTGGAGAAGCATCAAAAAGAATAGTTATAGAAGAGTTTTTAGACGGGGAAGAGGCTTCATATATAGCAATGGTAAAAGGGGAAAAACTTGTTCCTATGGCAACTTCCCAGGACCATAAAAGGGTTTTTGATGGCGATAAAGGTCCAAACACTGGTGGAATGGGAGCTTATTCCCCAACACCTGTTATAACACCAGAAATAGAAAAAGAGATACTTGAAAAAATAATGTATCCGACACTCAAAGGGATGAAAAAAGAAGGAAGGGAAATGTGTGGTTTCCTTTACGCAGGTCTTATGATTGGCTCAAAAGGAATAAATGTACTTGAATTTAATGTAAGAATGGGAGACCCTGAAACACAACCAATAATGAGAAGACTTGAGACAGACCTCGTCCAGCATATGGTTGATATACTTGATGGAAAAATAGATGAGGTTAAACCTGTATGGAGCGATAAATGGTCTATTGGTGTTGTAATGGCATCTAAAGGTTATCCTGGTAAGTATGAAAAAGGAAAGGTTATAACAGGTATAGAAGAAGCAGAAAAAGACCCTGATGTTGTTGTTTTCCACGCAGGAACAGATATAAAAGAAGGAAGTATTGTTACAGCAGGGGGAAGGGTTTTAACAGTAACAGCAACAGGTAAAACTCTCATTGAAGCAAAAGAAAAAGCTTATAAAGCTGTAGAAAAGATACATTTTGAAGGAGCCCACTACAGAAAAGACATAGGAGACAAAGGTATCAGAATTCTCCAATCACAGGGAAAAGCACCTGTTTAAGGTGCTTTTCCTTAATCTAAAACAATGATTTTCTTTGTTTGAAATCATAGTATAAGATTGTTTTTGTTATATTATCTTAATTGAGACTAAGTTTAAATTAGAAGGCAGGGCTATGAAACTTACAGATATGGAAGATGGTAAAGTATGTAGGATAAAAGATATAAAACTTCCCCCTAAACTAAAGAAAAAATTTTTGGAACTTGGTTTATTTCCGGGGCAGATTATTTCTGTTGTTCAGAAAGCTCCCTTTGGTGGTCCAGTAAAGATAAAAGTAAGAGATTACTGCCTTGCCTTAAGACCTTCGGAGGCTGAAAAAATAGAAGTAGGTGAATGTAATGAATAAGGTAATAACTGTTGCTGTTGCTGGAAATCCAAATACAGGAAAAACAACACTTATAAATGCAATAGCAGGGACTAACCTCCATGTTGGTAACTGGCCTGGAGTAACTGTTGAGAGGAAAGAAGCAACAATTGAATATAGAGGATATAAAATACACTTTGTAGACCTTCCAGGTACTTATAGTTTAACAAATGACACAGCTGAAGAAAAAATAGCTGTTGATTTTCTGGTCAAGGAAAAGCCAGATATTGTTTTGAACGTTGTAGATTCTACAAATCTTGAAAGGAACCTTTATCTCACTGTACAGCTTCTTGAACTTGGTAGGCCTTTAGTTATTGCTTTAAATATGTGGGATGATGCCCAAAAAAAAGGTATACAGATAGATGTAAAGAAACTTGAAAAACTTCTCTGTTCAAAAGCTATACCTACAGTAGCATCAAAAGGGGAGGGTGTAAAAGAAATCCTTGATTCTATTATAGAGATTTACCAGAAAGAAGAAAAAAGTAGATGTGTTTTCCATTTTGAAGATATTTTTGAAGAAAAACTTGCTTCTTTAAAAGAAAAAATAAAACAGATACAACCTGTTTTATTAGATGTTTATCCTGAAAGATTTTTACTTCTGTCTATTGTAGAGGGTAATTTACATTTTATAAGTACCCCTGTAAGCGAGAAAATAATAAAAGAAGCAGAAAAAATAAGGGAAGATATAAAAAAACTTTACAACAAAGATATATCAACGTTTATAGTAGAAGAAAGGTACTCAATCATAATAAGTATATATGAGCAGTGTGTTAAGGAAAATATCCATGAAAGGGTAGATATAACACTTTTCCTTGACAAAATTTTTCTGCATAAAGTATTTGGTTTCCCCCTATTTCTGTTTTTTGCATGGCTTATCTTTGAGTTTACCTTTGAGGTATCTGCTCCTTATGTAGACTGGCTTGATATAACTTTAAGCGATTATATTGCTCCATGGGTTTATGAAGGGTTAATAAGTACAGGTGCTTCCAAATGGATAACATCACTTATAACAGAAGGTATTATCGGTGGAGTAGGATTTGTCCTTGTTTTTGTCCCTGTTTTATTTTTCCTTTATATGTTTATGTCCTTTTTAGAAGGAAGTGGTTATATGGCAAGGGCAGCTTTTTTAATGGACAGGTTTATGAGTACAATAGGTTTAAGTGGAAAATCTTTTATTCCTTTACTTCTTGGTTTTGGTTGTAATGTCCCTGCTGTTTATGCCACAAGGACACTTGAAAATCCTAAAGAAAAAATACTCACAGTTCTTATGATACCTTTTATGAGCTGTGGAGCCCGTTTAACTGTTTATGCTTTTTTTGTTACTGTCTTTTTTACACACCACAAAACAGCTGTTATTCTTTCCCTATATGGAATAGGTATTTTAGTTGCTGTAATTGTTGCAACACTTTTCCAGAAGTTTGTCTTAAAAGGAGAATCCTACCCTTTTATACTTGAACTTCCTCCTTATAGACTTCCAACACTTAAATATGTGATTTCTAATGCATGGATAAAAACAAAAGCTTTCGTTTATGAAGCAGGAACATTTATACTTGCCACATCTGTAGTAATCTGGTTTTTATTACATTTTCCCATTGGAGTAAAAAAGACAGAGGATAGTCTTTTTGGGAGTATCAGTAAGACAATAGCTCCTGTTTTTAAACCCCTTGGATTTGGCAACTGGGAATCTGCAGGAGCACTTGTTTCAGGCTTTGTTGCTAAAGAGGTAGTTTTATCTACTATGGGGAATATATACTCAGGAGAGGTTATAGAAGAAAAACCTGACGTAAAACCATTTAAAGAAGGTTTATACGAAATAGGGAAAAACTTCTTAGATGCAAATGTTGAGGCAGTTAAGTCTATTTTAAAGATAATTGGTATAGGACAGGAAGAGGCTGAAGAGGAAGAAAGCGATACAACCCTTATGTCTGCTGTCAGAAATGCATTTACTCCTTTGTCTGCTTTTTCTTTCCTTGTTTTCTTACTTTTGTATACTCCATGTATGGCAACAGTTTTTGCTATAAAACAGGAACTCAACAGCTGGAAATGGACAGGAATATCAGTCCTTGTTAGCTTTTCTTCAGCGTGGATTGTTTCTTTTATCGTTTATAACGTAGGAAAGATAGTAGTAGGATAAAAACCAAGAGGCGGAGGCCGGAATCGAACCGGCGCATAAGGGATTTGCAGTCCCCTGCCTTACCACTTGGCTACTCCGCCTTAGGAGAATACATTATAATCACATAAAAAATTTTTTTCAAGCTATCTACAAAAATCACAAACATAAAATATATCTAAGGAGGAAGCAATGAAACAGGAAAATAAAAGAGCTTTAACAGCAGAAGAAGTAAACAGATATCTCCAGTCTTTATACGGTTGGGAGCAAGAAGGTAAGTATATAACAAGAAGATTTTATTTTGAAGACTGGCAGGATATAACCGGTTTTATGAAACATCTTGCAAACTCAATAGAAGAAACAAATCACCACCCTGATGTTATTTTACATACAGGGACAAAAACCATAACAGTTTCAACAACAACACATAGTGAAGGTGGTCTAACAATGGCAGATATAGAACTTGCTAAGAAGTTAAATGAGTATAAACCGATAAAATCTAAATAATAGTGTATATTTGATAAAACTATCATAAAGCTCGGTGGTGTTATGGGAAAAACAGCTGTTGTTCTTATGAATATGGGAGGTCCAGATAGCTTAGAAGCTATAGAACCATTTCTCTATAACCTTTTTTCAGACCACGATATAATTCAGATTCCAAGAGTTATACAGAAACCTGTAGCAAAGATTATCTCAAAGATAAGAGCCAAAAAAACCAGAGAATACTATGTTGTTATGGGAGGTAAGTCCCCCCAGAAGGAGCAAACAATGGAACAGGCAGAAGCTCTCCAGCAGGTTTTAGGGGATGCTTTTAAGGTAGTTGTTGCTATGAGATACTGGCATCCTTTTACAGAGGAAGCCCTTGAAAATCTGAAGAATGAGAATTTAGACAAAATAATTCTTCTTCCCCTCTATCCACAATTTAGCACAACAACAACAGGTTCTTCTTTTAATGAGTTTTTCAGGCAGTTTAAAAGATTTCAGAAACAGGGATATTTCCAGAATGTAAAAGTTAAGGAAGTTAAAAGTTATCATAACAACCCACTTTA
Source organism: uncultured Aquificales bacterium (assembly GCA_964582875.1). Classification (GTDB taxonomy): domain Bacteria; phylum Aquificota; class Aquificia; order Aquificales; family Hydrogenothermaceae; genus JAADDV01. The sequence continues at coordinate 13,253 of CAZOTZ010000012.1, read as the reverse complement.
TATAAAAGCAATGGTTGAAAATATAAAAGAAAACCTACCAGATTATAAAGATTTTTATTTTCTTTTTTCAGCCCACAGTTTACCTGTATCAGTTATACAGAAAGGAGACCCTTACCAGAAACAGATTGAAGAAACAGTAAAACTGATAATGGAACACTTCCCTGAAGTAAATTACTCCCTTTCTTATCAGAGTAAAGTTGGACCTGTTAAATGGCTTGAACCAATGACTGACCAGGTAATACAGGAATTAGGAAAAAATGGTGTCAAAAAGCTTGCTGTTATACCTGTAGCTTTTGTCTCAGAACACTCGGAAACCCTTTATGAGCTTGATTACCAGTATGGAAATCTTGCAAAAGAATGCGGTATAGAAAGATATATAAGGATACCTACACTGAAAAAACATCCTTTGTTTATTGAAGCCTTAAAAACTATAGTTGAAAAAGTATCTAAGGAAGGGGAAAATGCAGATTGAACATTTTATAAACTATCTTAAAAAAAGAAATCTGATAAGAGTAATAGAAGAACCGTTAGATGTTAATCTGGAAATTCCCCATACAGCGTATATAGAAGTTAAAAAAGATAAATCCAGAGTACTGCTTTTTACAAAACCTGTGGATAAAGAAGAAAACAGAGAATACAACATCCCTGTTTTGATGAACACATTTGCAAATTTTGAGATAACAGAGCTTATATTTGGGAAGCATCCAGACAGGATAGCTAAAGAGATAGAAGAACTTTTACACATAAAACCTCCCCAGTCTTTATCTGAAAAAATATCAGTACTTCCGAAACTTTTTAGATTAAAAAATATTTTCCCAAAGAGACTGAAGAAAGAAGGGGAGTGTCAACAGGTAAAATTTACAGGTAGTAATGTAGACCTTGATATTTTACCTATTTTAAAAACGTGGCCTAAAGACGCAGGAAAATTTATAACAGCAGGACAGGTTTATACAAAAAGTCTTGAAGGAAATGTCCAGAACCTTGGACTTTACAGAATTCAAAAACTTTCAAAAAATAAACTAATACTCCACTGGCAGATACATAAAGATGGTTCCCACTTCTTTCACCAGTACAGAAAGGCTAAGAAAAAGATGCCTGTTTCTATAGCAATAGGAGGAGACCCTCTTTATTTCTGGTGTGGGCAGGCACCTCTTCCTCCAGGAATATTTGAGCTTTTACTATACGGTTTTATAAGAAATGAAAATCCAAAACTTGTTAAGTCTTTAACAAATGATATATACGTTCCTGAAGATGTTGATATAGTCATAGAAGGGGAAGTAGACCCGGAAAATTTTGCACCGGAAGGACCTTTCGGAGACCATACAGGATATTACACACCTGTTGAGCCTTTTCCTGTTCTTGAGGTCAAGGCTATAACAATGAAAAAAAATCCTGTTTATATGGCTACTGTTGTTGGAAAACCTCCCCTTGAAGATAAGTATATGGGTTGGGGGACAGAAAGGATATTTTTACCATTGCTGAAAACAACAGCTCCAGATGTTGTTGATTATCATATGCCTGAAAATGGTTGTTTTCACAATCTTTTGTTAGCAAAAATAAATCCAAGATACAAGGGGCATTCAAAACAGATAATGCATGCTTTTTGGGGCGTTGGTCAGATGAGTTTTCTTAAACATGCTGTTTTTGTAGATGAAAAAGCACCTGACCTAACAGACTACGAAAAAATCACTTCATATGTTTTAAATAGATTAGACGAAAAATCCTTTCTGATAACAGAAGGAATTGTAGACCAGCTTGACCATTCGAGTTACGAACCCCTTGTAGGGGGGAAGCTTGGGATTGATGCAACAGGGGAAGAGGTTGAGAAAAAAGTTAAAGTGATACCTGATGTGGAACTTTTTGAAAAGCTCAAAGCTATAGATGAAGATATAATTGAGTTAAAACAGTACATGACTGAAACAGCAAATCCGATAACAGTAATAAAAGTAAGAAAAAGGAAACCTGTAAAGGTTATTTTTGAGAAACTGAAACTTTTCAAAGAAAACTTAAGAATTGTTGTTTTTGTTGATGATTATATGAACGATGTGAATAACCCTTATATGCTTGTCTGGAGAATAACAAACAATATAGACGCCCTCCACGATGTATGGATTGAGGATATATGGGGAGTAGATGCAACATCAAAATCAGATATAGATGGTTATAAAAGACAGTGGCCTGAAGATGTCCACTGTGATAAAACCGTTATAGATAGATTAAGAGAAAAAGGCATTGTAGATGTTGATGATTCTTTTTTAAAGAGATATCAGATAGTTGAAGAATAGATGATATAAATCATATTTCTTATTTTTTTTCTCCCATAAATTGGTTAGTAAATATTAACTAACGGACAGGCAGCAGGAGGTATTAAAATGGATTTACTCACCCTTTCAAGGCTTCAGTTTGGAATGACAGCCTTTTACCATTTCTTATTTGTCCCTTTAACACTGGGACTTGCCTTTATGATAGCTATTTTAAAAACCATTTATCTTAAGAAGAAAGACAAAAAATATGACGACCTTGCAATGTTCCTTATGAAATTGTTTGCCATTAACTTTGCCGTTGGTGTTGCAACAGGTTTAACAATGGAATTTGAGTTTGGTACAAACTGGTTTCAGTACTCAAAATTTGTAGGGGACATATTTGGAGCACCCCTTGCTATAGAAGGTCTTATGGCGTTCTTCCTTGAATCTACTTTTATAGGTCTTTTCCTTTTTGGAAAAGACAGGATTTCAGATAGAATGCACACGTTTGCTGCGTGGATGGTTGCTTTAGGAAGTACCTTGTCTGCATTGTGGATTTTGATTGCTAACTCTTGGATGCAAACACCAGCAGGGTACAAAATAGTAGAATCACCACAGGGGGTTAAAGCTGTTCTTACAGATTTCTGGGAAGCGGTTATAAACCATACAACAGTATTCAGATTTTTCCACTGTGTTGATGCTGGCTATATTGTTGGTGGATTTTTCGTTATGGGAATAATGGCTTACTACTTACTTAGAAACAGACATGTTGAGATTGCTAAAACAGGGCTGAAGTTTGCTCTTATCTTTACTGCGTTTGTTTCTATCCTTCAGATAGTTTTTGGTGATATCCATGGATATCAGGTTACCCATGGACAGCCTTTAAAAATGGCTATGATGGAAGGAAAATGGGAAACTGAAAAAGGAGCTTCTTTAGACCTGATAGGTGTTGTAGACCAGGAGCATCAGCAAACACGTGTCATTGTTAAAATACCTTATCTGTTAAGTATCCTTTCTTATCATGACCCCCATGCAGAGTTTAAAGGCATAAAAGACCTTGTAAAAGAGTATCAGGAAAAAGCAAAGGAAGCTAAAAAACAGATACCTGTACTGGAAGCAAAACTAAAAGAGCTTGAAAAATCAAATGCCCCTGAAGAAGAAATAGAGAAAGTAAAATCTGAACTTGCACTGGCAAAAGCAAATGCTAAAGCTTACAACATAACTTTTGATGACCTTCCAAATGTAGCTCTTGTTTTCACATCTTTTCACTTGATGGTATACCTTGGATTTTTCTTTGTTTTTATAGTTCTATGGGGATTATGGCTTTTAAAAAGAGGAACCCTTTATACAAATAAAGCTTTCTTATGGACTGTTTTACTGGCTATACCACTTCCTTATATAGCAACTGAGCTTGGATGGATTTCTGCTGAAGTTGGTAGACAACCATGGCTTGTTCAGGGAGTTCTTTTAACAAAAGATGGTGTTTCATTCCATCCTACAGGGAATGTTCTTTTCTCATTCCTTTTCTTTACAGGAATATATACAGCAATTTTCTTTGTTTTCCTTTACGCAATGGTAAAAGCTGTGAAGAAAGGTATTAAAGAAACAAGTGAAGAGGTTATTCCTCCATCAACTAATCCAGCTCAGGTAACAGCTTTTTCAAAAACTGAAAAAAGAATCTAAGGAGGAAGAAAAATGCCTGTTGAAATGTTTACAACCTTAGAAGGATTATGGTTTCTACTTGCAGGAGTTTTCCTTGTAGGATATGCACTGACTGATGGTTTTGACCTTGGTACAGGTATGCTTACTATATTTACAAAAAAAGATGAAAATAGACGTATCCTTTACAACGCTGTTGCTCCTGTCTGGGATGGAAATGAAGTCTGGCTTATAGCTGGAGGGGGAATGCTATTTGCAGCATTCCCTATAGTGTATGCTGCTTCTTTCAGCGGTTTCTATCTTGCGATACTTATTGTTTTATGGGCTTTAATAGGAAGAGCTGTAGCTTTTGAATACAGAAATAAGAAAGAAAGCCAGTTATGGAGAAGGACATGGGACTGGATATACTGGATTGGAAACTTTGTACCAGCTCTTTTATTTGGTGTTGCCGTTGGAAACGCTGTTATAGGTGTTCCTATTGACCAGCAAGGTGTGTACCACGGGACATTTTTCACACTTTTAAGACCTGCTCCTATTTTAATGGGACTTGTAGGGGTGTTTATGTTCTTAATGCATGGTACAGCGTATCTTTTGAGAAAGACAGAAGGAGAGGTTTTTGAACTTGCAAGAAAAGCTGCTTTTGTTGGATTTTTTGGGTACATAATATCCCTTGCTGTAACAGACTTTTTACTTGTCATAGTTGCACCAGAACTTTATAGCAACTACTTCAAGTATCCTGTTTTCTGGATAGCTCCTGTAATGATAGTTATAGGTCTTATACTTTACTTCAAAAACCTTGTTTCTAAGAACTACTCAAAGGTTATATATGGGTCAACACTAACAACACTTGGGACTGTTTTAACTATAGCTTTTGCAACATATCCAGTTCTAATGAGGTCAACAATTAACCCAGAATACAACCTTACTATATGGAACTCTGCTTCTTCTCACATAACACTTACAGTTATGCTTGTGGTTACAGTACTGATTATGCCTGTTGTTATCTTTTACACAGCGTTTGTTTACAGGGTTTTCAAAGGAAAAGTTTCAGCTGAAGGTGGATACCATTAATAATGGCATACCTCCACTGTCCACCTTTTTTCTCCATCTGGGGCTGAAAAGCCCCTTTTTTTTATTTTCTTAATCATATAATTTTGAAACAGTAGGCATTAAACATATAATAATATAATCTTTTCTTATTTTTGAAATATACTTCAGGAGGAAATATAGATGGGAATGACCTTAACAGAAAAAATACTTGCAGAACATGCAGGGAGAGATTTTGTAGAACCAGGGGAACTTGTTACAGTTAAAGTTGATTTAGCAATTGCAAATGATATAACCGCACCACTGGCTATAAGACAGCTTGAGAAATACGGTATAGATAAAGTTCATGACCCTGATAAAATTGCCCTTGTTATGGACCACTTTTTCCCTCCTAAAGATATTCTTTCAGCTCAGCAGATAAAGATATCAAGGGATTTTGCTAAAAAAATGGGAATTAAAAATTACTTTGAAGGACAGGACTCAGGGGTTATGCATACAATACTTCCTGAAAAAGGTTTTATAGCTCCAGGTGATTTAGTAATGGGAGCTGATTCACACACATGTACTTATGGAGCTTTAGGGGCTTTCTCAACAGGTGTTGGTTCCACAGATATTGCTTATATATTTGCAACTGGTGAAACATGGTTAAAAGTTCCTGAAACAATGAAGTTTACATTCTACGGTAAAAGACAGAGATGGGTTGGAGGAAAAGATTTTGTTCTTACAGTTATAGGAAAGATAGGTGTTGACGGTGCTTTATACAGAGCTATGGAATACCATGGAGAGGCTATAAAAGAACTACCTATAGAAGAAAGACTTACTATAACAAATATGGCGATAGAAGCAGGTGGAAAAAACGCTATTATGGAAGCTGATGAGAAGGTTTTAGAGTGGTTAAAAGATAAAACCAATAAACCTCTAAGAATGATAAAAGCCGATAAAGATGCTAAGTACTGCTGTGAATATGAGTTTGACGCATCAAAGATTGAGCCTGTTGTTGCTGCACCAAACCTTCCTTCAAATGTAAAGCCTGTTACAGAAGTTGCAGGCAAACCAATAAATCAGGTTTTCATAGGTTCGTGTACCAATGGAAGAATAACAGACCTTAGAATAGCAGCCCAGATACTAAAAGGTAGAAAAGTTCACCCTGATGTTAGATGTATTGTTATACCTGCATCTGACAGAACATACAAACAGGCTATGCATGAAGGTATACTTGAAATCCTTGCAGATGCAGGATGTCTAATAAGTACTTCAACATGTGGTCCTTGCCTTGGTGGCCATATGGGAATTCTTGCTGAAGGAGAAGTTTGTGTATCTACTTCAAACAGGAACTTTACAGGTAGGATGGGACACCCAAATAGTGAAGTTTACCTTGCAGGACCGGCTGTTGCAGCTGCCTCTGCTGTACTTGGAAGAATAGCCCATCCAGATGAAGTTGTTGGAACAAAGGCTGAGGCACTTGTATAGATTTTTTATAGGAGGGTAGCGCGATGGCTTTTTGGGATGCAGTAGTTAGGGTTTTAATTGGTTCTATTCTTATCTGGCTCGGTATTGAAAAAGGTGGTGCCTGGGTAGTCGGTGAAGTGGTAGGTTTTATACTTATGCTGACAGCTGTTTTAACATTCTGTCCACTTTACAAAATAGCAGGTGTATCTTCAAAACCTCAAGAAGTTCAGGAGACAGCTTGAAAGGGAAGAGAGTTTTAGCTTTAGATGTTGGAAACAGAAGGATAGGGGTCGCTTACAGCGACCCTTTAGGTATTTCTGCAAACCCTTTACCTTACATTGAAAATAATGAAAAAGTTTTTGAAAATATAAAAAAACTTGTAGAAGAGTACGATATAGGAAAACTTGTAGTTGGACTACCACTTACATTGAAAGGAGAAGAAGGAGAACAGGCAAGGATAACAAAAGCTTTTGTAGAAGAGTTAAAAAAACATATTCCTGATATCCCTGTTGAGTTTGTTGATGAGAGATTTACAACTTCTTTAGCAGAACAGCACTTAAGGGAAACTACAAAAAAAAGCAAAAGAAAGAAAAAAGTTGACAGCCTTGCTGCTGTTTTTATCCTGAAAACATACCTTCAACAACAACAGTTTAGAAATGGGTAAAGTCTTTAAATCACTTTTTTTTCTTATTATAACTGTTCTTTTTATTTCAGGTGTTTTTCTATCCTACATAAACAAAAAAATCAACGAAAAAGTTTATATAAATGAGCCTGTAGAAGTAGAGATAAAAAAAGGTTCCTCTTTAAAAAAGATTTCTGAACTTTTAAAAGAAAAAGGAATAATAACAGATGAAAAAGTTTTTTATCTGTATTCCCGTATAAAAGGTAAACCTCTAAAAGCAGGTTTTTACCTTTTTAGTGGACATTTATCAATCCATGACATCTGGGAAATCCTGTATAAAGGGAAAGAACATCTTAAAAGTTTTACTATATACCCAGGGGATAGCCTTTTTGAGATAGGGGAAAGACTTGAAAAAAGTTTCAATATAAAAAAGTCAGATTTTTTCGCATTTGTCTTTAATCCTTACAATGTAAAAAAGTACGGTCTTGAAGGTTTATCATTTGAAGGTTATTTTCCTCCAGATACATACTACTTTAGGGAGAATGAAAATCTGAAAACAGTTGTTAAAACTTTTGTAAATCTTTTTAAAAAAAGGTACTTTCCTTTTAAAAGAAAACTTAAAGATTTCTCTTTTTACGAAACTATGATTATAGCTTCTCTTGTAGAGAAAGAGTCTTCTCTTCCAGATGAAAAACCTGTTATAGCTGGTGTTATTATAAACAGACTGAAAAAGGGAATGCTTCTGCAGGTGGACCCTACGACAATATACGCTTTAAAACTTGCTGGAAGATGGAAAGGAAAGCTTACCAAAGAAAACATTCATTTTAACTCTCTTTTTAATACTTATGTTGTTAAGGGACTTCCTCCTACACCTATATGTAGTTTTTCTGTTGAAACTTTTGAAAGTGTGATTAACTACAAAAAGACAGATTATCTTTACTACCTTACAAAAGATGGAAAGAAGCATATTTTTTCAAAAACATACCAGGAGCATATAAATGTTTTAAAAGGTTATAAAAGATGAAACTTCTCTACAGATACATACTAAAAAACCTGTATAAAAGCTTTTTTATGTTTTTAGCTTTATTCTCTGTAATCATTATATCCTCACAATTTATGCATCTTCCCTCTGTTGTTTACTTTATGAATATTTTTGAATTTATAAAACTTGTTTTCTTTGTTGATTTCTCCTTTTTTAAGTATCAGCTTTTGTTTGCTGTTTTTTTATCAGCTGTTATAGTTGGCTACAATATAAGGGAAAACAGAGAGCTTTATGCTATTTACTCAAGTGGAATTTCAAAAGATGATATTCTTAAACCTGTAAAGATTTTTTCTGTTTTGTTTTTTGTTCTGTCTTTTTTTGTTAGCTTTTTTCTTGTCCCTTATGCAAATAGAGAAAGGGCAAACTTTATAACTGTAAATGTTAAAAGGTACTTTTTAGAGTCTGTACAGCCTAAAAACTTTTCCAAAATCTCTTCTGACATTGTGATATATGCAGAAAAAAAAGAAAATAGAAAAATTGATAATCTTTTTATATATCTCCAGAAAAAAGGACAGACAATAACAGCCCAAAAAGCCGAATTTAACGGAACTAATCTTATTTTAAAAAACGGTTTCATTCAGATACCTGAAAAAAATGGGTTTAATATCCTTTTTTTTAAAGAATATACATTTAACATAGATGTGAAATATGTAAAAAGATACTCAATGGAGAACTATAAAAATAAGAAACTTTTTGAGATAGCAAAAGGAAACAGTAAAAAGAAGAATAAAGCTGTAGCTATTTTAACAGACAGGTTTACCTTCTCTATTCCTTTTATATTCATAGGTTTAATTGGTTTCTTACTTGGAATTCAAAGTTTCAAAGGTAGAGAATTTTTAGTGTCTGTTGCTGTTGTTATAGCAATAGGTTATATGCTACTTAATTTTCTATTTATAAAGTTAGTCTCTTCTAATTTTTTACCTTTCTTTGTACATCCTGTTGTCATTTTTGTTTACTTCTGGGTTATATACAGATATATCTATTCAAAAACCTAATCTTTTTTTTCTTTTAGAACGTCATTTCTTATCTGTTTCAGTTTTATGTGTATCTCAACTCTACTATTTCTTCTTATCAGGAGGGGATGGTTCCAGGTATACAGTGGTTTGGTATTACCGTAAGCAACGACAGAAATTCTTGATGGGTCAACCCCAAGGGATATAAGGTATTCTACTACTGCTAAAGCCCTTTTCATAGACAGTTCCCATGGGTTTTTCTCTTCTCTGTTCGCATGTCCCTCAATCAAGATTTCAGAGTACTCTTTACTTAAAGAGTTCAAAACAGTAGCAACACTTTTTAAAGCTGTTTTTGCTTTGTCTGTCAGTTTTGCTGAATTTTCTTCAAATGTTATATCGTTAAAAAGTCTGACTAGTATATAGTCTTCTATTACAGCTACCTGATAAGCGTGTGGAGGGAGTATCCTTTCTATTCTATCTTTTAAAAGTTTTGCCATATCCTGACGCATAAGTGATATAGGGGGTATGACCTGTACTGTTTTTATAGCTCTAAACTTTTCTTCTCCCTGGAAGTACCACAGGAATTTCATAAGTTTCTTTATATCAAGAACACTCATTGAGTACAGAAGAATAAAAAATGTTAAAAGTAAAGACATCAAATCACTAAAACTTATAATCCATGCTGGAACACTGGGGCACTCTTCTTTTTTCTCTCTTGCCATTATTCTTAACCTGTTATTTTTATAACAAACTCAACTCTTCTGTTTTTTTCTCTGTTTTGTGGGGTTGTGTTTGGAACTAAAGGTCTGTATTCTCCGTATCCTTTTGCTGATAAAAGGGATTCATCATAACCACACTGTCTAAAAAGTTTGAGTATGTATAAAGCTCTTGCAGCTGAAAGCTCAAGGTTATTTTTAAACTTCCCTTTTACAGGGGTGTTGTCTGTGTGCCCTTCTATTGTTAGTGGAAAACCGGTGTCTTTTAAGTTTTCACAAATCATTTTCAGATATTTCTGGGCTTCCGGTGTTGGTACTTCTGAACCAGGGGGAAATATTTTTGATACATTTACTCTAAATCTCAGGATTGAACCATGTCCTTCTACTTCACTTTCTATTCCTTTTTTCTTTAGTTGTTTTTCAAGTTCGTGTAATTTTTTTTCAAGTCTCTGTCTTTTTTTTACTTTTGGGTACATATTTTTGAACTCAATTTCTACATTCTGATTGTTCAAAACTTTTTCTTCCTGAAAAACTTTTCTTCCTCCAAGGGACTCTGTTATTCCTTTTATGACCATGTGGAATTTTTCTAAAGATATTGTTCCCATAGAGAAAAGTAAGATAAAGAACGTAAGGAGGAGGGACATAAGGTCTCCGAAACTTATCAACCACCCGGGAAGCCCTTTACACTCCTCCTTTTTTTTACGTGCCATTATTATTCTTCTCCACCTTCAATTCCAAAGAGAGAGAGAAGCTTTGCCCTTAAAACGTTAGGGTTTGTTCCATTGTTAATTGCTTCAACTGTGATTATATAGCTTTCTTTAAAAAGCAGGTTTAAGTCTTTAAAAAGCTTAAGTTTTTTTGCTATCGGAACACATAAAACGTTTGCAAGGATAGCTCCGTATAGCGTTGTTATCATAGCAACAGCCATACCTGGACCTAAGGCTGAAGGGTCATTAAGGTTTTGAAGCATCTGTATTAGACCTATTAATGTTCCAATCATTCCAAATGCCGGGAATAATTCTCCTAAAGTTTCCCATACAGAAACTTCTGTGGATAAATCCTGTTCTATTTTCATCAGGGCTGTGTCAGCATTACTTTTTATTTCTTCTAAATCCTGTCCGTCTATAAGCATTCTCATTATGTTTCCAAAAAATGGGTCCCTTGAGTAGTACTCGTCAATATCTGATTCAAGGGCAAGAATACCATCCCTTCTTGCTTTGTTTGCTACTCCTACAAGGAAATCAACAAGCTCAACAGGGTCAGGTAATCCTGGGTTAAAAGCCTTTCCTATTGCCTTAAGCCCAGAAAAAAAATCTTTCATAGGAAAAGATGTCAAGGAAGCTGCAAGTCCCCCTCCAACTGTGATAAGCAGTGAAGGGATATTCACAAAGGCCATAGGACTTCCGCCTATGGCTATAGATATAACAATAAGTAAAATAGCAGCTACCAGACCTATGATTGTTGATAACTCCATCTCTCACCTTACCTTATTTTGTTTTTATGTATCTGTTTTAAAAGTTTGTGTTGTTCTTGCTGGATGAATTTTAAAATCACTTCTTTGCTCTTTTTATCTATTTTCTGGAAGTGAATTCCATAACACTCATTATCGCTTTCTTCTACTATGTTTTTTAGTATTCCTTCCCCAAAGATTTTTTCCCCGTTCAGCTCAAAACTGAATTTTAAATCCATGCCTATATGGAAATTTTCTTTCTGTGCATCTATTTTTCTAAGGCAGAATTTAAGTCCTTCAGAACTCAGGTCTTCAAGTCGTGTGAATACGTAATGTTCCTCTCCTTTATTATCTTTATAAATAATCTCTACAGGTTTGTTTATTTTTATCCTGACTTCTTTTCTTCTCTGGGTTCTTTCAAGATTAAATGTGTGTGGAATTTTTACTATGTATTTATTTCCTTCGTTAAAAATATCCTCAACATTTTCTTCAAATGTGTACATACCATCTTCAGACCTTAGAAATCTTATTCTTACTCTGTCTCCTTTTTTAAAGGCAAAAGGAGGCTGTCTGTCTATCAGATACCAGTAAGAGTATTTTTCATCTTTGTCATACAGAGCTACTGGATAGACTTTCCCTTCTTTTGTTATAAGGTTTCCTGTTTGATAAAGTTCTATGTCTTTAGTTGATATAAGAGGCATCATTTCAGGGAGTTCTTCAAAGTGTAGTTTTCTTCTGATACTTCTTATTAGTGTTTCATCGTAATCTGGATTTTCTTCCACATACTTTTGTATAACTTTTTCAAAGGGAGCTTTATACTCAAGGACTAAGAAAGGGTCTCTTTCTATCTGATTTGCGTACTCCCAGAGGATTTCAGCTTCTTTCTCTGTTAATCCAAGACCTTCTGCATTATCTATGAAGAGTTTTCTTTTGTATTTTTCCCTGAGAAACTCTTTTATTTTTGAAACTAAATAAACAGATAAGAAGATAAATCCAAATGCAAGAAAAACTAAAATTAGATGTTTAGGATTTACTCCCTGTTCTACTGTTTTTTTCCACGCCTGAACAAGAATGTTTACTCTTTCGTCCAAAATCCACTCTCCCGGAAGCCCATAACCTTTTCCTTATATTTTTTGATTTATCGGTATTTTTTACTTTTGTGTTAGCTGTTTTATTCTTTCAACTACTTCATTTATTATCCAGTCTGGTGTTGATGCCCCTGCAGAAACACCAATGTTTTCTTTTCCTTCAAACCACTCTGGCTGGAGTTCATCAGCTTTTTCTATATGGTATGTATCTGGATTTAACGCCCTTGATATCTGAGCTAATCTGTTTGTGTTTCCACTGTGTTTTCCACCTATGATTATCATAACATCAACAGTAGGAGCTAATCTTTTTACTTCTTCCTGTCTTACAGATGTTGCATCACATATTGTATTGAATATTTTTACTTCTTCTGTGTTTTCTGCTATGTATCCAACAGCTTCTCTGAAGAAATCTTCACTCTGGGTTGTCTGGGCTACTACACCTATTTTGTTCCTTTTGGGCATTTTCCTGATGAGTTCATCCATATTAGAAACAACAATTCCTTTTCCTCCAGCTTCTTCAAGATGACCAAGTATACCAATTACTTCTGGATGCCCTTCTTCTCCTATAATAATAACGTAATATCCTTCCTCAACTAACTGTCTTACTTTTTCATGTACTTTTTTTACAAATGGACAGGTTGCATCTATCACATTTACTCCAGCCTCTTTTAATCTTCTTTCTTCTTTTGGAGGAACACCGTGGGAGCGGATTAAAACTGTATCACCTTCTTTGAGGGTCTGATTTTCTTTGAGCTGTTTTACATTCATATTTTCTAAAAACTGAACAACCTGTTTGTTATGTATGATAGGACCATCAGTATAGGCTCCACCTAACCTTTTCCCTGCATCAATTGCTGCATCTACTGCTATTTTTACCCCAAAGCAAAAACCTGCACTTTCTGCAACTTTTATATTAGCCATGATTATCCTCCTATAGGGCTTTTATATGCTCCATTATAATATTTGCTATATCCTGATATGTAT
>CAZOTZ010000011.1:8374-28580 GCA_964582875.1 uncultured Aquificales bacterium | reverse complement strand
AAATCTATTTATAGTATCTAAAGCTCTTTTAAGGACAAACTCAGGTTTAATACCAGTAAGACATAAAGGCTCTTTATATTTACAGCTTTTCTTACCGTGAATATCACACGGTTGACACGGCAAGTTTTTAAAGATGAATTCACCTTCTTCCTTTAAAGGATAAAAACCAAAATAGGGATGTGTAGCACCATAAATCATAAGAACAGGCACAGATACAGCCCTTGCCATATGGGAAACTGCAGAATCATTACTCACAACAAGACGTGATAGGGAAATTACAGATAAACTCTCTCTTATAGAAAGTTCACCCCTTAAGTCTCTAACTTCTTCTGGATATACAGAGTTATCTATACTCTTATCTTCCTTTGAACCGATAAGAACAACATCATAACCTTCTTTTAGAAAAAGTTTTGATACTTCTCCAAAAAAAGGGTACATCTTGTTTTTATACCTTGCGCCTGCTCCTAAAACAACATAAGGTCTGGGAAATCTTTTTTTAAATTTGTCTATTTCTTCTTTAGAAAGAATAACTTTAGGTGTATATAATCTATCAGAAAAGACACCAATTTTTTTTAAAACATCCTGATAAGCTTTTAAAACATTAAAATCTCTCAAGTTTACAAACTTTTTAAAAAAAGGAACAGTTAACAACCTTCTCTGGAAACCTTTCTTATTGTATGTATAAAACTTAGAGTTTGAGAAAAAAGAAATAAGTTTTGTTCTTAAATTAGAGTGTAAATCAAGTACATAATCATACTTGTTTAAACCATGTGCTATATTTTTCAGGTCTTTTACAGTTTTTAGCTGTTTTTTTTCAAAAGATAAAATATTTTTTACACGATAGTCTCGCTCAAAAAGTGTATCAAAAGGCTTAAAAGTCATAAAATCAATTTCAAAACCTTTTTTGTAAAGGGGTTCTATTACACTTGTAGAAAGGATTACATCTCCAAGGGATGAAAACCTGATAATAAGGACTTTTTTCAATATTAAATCATCCCTTTAAGTATATTTATTTCATTTGTAAACTCATCAACCATAGACTGGTGGTTAAATTTTTTAGCCTGAAGTATACCTTTTTCATATGCTTCTATAGCTTTTTCAATATCCCCTATATTCACATAACACTGGGCTAAAAGTCTATAAGCAGCTCCTTCATCTTCATGTAGAGACAAATATTTTTCAAGGTACAGAAGAGCCTCATCGTATCTTTTTTCTTTAAAAAGTTCCACAGCAAGTCCGTAAAGACCAAGGGGATTGTCTGGATTTTTTTCCAAAGCTTTTTTCAGTTCTTCTATTCTATTTCCCATCTTTAACCTCTTTTTTCTTTTTATTATATGCCATTTTTATATTTCAAAAGTATAGCCAATAAAAATATACATTCTATATTTAAATATAAATCAATATAAGGAGGTGGTTAAAATGATTTTCAGAAGATTTTTACTTCTTACTTTACTTCCTCTGTTTATTCTCCTGCAAAAAGCTCTATCCTACGAAGATTTTGTCCAGTATGAAAAAGGGTATTATTACGTAGTTATAACGAAAGGTTCATTTAAAGCTGTAAATGCAAAACTTATTGAAGAGATAAATAACCACAAGTGGGATGTTATTCACACAATAAACGTTGATAAAACAGCCAGTCTTAAAACCCCATACAAAACCCATCTTTTATGCAAAAAAGATTACCTGCAAAAAGGTGTAAGCATCTTTAAACCAATCGGTGTTATTATTCCCTGTAAAATGGCAATTTATACAGAAGGAAGCAAAATAAAAATCCTTGTAGAAGATGTAGCAGAGTTTGCAAAAATATATAAACCAGAAGACAAAAGTTTTAGTAAGTTTTTGAATAAAGTTAAAGACGAAATGATTGATATACTAAACAAAACAGCAGGAAAATTTATGTCAAGTAAATACACCCCATATGAATAAAAAGGGAGCAGATAGCTCCCTTTTATGCTTCTTCCTCAGGAAGTTTAAATAAAGATTCGTAATCAACTCCCTCTTCTTCAGCAAGTTTTTTAGACATTTCCTCAAGGTGAAGAAGGAGATTCCATTTTTCATCAATTTCTTTCTGAATTCTTTCAAGAACCTCTGGATATTTTAGAACGTGTTTCCACCTTGGCTGAGCCGCAATATACTCTTCTACTGGTTTAGGTCTTTTTGGTTTTATGTTAACCTTCCAGTATTTACCGTCTATTACTTCGTAAACTGGCCAGTACCTTGTTTCAACAGCAAGTTTTGCAAGTCTCATAGTGTCTTCTGGAGCAAATCTCCATGAGAGGGTACAGGGCTCAAGAACATTAATAAACTTAAATCCAGGCATTGATATAGCTTTTTTAGTTTTTCTTGTTAAATCTCTGAATATATGCGGTGAAGCCTGTGCAACATAAGGAATACCATGGGCAGCCATAATCATTGTAAGGTCTTTTCTTGGCTCCTGTTTACCAACTCTTTCTTTTCCAACAGGTGTAGTTTTTGTATAAGCTCCTATTGGAGTAGCTGAAGACCTCTGATACCCTGTGTTCTGATATCCTTCGTTATTGTAGCAAACATAAAGAACATCATGTCCCCTTTCAGCTGTAGCAGATAAAGCCTGAAATCCTATATCGTAGGTACCACCATCACCACCAAAAGCAACGAAATGGATTTTTTTATCTTCAGGAATAACACCTTTCTTTTTAAGAACTTTATAAGCTGCTTCAACACCAGCCATAACTGTAGCGGCAGACTGGAAGTTAACGTGAATCCAGGGAACATTCCATGCTGTTACCGGGTAAACACCAGTTGTAACTTCAAGACATCCTGTTGCGTTTGAAATAACTACAGGCTCGTTTATAGCAAGAAGTACTTCATTAACAATTGGTGGAATTCCACAACCAATACACATTCTATGTCCAGGAGCAAGTGGCATCTGCTCCCCAAATGTTTCTCTATGTGAAGCTAATTCTGAAAGTAAAGCTATAGGTCTCTTTTTTGCCATGATTACTCCCTCACTTGTAAGTATTCTACAAAGCTATCTCTTGTTTCAATGCCTTTTTCAAGGCGTTCAACCCTTTCAAAAGCTTTCATAAACTCTTCTTCATGAACTTCTCTACCACCAAGACCATATATAAAGTTATGAACAAAAGGTCTGTTTTCTGTCCACATTAAAGCTGTAGAAATATCTTTTAAAAGAGGACCACCTAAGCCATCAAAAGAATCAGCTCTATCTAAAACAACAACACCTTTAGCTTTAGATAAAGCCTGCGCTATTTCTTTAGCAGGGAAAGGTCTGTAGAGTCTTATCTTGATAGCTCCAACTTTTTTACCTTGCTCCCTTAATTTATCAACAGCATCTTTAAGGGTTCCAAATGATGACCCCATAGATATACCTATATATTCAGCATCTTCTGTCTTATACTCTTCAATAAAGTCATAATGCTTTCCTGAGATTTCAGCGAATTCAGCGAAAACTTCCTTAACAATATCGTAAACCTTTAAGAAATCCACGTGCTGTTGATACTTACATTCTGTATAGTAATCAGGTTGAGCTGTTGCACCATAAGTAACTGGTTTGTCAGTATCAAGAAGTGGATAAGGTATTCTGTGTATATCAGAAGGTCCTACAAAGTTTCTAACTGTTTCATCATCAAGCATTTCTACGTCTTCTATAGAGTGGGAAACGATATAACCATCGTAGTTCACAATAATAGGGAACATAGCTTTTTCTGAAATCTTAACAGACATTATTATGTTATGGTAAGCTTCCTGAGCATTTTCAGAAAAAATGGATATCCAGCTTGTATCCCTTGTAAGCATTGAGTCAGCATGGTCACAGTGGATAGAAAGGGGAGCAGATAAAGCTCTATTAACATCAAGAAGAACAATAGGAACCCTCATACCTGATGCAACGTAGAGGTTCTCAACCATATAAGCAATACCTGGACCAGCAGAAGCAGTTATTGTTCTCGCACCTGCTGCAGCAGCTCCTATACAGGTAGCCATAGCAGAG
This sequence comes from uncultured Aquificales bacterium, assembly GCA_964582875.1. GTDB lineage: Bacteria > Aquificota > Aquificia > Aquificales > Hydrogenothermaceae > JAADDV01. The sequence goes on along the minus strand of CAZOTZ010000011.1, from coordinate 24,592 downwards.
TGCTCACCATCAACAGCTATCATTTCTGTATCAACTTCACCATTTGCAACATACTCAGCAAAAAATCCCATAAGTTCAGTTTGTGGAGATATTGGATAAACCGCTGCAACATCAAAATTTATCTGTCTCATAGCTTCTGCAGCGGCCTGATTACCTGTTAAAGCTACAACTTTTGTTTGAGCCATATTTTAAACCTCCAAAATTTTAAACTTAAAGTTGTTCTTCCAGCTCTTTTAGTTTTATTTCCATTTCAGGAACCATCTCAAGAGCATCATAAGGACATTCAACAGCACATATTCCACATCCTTTACAGTACTCAAAATCTGTCTCAAACCTTTCCTGTGGAGATACTGGAATAGAATCATCTGGACAGAAAATCCAGCATATAAGACAGTGGGTACATTTATCATAGTTAAGAACAGGTCTGAGCATTCTCCATGAACCTGTGTGGTTAACTCTACTTGAACCTGCCTCTGGAACTATTGAACCTATTGGTATTTCATGCCATGGTTTAAGTTCATAACTCATCTATATAATCCTCCTTTAGTTTAGCTTGTAAATTTATTTTATTTTCAAACACTGTTTGATTTTATGAGATTATTCAGCTTTATAAACCTCTTCATAACCTCTTTTTAAAGCTTTTAAGTTATTTGGAAGTAATGCCCTGAGTTTTGAAGAAGCTTCAAAGACTTCAGTTATCTCTTGCTCAAGGGATTCAAGGTCAACAATTCCTGTAGCTTTAGCAACAGCTCCTAAAACAGCAGTGTTTGGTATGTTTCTTCCAAGTTCTTCTAATGCTATTTTTGAGGCATCAACTATCCACAGTTCATTATTTGGAATATCAAGTATCTTTCTTACTTTTTCAGGAGGGAAGTTTGTGTTTACTATAAAGACTGTTTTTTCATCAGTTCCAGATTTTATTATATCTTTTATTGTAAACATTAAAGATGGGTCTGTGATAATAACAATTTCTGGATGCTCAACAGGAGCTCTTGTGTTTATGTACTGGTCACTTATCCTTGTTGAAACTTTAACAGGTGTTCCTGACCTTTCAAGACCAAACTCTGGCATAGCCTGACCGTGTTTCCCTCTTATAATAGCTGCTGAAGCAAGCATTTTTGCAGCTGTAACAGTTCCCTGACCTCCTCTTCCATGCCATCTAATTTCTCTCATAGATTTATCTGTTGCGGTTGTCATTATATAAACCTCCTGATTTTATAACACTGTTTTATAAATATAAATAACGTAAAAAATATAACACAATAGGTAAGTAAATACAAAGTTAGGAAATGTTAACTGTTATAATTTTAAAAGCTTTAAGTTGAAAAGGAGGTCTTTAAAATGTTTTTTTCTGTAGAAGCTGTAGAAAATCCCCTTCAAAAAACTGTAGAGCAGTGTGACCCGTACTCATCTTTTGGTGTTTTCTGTAATGCAAATAGTTTGATAGAAGGTTTCATCATAATTGGTGGAGTGATACTTATGGTAATAGGAACATTATGGTTTGTTAAGAAAAATCAGGAAGCAAATAAGGAAAAACATAAAGAAAGGTACAAAAAATATACTCAGTGAAACTGACTGTCTAAATCTAAATAGTCATCATTGTATTCACTTTTTTTCTTTTTATTTTTTAGCTCTTTTATTGAGTCTATAAGAACGTATCTTGCAAGGGCTTTTGCATCTTCCAAAGGAATATTAAAAGGAGGCATGTATGCCATTCCTGGCCAGTTTGAAGGATTTGGTTTTATAATAAGTTTTGCAACTTTTTCTATAGCTTTTTCACTTGTTCCATATCTCTTTGAAATCTCAAGGAAAGATGGACCAACTACTCTTCTATCTGGTGCATGACATGATACACAGTTATAAGAATAAAACAGAGCCTTTCCTCTATTAAACGGTTCCCTTTTATCCTCAGCTTTTAGGATATAAATAATACTTAATAAAGCTAAGAAAGAGAGAATATACTTTTTCATTTTGGTTCAAGGGAACCCCTCCCTTCCGGGAGGGGGTATTTTTTTATTTGTGGGAAAGGATGAAATCTGCGAGTGCTTTTCTTTCTTCGTCTGATAAAGCTTTTGTTGTGTTTAATTGTGGTTTCATTATAGCAAATTTAGCAGGGTCTACTTTAGATTTTCCTTCACCTTTTAAGAATTTTATTAAATCTTCTTCTTTTCCAGCATAAGCAGCAGCTATTTTCTTTAAAGATGGTCCTACAGTGTCAACAGAAGCCTGATGGCAAGCTGCACATCCTTTAGATTTGAAAATTTGCTCTCCATTTGCTGCAAAGGCACCTGTTACAGCAACTGCAACGCCTAAAACTGCAGACATTACTATTTTTTTCATCTAACTGACCTCCATTAAGTATTGATTAACAATTAAGATTAATATATTAGCATCTTACATGTCAAACAAAGTGAGTAATCATTAATAATTTTAAAGTATCCTTAATACACTTAAATTAAAAATAGGGAATTTTTTGTGAAAAAATTTTTTTGTTTTAAAGTGTGAACTTAAAATTATAAATAAGATGGTATATTTGTTATTATATATTATTTTCTAATGATATTAAAAAATAATTCAAGCTTTTAAGGAATCATAATGGGATTTTCTGGATATAAATGGGTTTTAATAGAAGAAAGGAACAGAGCTCCTGAGAGCTTACTGAGAAGGTATGGAAAAATATTAGGTCAGCTTATATATAACAGAAAAGAAATATTTAATAATGATTTTGATGAAGAAACAATATTCCCAACATTAACAAAGCTCCTTGACCCAAAACTATTTAATGACTTAGATGTTATTTCCTTTGAGATAGCACAGGGAATAAAACAGAAAAAAAGAATTGTTATATACGGTGATTATGATGCTGACGGAATAACTGCGACTTCTCTTTTAGTAAATTTTTTCAGGGATATTAAAGCAAATGTAAGGTACTATATCCCAAGTAGATTTGAAGAGGGATACGGTCTTAATAAAGAAGCGATAAAAAAAATATCCAAATCAGCAGATATACTTATTGTTGTAGATAGTGGAACAAACGCAGTTGAAGAGCTTATTTTTGCAAAAAAACAGGGATTAAAAGTATTTGTTTTAGACCATCACGAACCAAAAGAAGAACTTCCCAATGACGAAAATATAAGAATTCTAAATCCTAAACTACATCCAGACATTAACACATTTTTTAAACACCTTGCTTCTGTAGGTATTGCTTTTTATGTGATGATAATGCTTAGAAGAATACTTAATCTTGATATAAAGCTTAGACCCTACCTTGATATTGTTTCCATAGGAACAGTTGCTGATGTTGTTCCTCTATCCCTTATTAATAGAATTCTTGTTCAGAAAGGAATTGAGGAGATAAATAAAAAAAGAAGAGTAGGAATTAAATCCCTCCTTGAATCAATAGCTATGCCTACAGTTACATCCTTTGATGTTGGATATACTATAGCTCCCCGTTTAAATGCAGCAGGAAGACTTGATGACGCTAAAAAAGCTGTAAGATTACTGACAACAACTGTTGAAAAAGAAAGTAAAATGCTATCAAAGGAGCTGGATTTTCTCAACAAGAAAAGACAAAAACTGACAGAAAAAGCATTTAGAGAAAGTCAGCAAAAAATAAAAAGGGAAAAGGACATTTATACAATCGTAGTAGGAGATAAAAACTGGCATCCTGGTATAGTTGGCATAGTAGCAGGCAGACTTGCAGAAAAGTACAAAGTCCCTTCTATTGTTTTATCAATAAAGAACGGTAGAGCTGTAGGGTCTGTTAGAAGTACTGGAAATATAAATATTTTTAAGCTTATGGAAAAACATTCAGACATATTTGATAGATTTGGAGGTCATGCTCTTGCAGCAGGACTAACAATGCCTTCAAAAAATATTCCCCTGTTAAAGGAACGTTTCTCCTTAGAGCTGAAAAACATTAAAAAAGAGGCCTCTTATGAAGCTGTTCTTGAGATAGATATGGAGGTTCCCCTTGAACATTGGACAGTAGAAGAGGTTGAAAGACTTAAGATATTAGAACCTTTCGGTGAAGGAAATCCTTATCCCCAGTTTTTAGCAAAGAATCTCAGGATAGACGATTTCTTTATGATAGGAGGAGCTAACCAACATCTTAAATTCTGGCTAAAGGATAAAAAAGGAAATGTTTATTCTGGGCTATGGTGGAATGCTAAAGACCATTTTAAAAAAATATCTGTAGGAATGTATGTGGATATAGTTTACACACCAAAAATATCAACATGGAAAGGAAAAACTTCCATAGATTTTGTTATAAAAGACCTTAAAATTTCCGATAAATAACAAAAGTTTACTTAAAAAAATCTTAAACGGTTGCTATCATATTTTATGACTTGTGTCATTTTTAAAAAAATTAAGAATCATTACTATTATGCAAAACAACCAGGGAGGTATTAAAAATGTCAGAAATCATCTTAGTAGGTCAGGAAGTTCCTGATTTTGAAATGGAAACTTACGAACCTGAAACAGGAAAGTTTGGAACATTCTCTCTAAAAAAAGCTAAAGAAGAAGGAAAATGGACAATTTTATTCTTCTATCCTGCAGACTTTACATTTGTTTGTCCTACTGAACTTGCAGACCTCGCAGAGGTTTATCCAAAATTAAAAGAACTTGGTGCAGAAGTAGTATCAGTATCTACAGATACAAAGTTTGTTCACCTTGCATGGCACAAAGATGAAAAACTTTTAGAAAATGTTAAGTATCCAATGGGAGCTGACCCAACAGGAAAAATTTCAAGAATGTTTGGCGTTTATGACGAAAACACAGGTCTCGCACTAAGAGGAACATTTATCATATCTCCTGAAGGAAAATTAGTTGGTTCCGAAGTTAACTTCTACAATGTTGGAAGAAATGCAGATGAACTTTTAAGAAAAATGGAAGCTAACGCATACTTAATAGGACATCCTGAAGAAGCATGTCCTGCTAAATGGGAACCTGGTAAGAAAACACTTAAACCTTCTGAAGAACTTGTTGGACACGTTTACGAAGCTCTTAATGAATAATAAAAGAGGGGCTTGTTGCCCCTTTTTTTTGGAGAAAAGATGTTTAAACTAAAAAGATTTTTCCCCCAGGAGTTAGAGATACAGATAACACCAGAACAGCTTGTATCTATGTTTCCTGTTGAACTTCAGGAACACCCCTTTATGGGAGAGATACTGAGGGTATGGAAAACAGAAGATAAAACGTACAGTCCCCTTGAAGCCAATCCAGAGGACATTATAGACCTTACAAAAGATAGAAAACATATCCAGCTAAAAAAAGAAAAGATGCTTGAGATATTAAACAGTACAAGCAGGTTTAAAATAGTCCTTTACTATCAGGATAAAGAAGACCTGTATGAAGTGGAAAAAATCAGTTAATCAAGTAGTCTCTTTACTAAAGCTATAACATCTTCTTTTTTTCCTATCTGTTTAGCTACATCTGTAAGGTTTCTTAATATATCCTCTTCTAAAGGATTAATAGTTGTAGCTTTATAAAAAAATCTGTAAGAGTTAAGAAGGTCTCCTTTATAAAATGAAATAACTCCAGCTATGTTGTACACAGGTGCTCCCTGATAAACCTGAATAACATCATTAAGGGAGTACATTACTTCATCAATAAACCCTTCTTCAACTTTCCTTTCTAACTCTTTTATAAGATTTTCTATATTCTGGACATCTCTTTTTATATTCTCTATTTCTTCTTCTGAAAATCCCTGGTCTTTTGTTAAAAGCTGTTTAAGATTATTAAAAAGTCCCATATTCATATAAACATTAATAAGATTTCTAAGGGTATGTTTATTGTGAAAAGATATTAAAGCTTTCCTGTAGTAATCAGAAGCATTGTAAAAATCGTAGTATTTGGCAAGGGCATCACCTATCATAGTGTAAGCTGTAGAGTATGCAAGGGATTCGTTTTCTCCCCAGTTAAGGTTTGGGAAAACTTTCTGAATAGGGTATTTATTCACAATAAAATCCCTTATTATTTTGCTTGCAAAAGATGTATCTATAAAAGAGTCTGTTTCATACTGGTTTACAAAGCTAAGGTCTGAGAGAGAAAGATTTAAGTTCTCAAGGTTCTTAAAAACAAACTGGTAAAACTCATACTCTTTGTAGTTTTCATCAAAAAGCTGGTTTTCAAATAAACCTTTTTTAGTTAATACTCCCCATTCTGGAAATAACTCTTCAAAGTAAAGTCCCTGTATCATTGCCCATTTGTTTGTGTACCAGTTATCAAAATTCCTGACAAATTCCTCATCACCGGCTATATTAACAATGTTTGGATAAACAATATCTGTATCTTCTGTCTCTTCTAAAACCTCTAAAAACTCTTCTAACGTTGAATCTTCAATTTCCGTTGATGTACTACACCAAAAAACAAGCTCTTCTTTTGCTTCTTTTAAAGCCTGATTTCTTAAAAAAGCCCTATTATCAGACTCTATATTAAGGGGTTTTATATCAAGTTCTGTTTCCGGCAGTTCGTCTATGCTTCCTGTGTAAATAACTTCAGATATATATTCTCTGTTGTACTCAAGACCTTCTATAACCTTATCTATGTATTCACAGTTATCTGTTTTTATTAAACACACAGAAACTTTTTTTTCCATAAATCCACTCTCCCTATATATTTTCTTTCTTTTTCGGACTTTAAAGTTTTTTATAAAACTCTACTAAAAAGTCTTCTTCAAATAAAAGAACATTTCCTCTTTTTAAAGATAAAGCATCTTTTATATCCACAACGCCTAAGGTTCCAAAAGAAGAGATACCATCTTCTCCAATGACTTTAGGGGCAATAAATACAGATATTTTGTCAAATATACCTTCTTTTAAAAAAGAAGTTATAATGCCTTTTCCTCCTTCAATTAAAAGGTGAACAACTTCCTTTTTATACAAAACATTTAAAATCTCACTAACATTAAATTTTCCGTTGTAAAGTGGAAGTAAGTATACATCTATACCTTTTTCTTTTATTTCTTTTATTTTTTCTCTGTCTGCTTTTTCTGATGTAAAAACTAATGTTTTTGCATCAGTATCAAAAATACTGTAATCAACTGGGGTTTTTAAATACTTGTCTACAAGAACCCTTAAAGGCTGTTTCTCTGTTTTTATATGCCTTACAGTCAGAGAAGGGTTATCTTTTAATGCTGTCCCTACTCCAACCATAACAGCAGAGGCTTCTTTTCTAAGCCTGTGTACATATACCCTTGAATCTTTTCCTGTTATCCATTTTGATGAACCTGTTTTCGTTGCGATTTTTCCATCTAAGGTCTGGGCTATTTTTATATGAACAAAAGGTCTTTTCTCCTTTATATATACAAAAAAATCTTCATTCAGTTTTTTTGCTTCTTCTTCAAGAACCCCTGTTATAACTTCAATCCCTTTTTCCTTAAGTATTTTAATCCCTTTTCCTGCTACCTGTGGGTTTGGGTCTAAAGTAGCAACAACCACCTTTTTTATTCTGCTGTCTATTATTGCTTCTGTACATGGTGGGGTTCTTCCGTAATGACAGCAAGGTTCTAAAGTTACGTACATTGTTGAACCTTCTATATCATGCCCCTTTGATAGAGCGTCTTTAATAGCCTCCCTTTCTGCATGGGGTTTTCCTGCTTTTTCATGTACTCCTTTGCCTATTATCTTTCCGTTTTTTACTATTACTGCTCCAACTGTGGGATTTGGATGGGTTAAGCCTTTTCTTTTTTCTGCAAGTTTTAAAGCTTCCTTCATAAAAAAAGTATCCTTTTCCATAAACTCACCTCAAAAATCAAATGGAAGACTGAACATAAGTTGTATCTCTTTGTCCTGGTTTTCAAACCATTTTAGCTGTAAAGATGTTTTTTCTGTTATATTTATTCCTATTTCATACCAACCAAATATATTTATTCCTTCAACTTCTTTTATAGGTCTTGAAAATGCTATATAAAATCTCTTTGTTAAGTTTTTCCTTGCATATATAGATGCTGTAATCCCGTAAAGTGGGTTGTAACTTGGGTTTATCATCACAGTAAAACCTGTGTTGAATAAACCTTCATCTTCCTCAGTTCCAAAAGGCAAGAACATATAAAAGAGCTTTCCTACAACTGAGAAAAGGGGTATATTTTCAAGGGTCGCTGGGGTATCTTTTAAAAGTAGAATAGAAAGAATCTCATTCTGGGATTTAGGAGGTATTGATGTAAATGTAAGTTTTGGATTTTTTATATTTCCATTCACGTTTATGTATATAAATGTATTTGCTACAACTGTAGACAGTCTCGCTGATATATACATCTCGTTTTCAATGATTTTTAATTTTGCAAAATCTATGTTGTATCTGTTTTTAAGGTAGTTTATCTTTCCATACACCACATTTATATAACCGTTAATAGAAGGCTTTCCAAGAGTACCTGTTATATCTACATCTCCTTCCATATAAGCGTTTCCCCAACTTCCATAAACGTAAATTGGACTAAAGGTCTTCCCTTTAATATTTAGAACAGTTTCCTTTATTTTTGTGTTTTCTTCTTTTTTAGATTCTCCTCCTCCTTTAGAAAACTGGTTTTGAATATCTTTTTCAAGTTTAAGTCTCCCAGAGACAAGTATTTTCCCTTCTAAAAACTGTTTAACTTCACCTTTTTTATTCTGGGTATAAGCAACAATTTTTGGGGTTATATTCCCTTCAAATATTCCTGGATATCTGATTGGGATAATGTTTCCACTTAGGTTTATCCTGTTTTCAGAAGTTCTCAGATTATAAGTTCCGTTCACTTTCAGGTAGTTATCTCCAGACAAAACAGAAGAAACCTTTCCATTCACATCAATAGAAGCAGTTCCTTTTTGAACACTCAAAGAAAATCTGTCAAAATGCATAATGCCCCTTAGATAGCTACTTCTAAGCTTGAGGTCTTTTGAGAACAGGGAAAGTTTAACTTTATTGATAAAGCTCAGGATTTTTCCTCTGTAATTAACAGAGTATTTAAGGGAACCTTCAAAGGTTCCAAACTGGATAAATTCTGAAAGGATTTGTTTGTTAATACTTCCATCAGATTTTAGTATAAGGCTTTCTTCTGGAATATTGTAAATCAAACTGTAAATCTTTCCAGAAACCATTCCTTTAAAAGAAAGGTTTTTTGTAAATATACTGTTATTTTTGAAATAGATAGAAACAGGCACAGTTTCAAATATAAGTAATCTGTTCTGGTATGTTTTTACTGTTTTTACTGTTATTTTTCCATTTAAACCTTTTTTATCTATAACAAACTTTCCTTCTGGATTTTCTACTATAAACTCAAACTTGCTATTAAAAAAGAAATCAAGGGTATCAGATGTAAAATCTAAAGTGTATCTATCTTTTTTTATTCTAAACTGGTACTTAGCAAAGTTTTCTGCGAACTTTTTACCTTTAAAGAACAGTTCTGTGTAAAAAATACCTTTTATATTTTTGAAATTCCCTGTTATATTAGTGTTAAAAACTGTTTTGTAGTCTTTTACTCCGATTGTTGAAAAAACATCACCGTTTATATAACTTTTTTTCAGGTCTATACTAACTGCAGAAAAGATATGGAAAATTTTGGCTTTATTTAATCCTTTAAGTTCAACATCAAGATTTCCTTTTTTATCTACAAGTTTAAATAATCCATTAAGACTATTGATAACTAAATTTTTGAACTTTAGGTGCTTTTTATAAAAGGAAACTTTTAAATCTGGCTTTTTGTTTTTAATCTTTCCTACTGCAGATGTATATATGAAATCCCCGATAGGAACGATGAAAACTTTGCCTTTTTTTACATCTAAAAGAAGTTCCCAGTTGTTTTTTTTCATACTAAAATCAAAACTACCTGTTAAGGAAAGGGGCTTTATGTTTTTAAAAGCAGAAGGAACACTTTCAAGTAAAAATGGATAAAACGGCTTAAGGTCTGTATTATTGGCGTAAGTTTTTACATTTAATATAAAAGGTTTCAGGGAAACATTTATATCTGTTTTTAAACTTTCATTACTGTTTTTTACCTGCAGAGTAAGTTTATTTTTCCCATAAAAAGCAGTATAACCAAGGTCTCTTAAAACAAGTTTTTTATAAGAAAACTTATCAACACTTCCTTTTAAAGAGATTTTTATATCTGGAATAGTTCCATTTATGTAGCCATTTCCAGATATTAATCCAGCTATACCATGTTTAGAAGTAAAGACAAGATTTTTTATATCAAGGTTTTTAAAGGAAAACTCAGCGTTTAGTTTTTTCTCTTTAATACTTCCTTTTCCTTTTACGAAACTGCTCTTTTTTTCAAACAGGAAATCAAAACTACTTTTTTTCTCAGGAAACACAGAAACAACTTTCACTAATCCTGTTTTATAAAAAAGTCCATAAATATTTAACTCTCTAAACCTGAATATTCCTGTACCTCTTTTTCTTTTTATATCAACTGAGTACTCTCCTTTTAGCTTCCCACTTATATATTTAAGGGAGCCTTCTCTTGCAGGGATTAAAGGAGATATCTCAGAAAAAGTATACTCAGGAAAAGAAAGTTTAAGAACTCTTTTTTTGTCTAAAAGATAGGAAATTCTGATTTTTTTATAAAAAACCTTTCCTTTTAGATATGGAAATCCTTTAAAAGAAAAATCAAAAGCAGATACAACATTTTCAAGTTTTTTATTTAGATAAGATAACTTTTTAAATACAATTGTGTTTTTTGAATTAAAGTTTTCTTTATAAGAAAAATAGGATACAAAAAGTATGTTTTTTACGGAAAAAGCCTTAGAAAGTACACTTTCTACATTTGTGGTAAGCACACCTGAGAGAAAATCTTTATACTGAAAGGTTATTTTCCCTTTTATATTGGTTATATCAAACACTGTTTTCACTTTTTTAGTATAAAAAAACACTTTTCCTGAGATTTTTTCGTTTAGATTTCCATTTGAAAAGAAAGAAAAATTAGCTTTATTTATAAAAAGATTTCCAAGAGAAAGTTTTTCTAAACTTCCTTTTCCATTTAAAGTTAGATTGTTTTTTATATCAAAGTTCAGGCTTCCATTTATAAAACTGTTCATACCAGAAAGCTCAACTGATTTTATGTAAACTGAGCTGTCATCATAGTTCCCGGATATATTTTTTAAGACGAAATGGTTTTTACCAATATCTATAAAAGCCTTTTTTAAAGTTTTAAGTTTTCCTTCCTTCTGGTAAAGGGAAAAATCTTTAATCCTAAAGGCAGTTATTCCTTTCTTAATCAAATCAAAGTTTATACTGTCTATTTGAGTATTAAAATACCTTAAGTAATAAAAAACACCTTTCAAAGAAAAAGTCTTCTTTGTTTTTTTCTCTTTTTTTTCTTTTCCATACAAGAAACTATCCACACGCTCAACATGAACATCAAATACCGGTTTGTTTCTTAAAATATTCCTGTAAAGGAGTTTTACATTTACGTTTTTTAGATTTAAAAAGAAATCTTTTCTGTTAGAAATAGAAACAAAAGAGCAGGAAAAACCAGAAAAACCTTTTAATTGACAATCATCTTTCAGGTATATACCTGCAGACTTCAGTATAACAGACCTGTTTTCTATGACAACATAAAAAAAAGAAAAAATTACAGATATAAAAAGAGCAGCAAACAGTAAAGAAAGTATAGATTTTACAAGAAATTTTCTCATTATACTTACTAACAGGTTTAATTGATAGTAAAATTATATCAGTTTTTTAATCTGGAGGTTTTAGCCATGGCTAACCGTGAGGTCTACGACTTAATAGAAAAAGCAAAAAAAGATTTTGAAGGTGAAAACTATGAAATGGCAATTGTGTTCCTTGATGATGCACTTCTTTTAGACCCAGATGTACCTGAAATTTACTTCTGGAGGGGAAAGTTAGCAACAGTAGACCTTAATGATGAGGTAGTTGAAACCGCAATAGCTGAATTTACCCAGGCAATTAACCTTAGACCAGATTACTGGGAAGCGTACTTTGAACGGGGAAAAGTACATCTGTATTTTAACAGATTAGAAGAGGCTGAGTCTGATTTTAAAAAAGTAATAGAAATAAAACCTGATTTTGAAGAAGCTTACTCTTACCTTGCTCAGATTGAACTTATAAGAGGCAATGACAAAAAAGCAGTTGAGTACCTTGATAAAGTTTCTTCTGAAAAAGATTACAAATACTACTATAACCTTGGGAAAATCCTTTATAACGCCAAAAACTACAAAGCAGCTGTAGAAGCTTTGTCAAAAGCTCTTCAGGAAAATAAGTACCTTGTGGACGCCTACTACACACGGGCTAAATCTTATGAAGAACTTGAAATGTACAAAGAAGCCCTTCAGGATTTGAAATCTGCAGTAACACTTATGCCAGAGGAGAAAAAGTTTTTCAACACTATGGCAATGGTCTATTTCAAAAAAGCAAGGAAGCTTGCAGACCAGGGAGAAATGAAAAAAGCTGCTGATTTCTTTATAGAAGGTTTAAAGATAAACTACAACCTTGATATAGGAAAAGAGTATGAAAATGTTTTTGAAAAAGCAGCTGAAGAGTGTATTAAGGAAGGAAACTACCAGAAAGCTATAGAATACCTTGAGTTTGCAGAAAGGGTAATTGAAAACGAGTTTACAGAAGGAAAAATAGACTATGAAGAGTACTACAGAAAAAAAGCTGATATAGAAAGATTAACAAAAGAGGCTGTAAAAAGACTTCCATTAAAAGAAAGGATTAAAAAGAAACTGAACGATATATACGCTAAATAAAAGCTTTTATTAATTTTTCACACTAAAAAAATAAAATGGAGGTGATAATGAAAAAAGTAGCCGTTTTTATGGGAAGCAAATCTGACCTTGAGCTGATGAACAGCTGTTTTGAAACTTTGAAAAAATTTGATATACCTTATGATGTTTACATCTTATCTGCCCATAGAACACCAGAAGAAGTAGCTAAAGTATGTGAAACAGCAGAAGAAAAATACAGTGTTATAATTGCTGCCGCCGGATTTGCTGCACACCTTGCAGGAACAATAGCAGGTAAAGTTAGCCTTCCTGTTATAGGAATACCTGTAGATAACTCATCCTTTAAAGGTCTTGATTCCCTTTTATCAACAGTCCAGATGCCCCCAGGTGTTCCTGTGGCAACAGTAACAACAGGAAAAGCAGGAGCAGTTAATGCAGCTGTTTTAGCTGCCCAGATACTATCAATAGCTTATCCAGAAATAAAGGAAAAACTGAAAGAGTACAGAAAAGAGATGAAAGAAAAAGTTTTAAAAGCCAATGAAGAAGCAAAAAAGCTAAGTTATAACGGATAGAGAGAGGTTAAATGGAAAAAAACGTAGAAAAGAAAACAATAAAGGATTTTCTAAAAACTGTTTTTTTTATTGTTGTTGTTGTATCCATAATAAGAATTTTTTTTGCACAGGCATTTAATATTCCTTCTGGTTCAATGAAACCAACACTTCTTGTTGGAGATTTTATACTTGTTAACAAACTTGTTTACGGAGACTGGTCTGTAGGAATACCTTTTACAAATATTGATTTCTATAGGTATAAAAACAGGATAACAAAACCAAAACGAGGAGATGTTATAGTTTTCAAATACCCAGAAAATCCTAAAATAGATTTCATAAAAAGAATAATAGGTCTCCCAGGGGATATAGTTGAAGTAAAGAACGATATTGTTTATCTAAATGGTAAACCTTTAAAAAGGAAAAAAATAGGTTTTTACCATGAAGAAAACTATAGAGCAACAAAATACCTTGAGTATATACCAAGAAAAGATGGAACTGTGTACAGTTATACTGTGATGGAGATATTTGATGGAGAAGGGAAAGATTTTGGTCCTGTAGAAGTTCCTAAAGGATACTATTTTGTACTTGGGGATAATAGGGACAACAGTAGAGACAGCAGATTCTGGGGGTTTGTCCCTGATGATTATATAATTGGAACTGCGTTTGTTGTATATTTCTCTATAGATACTAAATCTCCAGGTATAAGGTTTAACAGAATAGGAAAAGTAATAAGGTAAGGAGGAGAAATTGAGTTTTGTTCTTATAAAAGGTGGTTATGTTGTTGACCCTTCTTTAGATATATCAGATTACAGGGATATTCTTATAGAAAAAGGAAAAATAATCAAAGTTGAAAAAGATATACAGCCCTTTGCAAACTGTAAAGTGATTAATGCAGATGGTTGTATAGTATCACCTTCTTTCACAGATATACATGTTCATTTCAGAGACCCTGGACAGACATACAAAGAGGATATAAGAACCGGTAGTGAAGCTGCTGTTGCAGGGGGATACACAACAGTTGTATGTATGCCTAACACTATACCTGCTTTAGATGATGTCTCCCTTATAAGATACGTTATAGAAAAGGGAGAAGAAGTTGGATTATGTAGAGTTTTACCAGCAGGGGCTATCACAAAGGGAAGAAAGGGGAAAGAACTTACAGAAATGTCCCTGCTTAAAGATGCAGGAGCTGTTTATTTTACCGATGATGGGGCACCTGTTATGGATTCCCATGTTATGAGAAAAGCTATGGAATACGCAGGTTCCATAGGTTCTTTTGTTGCAGACCACTGTGAAGATTTAAATCTATCAGCCTTCGGTGTAGCCCACGAAGGAGAAATAGCTGCAGCTCTCGGACTTCCTCCATTACCACCAGAAGCAGAAGATTCAATGATAGCAAGGGACTGTGTACTTTCTATACATACAGGAATGCCAGTACATATATGCCATCTTTCCACTAAAGTTGGAGTTGAGATTGTAACATGGGCTAAAGCAATGGGAGCAAAAGTAACAGCAGAAGTTACACCACACCACCTTTACTTAACAGATGAAGAGTGGCTTGACTTTTCTTGTACAGCAAAAGTATCTCCTCCCCTAAGGGAGCATGAAGATGTAGAAGCTGTTAGGTGGGCATTGTCATCAGGTATTATTGATTTTGTAGCTACAGACCACGCCCCCCATGCTCATCAGGAAAAAATGATGGAACATCATCTGTGTCCACCGGGGATGATAGGATTACAGTTTGCTTTGCCTGTAGTGTTAGAACTTGTCAGGAAAGACTACTTTGATATAAAAAGGGCTATAGAAGTATTATCAACAAAACCTGCAGAAAAAATAGGACTAAACCCACCAAAGATAAAAGTAGGTGAGACAGCAGAGCTCACTATTTTCAACCCAACAGAAAGCTGGGAAGTAAAAGAAGAAGTCATAAAATCAAAAAGTAAAAATACACCTCTAATAGGGAGAAAACTCATAGGAAAAGTCAAATATACATTCTACAATGGAAGGATAGTCTATGAAGACAAGTAAGGTAGAAGTTATGGAGATACCTACAGAACTTGAGATTTTAGAAGCCTTAAAAAATGTGAAAGACCCTGAAATACCATTAGATATAGTAAATTTAGGTTTTATAAGGGAAATAAAGATTGATAAAGAAGGAAACCTTTCAATTATTGCAACATTAACAACAAATGACTGTCCAATGGAAAGTTATATTGTCAAATCAATAGTTGGAGCGTTAAAAGACAAATTCCCATTTTTAAAAGAGATATCTATAAAGTTTGATTTCTCTATCCCGTGGAACACAGATTTTATATCTAAAGAAGGAAAAGAAAAACTAAGAGAACTTGGCTGGAAGATATAAGTTATCCACAAGTTATCCACACAGTTATCCACAAGGGGTTGTGGATAACTTGCAATTTCCTGTGGATAACTTGAAAAAAATTGTGGATATTATGTGGATAACTGGACTTTTTTAAAAAGTTATCCACAACCTTAAGTTATTTATATCTAAAGAATTTTTAACGCAACAAAAATGTAAGTGTTCTAAATAAAAGATTTTTTCAAATTTGAGTTATCCACAGGTTATCCACATAGTTATCCACAGGCTCTAAACATTGATTATCAAGCTTCAGAGCAGAAAAACGGCAGTTATCCACAACCTATTATTATTATTATGTATTTGATAAAATAAATAAAAAAGTAAAAATAAAAAGAGGTTTTTAAATGAAAAAAGCTTTTGTTTTCTTTTCCGCTTTTGTTTTGTTTTTTTCAATACAGTCTTTCTCCATGGAGAATGAAAAAGACAGGTACAGGGATTTTTACATCTATCAAACTGATAATGAACAGATAAAGCAGAAACCTTATAAAAAAGAAAAAGGAAAAGTTGTTGTAAAGACAGAAGAAAAGAAAAAAGAAAAAGAATCAAAGATTGAAAGAATTTTTAAAGAAAGGCTTTTAACTATTCTAAAAAAAGAAAATGAAAAAGAGATATCTTTAAAACA
>CAZOTZ010000011.1:2746-8274 GCA_964582875.1 uncultured Aquificales bacterium | reverse complement strand
TGGGGAGACCCAGTTGATGTTTTGAACCTTAAAGGTTTTTACTCTTTTGAAGTGGATAAAGATGGAAAGATTTACATACCAAATCTTGGGGTCTTTTATGTATGGGGACTTGATGTAAAAAGTATAAAAAAGATTTTAAGAAAATCTTTAAGTAAGAAGTTTAAAAGATTTGAAGTAGATGTAACACTGGGAAAACTAAGGGAATATCCTGTCTATGTTTCAGGTTTTGTTAAAAATCCTGGTGTTGTTATGGTAAAAGGCAACGCCACAATCCTTGACGTACTTGTCCTTTCTGGAGGAGTAGCTAAAAACGGAAGTTTAAGGAATATTATTCTATCAAGAAAATTAGGCAAAAAAGTAAAAAAATACCATATAGATTTGTATGACCTTTTTGTTAAAGGTATTCCTGTTGATGTTAAAGTAAAGGAAGGAGATAGTATCTATGTATCTCCAATAGGAAAAACAGTTGCTATATACGGTTCTGTAAAAAGGGAAGGTATATACGAGTTAAAAAATGAAAAAACACTAAAAGATATTATATCCTTAGCCGGTGGAATACTACCTTCTGTTAATAAGGTTGGGATAAAAATCAACAGAATATCAAACGACAGATATATTGTAGAAGATACAGATATCTCCCATGTCAATAGCTTTAACATAAAAAACGGAGACCTTGTTTACATAGAAGAACTTAATAATTTTGTTGATAAAAAGGTAGAAGTTAAAGGACATATAAAATATCCTGGTGTTTATTCAGTAGAAGAAGTAAAAACTCTTAAAGATTTGATATCTAAAGCAGGAATACTTCCAGATACAAATCTATACTACGGTGAGATAATAAGAAAAATAGAAAATACTAATACCTATCAGGTTATAAACTTTGTTCCTCTGGAAATACTTAATGGAATAAAAGATATAAAACTAAAAAATCAAGATGTTGTTTCCTTCTATCCAGACTGGATATACAAACCTATTATTGTATCAGGAATTATAAAAAACCCTGTTGTTGTTCCATACTACAAAGGTATAAAGCTTCTTGATGTTATAAGAAATGTAGATTTAAGTATAGAACCACGAAAACTAAAAGCTGAAATATACAGACAGAAAAAGACTTCTACAGAAGAAGAAGAAGAAAGTAAAACGGTTCTACGTAAAGAGGAAAAAATTGAAAACTTTTCTTCTGATAACGAGCAGAAGGAACCTTCCTTTGAAAGAACAGTTTATCTTTATGACCTCCTTATAAAAGGAGATGAAAAAGCCAATATAGAACTTGAACCCGGGGACAAAGTTCTCCTAAAGGTTACAGAAGATACAGAAAAGGATAAAACCATAACTGTTCTTGGGGAAGTTAAAAGACCTGGTATTTACAAGTACAAACCTGGTATGAGACTTTACGATGTTTTAAAAATGGCAGGTGGTTATACAAAAGATGCCTATCCTAAAGGAATGATTTTTATAAGAAAAAGTGCAAAAAAGCTTCAGGAAGAACAGCTTAACATAACAATGCTTGCTTTAGAAGAGAGTTTATCAAAATCTGAAGAAGGTATTTCAGCTGTAGGTGCAACAGCCCAGGAGCAAAAAGTTCTTGAAATGACAATAAAAAAACAGAAAAGGCTTCTTGCGATTTTGAAACAAAAAGCTAAAATGGGACTTGGAAGAATAGCTTTAGATGTTCCATTATCCCTTGAAGCTTTAAAAAATTCCCCTGAAAATATAGAGCTTTCAGATGGGGATTATATCTACATTCCAAGTAAACCTAACTATGTTCTTGTTTTAGGTGGGGTTTATAACCAGATATCTTTACCGTACAGGAAGAACTTTACTGTAGAAGATTATTTAAAGCTTGTTGGAGGTCTCAAAGATAATGCTGATGTTAATGATTTATACATAATAAAAGCCAACGGTAGAGTGTTATCTAAAAAGCAGTTTGCCTCTGTAAACTTCCTATTTGTTAAGTACAACTCTTTCCTTAAGTACAAACCTGAACAAGGGGATGCTATCGTTGTTCCTACAAAGATGAAAGTACCTATAATGTGGAGACCTCTACTCAGGGATATAACACAGATAATATTCCAGTCTATATCTACTGCTGTTCTTGCTAAGAGGTTATAATGAACAGGTTTGTAAATCTGTTTTTGGCTTTCTTAGCTTTTGTTTCTATGGCAGCTGCGAAGGAGTATAACCCCTTTGCAAACGCCTGGAGAACAGACCTTCCTCTTATTGAAACAGCTTCTAATATGGGGTTAATAGGACTTTTAGAACTTCCAACTGCAAGAATTCTCCAGGACGGGCATTTTAGATTAGGTTATACCCAGATAAAACCTTTTGTTTTCTATTATGCAACAGTGGGGCTTCTTCCAAGGTTAGAAGCAGGTTTGAGAATTACAGATATATATAAAGTTGATGTAAGGCTTACAGAACCTACATTTTCAAGGGCTTTTGGTTCTTATAAAGACCAATCTCCCCATTTTAAGTTCTTACTGATGAAAGAAGGTAAGTATTTACCTGCTGTAGCTGTAGGAGCTTTAGATTTTTTAGGAACTTCTCTTTTCAAAAGTGAGTTTATAGCACTTTCTAAATACAACCCTTATATAATTCCTATGGATATTACTGTAGGGTATGGTAAAGACAGACTTGATGGTTTTTTTGCAGGAGGTGAGCTTTTTGTTCATCCAAGACTATCGTTTTTATGGGAGTACAGTCCAATAGATTTTAATTATGAAATAAACGTTTTAAAGAGGCATTACCACCTTGGAAAATCTACAATGAAAAAAATAAGAAAAGGTTTTCCTAAGAAAAAATCAAAGTACAATTTTGGTCTTAAATTGAACCTGAGTAAATGGTTCCAGACAGTCCTTTCCTACCAGTACGGTGATGCCTTTGGTTTTAATGTTTCTTTTAATATGAAACTTGGTGAACCATGGCTTCCCCATATAGATAGAAGGTTTGTTTTAAAGGAAGGAGCTGAAGCATTTATAAAGAAATACAACCTTTCTTATGAAGATTTTATTTCATATGGTCTTTATAAAATAGGTTTCAGAAATATCTCTGTTTATAAAAAAGGAAACTGTCTGTGTATAGACCTTGAAAATAGAGGTTATCTTTCAAATGCAAAAGCTTTAGTTAAAATTTTCCGTCTTTTAAAAGATTACCCTCCTGAAGATAGGAAAATAAAACAAGTAAAAGTTATTCTGAAATCAGGGTACTTTCCTGTTGTTTCCTATACAGCGAGTATTAAAGATATCTTACACGAATACATTGATAGAAGCTTTTTAGACATAAAAAATTTTTCCCTTGGTGGTATAAAGTATCCGAGAGAAAGGGTTTATCCTATCTATACAAGGCGTTACTCCTGGGGATATAACCTTAAAATGGATACAAAAATAGCGGACAAAAGTGGTTATTTTGCTTATAAACTTAAGTTCCAGTTTCCCTTTAATTTTAACTTTACAAAGAGTTTGCAATTTTTTGCAAGCTTAGATATTCCTTTTTACAGAAGTAGAAAACTTAATTCAAAACCTTATGAAAAAATACCAATAAGAAGTGATTTTGTTTACTTTTTCAATAATATGAACCCTTACATATCAGTTTTAAAACTTTATTACTTTGATTCATTTTTCAAAAACCAGTTTTTTAATCTTCAGGCTGGTTTTCTTGAGCCTATGTATGCAGGAATAGGTGGGGATATCTCTTATGTTTTTGGAAATGGAAATTTTGCCATTACATTAGGAGGGGATATAGCAAAAAAAAGACATCCAAGGAAAACATTCCAGTTAACGTATAAAGATAAAACCTTTAAAGATGCCTTTATAGACTTTTACACTTACATACCTGTGTTTAATGCAAAAGCTATACTTACATTTGCGAGATTTCTTGGTGGTGATAAAGGGGTAAGGCTTACATTTAGTAGAAGTTTCAAAGGGTTTGAAGTTGGGGCATGGTATACATATTCCAATGCAGAAGGGTTTAAAAACCACTGGAACTTAAGTAAAAAAGAGTATGGGTTTTTCGTTATAATTCCATTTAGAATGTTCAGGTTTACAGATACTCCAGAAAGGGGAATTATCGCTGTTTCTATCTTTAACAGAGATATAGGGCAGCTTGTTGAAAGGGGAACTTCTATAGATAGAATATATAAATACACACCTTCTTATATTATGAATAACTGGTACTGATAGGGCATGCTATGAAGAAAGTTTTCTTTTTTATCTTTTCTGTTTTGTTTTTTGTCTCATGTACAAAGACGTATGACCCTCTAACAGGAAAACAGGTTTACACCCTTCTTCCCCCTGAAAAAGAGATAAAAATTGGTAAGATGTACGTTCCCCTTGCAATAGAAGAGAATGATGGTAGATATCCAGACAAAGAAGTTCAGAATTATGTAAGTAAAATAGGTCAGAAAATAGCTAAAGTAACACCCCGGAAACTTAACTATAAGTTTTATGTTGTCAACACTGGTGTTATCAATGCTTTTGCTCTACCTGGAGGTTTTATATTTGTTAACAGGGGACTTTTATTGACCCTTGAGAATGAATCACAGCTTGCCGGTGTTTTAGCCCACGAACTTGGACACGTTAATGCAAGGCATCATGCCAGGTTTTTAGAAAAGATGGTTGGATTGAACATACTTTTCAATATAGCAGGGATTTTTGCTTATCAGACAAGGTACGGTGATATTTTGATGCAGTTTGGAAAAATAGGAGCACAGCTTCTTTCTTTAAAATGGAGTAGAGAACAGGAATCTCAGGCTGATGAGCTTGGAATAAGGTTTTCTTATGAAGCAGGGTATGACCCAAGGGGTCTTCTTGAGACATTTAAGATTTTTGAAAAGTTAAATAAGATTAAAGAACCTGAATGGCTTTTAACTCACCCTTTACCTGAACACAGGTATCAGCATGTTAAACAGTTAATATCAAAGCTTGATTTAAATAGACCTTTAATAAAAGATAGTAATCAGTTTCACATTATAAAAAAGAAGCTGGAAGAAACGAAAAAATCTTACGATTTTTATGAAAAGGCAAAGAAAGCTCTCTCAAATAAAAATCCAGATAAAAAGAAAGCCCTTGATTATTTAAACAGGTCTATAAAACTGTTCCCTGATAACAATGCAGCTTTAACACTTAGGGCATTAATATATGCAGATGAACATAAATACAAAAAGTCTGCTTTAGATGCTGAAAAGGCTGCAAAGCTTGATGATATGTACTTCTCTCCCCATTTAATAGCAGGTTATACCCTTTTTAAACTTGAAAAATACAGAAAAAGTATCTCTTATCTTGAAAAGGCCAAAAAGTTAATTCCTTCGTTTCCAGATACTTACTACTACCTTGGAAGAGATTATGAAGCTTTAGGTTATCTGGAAAAAGCAGCAGATTATTACAGGAAAGCCCTTGAAGCATCACCTGGAAATAGAGGCTGGGAAAAAGACGCAAAACAAAGACTTGAAAGAATTCTCGGTTATTAAAAAGGTTGTTCTCCTAATATATTTCCTGGGGGAGAGAACTTACAAACAATAACATACTCCATTC
>CAZOTZ010000011.1:0-2646 GCA_964582875.1 uncultured Aquificales bacterium | reverse complement strand
CATGCCTTTACTTCTTTTTCTGAGAAGTTAGAACACGTTTTTTGACAGGTTTCCCCTGCTGCTGCGAAAAAAACAATGAGTAAAACTGTTATTAGCGTTTTATAAAACATCTTTTAAAAACTGATTAAGGTCTTCTTTTCTTATTATTCTTATTATTGATGTTGAGCCTGTCAATCCTCCTACAAATCCTACAAGGGCTATAAGTTTGTCTTCTTCAGAAAACTCTTTTTTGTAAGCATTTAAAACGAACTCTTTAAGCATAATGTCAGTATTTTCTTCAGCTTTTACAACCATGTAAGGTTTTACTCCCCATACTACAGAAAGTCTTCTCAATGTTTTCTCATCATGGGTTATTGCAAGGATTTCACATTCTGGTCTGTACTTTGATACATTTCTCGCAGTTCTTCCAGATTTTGTAAAAGCAACAATAGCTTTTGCATTTATATTTTTAGACAGTATCGTTGCAGATTCTGCAACTGCTTCTGTTGGTGTTTTTTCCTCTGTTTTATAGCTTTTGTAGTATCTGTAAATCTTTTCTGCTTCCTGTATTGTTCTTGACATTACTTTAACAGCTTCAACAGGATATTTCCCAACAGTTGTTTCATCTGAAAGCATTGTAGCATCTGTTCCGTCTAAAACAGCATTTGCAACATCTGAAACTTCTGCTCTTGTTGGCCTTGGAGATGAAACCATTGATGTTAACATCTGTGTTGCTGTTATAACAGGTTTCCCAGCCTGATTACATTTTTTTATTATCATTTTCTGTACTACAGGTACTTTTTCCATTTCAATCTCAACGCCAAGGTCTCCCCTGGCAACCATTATACCGTCAGCTACTTCTATAATACTGTCTATATTTTCAACAGCTTCATGTTTTTCTATCTTTGCAAAAAGAGGTATATCACCACCTGCTTTCTTTATAAGTTCTTTTGCATATAAAACGTCATTCTCATTTTTTACAAATGAAAGGGCTATAATATCAAACTGGTTTTCAACGCCAAACTTTATATCTTTTTTGTCTTTTTCTGTGATTGAAGGGATATCAAGTTTTACATTTGGGAAGTTAACACCTTTCCTTGAGGAAACAAGACCACCTACAACTGTTTTAGCCTTTACACCATTATCGGTTTTTTCAATAACTTCAAGTCTTATACTTCCATCTGCAATGTACAGTCTATCTCCTTCTTTAAGCTGGTCTAATATCTCTGGATAGTTTATGGATACCCTTTCCCTGTTTCCTTTTACGTTCTGTTTAACTACTTCAATAACATCCCCATAGTGGAGATAAAAAGGTTCTTCAACTTCCCCAATTCTTATTTTGGGACCTGATAAATCCTGTAAAACAGCTACTATTTTTCCTGTTTTTTTTGAAATTTTTCTAACCTTCTCTAAGTTTTTTTTGTGAATTTCATAATTTCCATGGGAAAAATTAAATCTGAATACATTTACTCCTGCTTCTATAAGTTTTTCTATTGTTTTTTCGTCCTGGGATGCAGGTCCCAGTGTTGCTACTATTTTGGTTTTCCTCACATTATCTCCTTGAAATTTATAATTATTATCATATATATTCTACTATACTTAAAATAAGATTATTATTGAGTTAAAAACTGTTTTTTAACCTGAGGGGTAAGTTTATGGGTAAAAATACTGAAAATAACATAAAAAGAAGGAATACGTATCAAAGAAGGATTATTTTAGATATTTTAAAATCTACAGACATACATCCAACAGCTGACTGGATATATGAAATGGCGAGAAAGGAAATCCCAAATATAAGCCTTGGTACAGTTTACAGAAATCTTAAAATATTAAAGGAAGAAGGTCTTATTATTGAACTGAATGATGGAAAACAGAGTAGATTTGACGGAAGGGTAGATAACCACTACCATTTTAAATGTGAGAAGTGTGGTCATATATACGATATAGAAGAAAAAGATGTTGATGTTAGCTGTTTTCTTGAAAAAAAAGGATTTACTGTAAACAGTCTTGATATTACACTAACTGGAATATGTGATAAATGTAATGGAGAGAATGCTTGATGAAAACAATTATCAGTCCAATAAATAACAGACCTGATAGACTTCCCCCTGGTCAACACTGGACAAGTAAACTTCACGTTTTAGGAATTGCAGACCCTCCTGATATAGACCTTTCCCAGTACAGACTTAAGATATTTGGAGAAGTGGAAGAACCTGTTGTACTAACCTGGGAAGATATACTTGATTTAGAAAAGGTAAAACTTATAGCAGACTTTCATTGTGTTACAAGGTGGAGTGTTGCTGATGTTGAATGGATAGGTTTCCATGTAAATGAAATAAAAAAGCTTGTTAATATAAAAGAAACAGCAAAAGCAGTTATGATACATTCCTTAGATGGATACACAACAAATGTTCCTTTAGAATACTTCTTTGATGAAGATGTTATCTTTGCATATAAACTTTTTGATAAACCTCTTCCTGAAGACCATGGCTTTCCTCTAAGGCTTATAGTTCCTAAGCTTTACTCATGGAAAAGTGCAAAACATGTATCAGGTATTGAGTTTATGAAAGAAAACCTTCCTGGATTCTGGGAACAGAGGGGATACCACCTTATTGGAGACCCCTGGAAAGAAGAAAGATACTCAATTTAAAATGATAGAAAAACTAA
>CAZOTZ010000010.1:20119-29100 GCA_964582875.1 uncultured Aquificales bacterium | reverse complement strand
TTTTACTCCCTTTCCTTTCCCCTTAGAAGGATTTTCATAGGTGCTTTATCAAACCCTAAGAGTGTTCTCAGGTTGTTTTCTATAAACTTAAGGTAATGTTCTTTGAAACCTTCCGGGTAGTTAACAAATAGTAAAAATGCTGGTGGTTTTCCCTCAAGTTGTGTTCCATAGTATATCTTTACAGGTTTTCCGTTGTAAGAAGGAGGTTGTCTTAGTTTCTGTATTTGCTGTAATGCTCTGTTTAACTGACCTGTTCCCACTCTTTTCCATGCTTGCTGGTATACATCTTTTATTTCTTTAAGAAGTTGTTTTATTCCTTTTCTGTTTTTAGCTGATACAAGTAAAACAGGAGCAAAAGGTAAAAAGTAAAGTTTTTCTCGTACCTGTTTTTTAACCCTGTTTAGTACTTCTGATTTTGGAGGTAATGTATCTATCTTATTTATTACTATTATCGCAGGTTTTGTATGTTTTTGTATCAGGTGGGCTATCTTTGTGTCCTGCTCTGTAGCTCCGTGCTGGGCATCTATAACATGAACAACAACATCAGCTTTTTTTATTGCATCAAGGGTTCTTCCTACACTGAAAAATTCTATACCGTAATCAACTTTTGATTTTTTTCTTAAACCAGCTGTATCTAAAAATAAAAACTTATCTCCGTTCCACTCAAAAAGTGTATCTACTACATCCCTTGTTGTTCCTGCGATATCAGAAACAACAGCCCTTTCTTCTCCTAAAATAGCGTTAAGTAAAGAGGACTTTCCTGCATTTGGTTTTCCAACAATTGCTACTTTTATTACATCTTTTCTTTCTTTCTCTCTTTCTTCTAAGTCTTCCTTAGTAGCTTCTATTTCGTAATCAGGTATATCTTCTACAACAGCATCTAAAAGGTCAGCAGAACCTCTTTTTTGGATAGCAGAAACAGGAAAGATTTTATCAAACCCAAGTTCATAAAATTCATATATATGGTCTTCTTTTTCCGGGTTATCTATTTTGTTTACAGCCACGTAAACAGGTTTTTCTGTTTTATGGAGGATTTTTGCTATCTCTTTGTCTGCTGGTGTCAGTCCTTCTTTACCATCAACGACAAGAATAAAAGCATCAGAAAGCTCTAACTCTTTCTCTATCTGTTTCCTTATGTAAGGGGCAAATGTGTCTTTGTCTCCTTCTACATAACCACCTGTATCCACTATCTCAAATGGTATATTTTTCCACTCAGCTGTTGATACTATTCTATCCCTTGTAACACCAGGTATATCTTCAACAATTGCTTTTCTTTTACCTATTATTCTGTTAAATAAGGAAGACTTTCCAACATTAGGTCTTCCTACTATTGCTACTCTGTACATCCTTTTTCATCTCCTTTGCATTTTTTTAAAATTTTTATAAAATGAATACATCAAAAACATAAAAAATAAAGGGTTTTATAAAATGTTAAATAAAAGAAAGACTGTAGGGATTATTTTTTCTTTATTACTATTTTCCTTTAATTCTTTCTCAAATACAACTGAAGGAATAGAATTTAAGCCATCAAAGGATATTTTCAAGAAAGGGGAGAAAGTTTGTTTTACCCTTGCAAATAAATCAGGGAGAGATGTTTATCTTCCTTCTTCTGCACCATGGGCTGTTTTTGCAGACAACGATTTTAACAAAGTTATATATTCTCCTATTGCAACACAGGCTATAGAGAAATTAAAACCTTTTGAATCTAAAAAATGGTGCTGGAACCAGAAAACTTTTGATAATGATGAGGCAACATCAGGGGATTATAAAATAAGAATTACTGTATTTAAAAATGGAAAAAGGATATTTTTAACTTCTGATGTAAAAATTGAGCCTAAATACTCAAATAAAAAAGAAAATTAAACCTGGTAAATAGTTGAAGAAGGGGCAGTTTCTTTTAAATACTGTAGCCTTCTCATCTGCTACGTTAGTTAGCCGAATTCTTGGATATTTAAGGGATGCAACAGTAGCTTTTGTTTTTGGGGCTTCTCCTTTAACTGATGCTTTTTTTGTAGCCTGGAGGCTTCCTAATACCCTTAGACAGCTTATAGGAGAAGGTAGCTTTAACGCAGCATTTATTCCTATTTTCACAGAGGAAGAAAAAAAATCTGAAAAATCTGCTAAAGAGTTTGCTTCTTCACTTTTTACTTATTACACACTTGTTCTTTCTTTTATCACTGTTTTTGTTGTTTTATTTGCAGATTTTTTTGTGAAAGTTTTAGCTCCCGGTTTTATCCAGAAAGGGAACTTTGATGAAACAGTAAAGCTTGTAAAGATAGTTTTTCCTTATCTTGTGCTAATTGGCTGGGTTTCTTTTTTTATGGCTCTTCTTAACACGAGAAACAGATTTTTTCTTCCAGCTTTAACACCTGCCCTTTTGAACCTGTCTTTTATATTTTCTGCTCTGTTTCTATCAGGTTATTTTGGTATATATTCCCTTGCTTATGGTGCTTTGATAGGTGGATTTTTACAGGTTTTTATCCTCGTTCCTTTACTTAAAAAGGAAAATCTTCTTCTCAAACCTTCTTTAGTTTTTCATGAAAAGATAAAGACAACATTTAAAAGACTTTTACCTGCATTTGCTTCTTTTGGGGTAAGTCAGTTTGCTTTTGTTATAGATACTGTTATAGCATCTTTCCTCATAGGAGGTGCAATATCTTACCTTTATTACGGAAACAGAATATTTTTACTTCCTATGGGGCTTTTTGCTATTGGTCTTGGAAATGCCCTCCTTGTTTCCCTTTCTAAACACTTTTCAAATAAGGACTTTAAGAGCTTTAACCATGATGTGAATATGGGAATAAAGCTTTCTCTTTTTATATCTGTGCCGGCTACTGTTGGAATGCTTGTTTTAGGAAAAGATATTATAGATGTTCTTCTTTTAAGGGGAGCCTTCACTGGAAAAGATTCTGTCTTTACTTATTATGCCCTTGCAGGTTATTCACTTGGTCTGACAGGTTATGCTCTGACAAGACCTTTTAAGAGTGCTTTTTTTGCTATTGGGGATACAAAGACACCCCTTTACTCAACTATTTTTGGGCTTTTTATTGGAATAATAAGTGCGATAGTCTTTGGTTTTGCTTTAAGGTGGGGTGTTTTTGGTCTTTCCTTTGCATCCTCTTTAGGCGGTTGGGCAAATGCTCTGTACCTCTATTTTGTTTATCCTTTTGAAATTGAAAAAAAATATATATTTGTTTCTTTTCTTAAAGTTCTTTTTTCTTCTGTGTTAATGGGATTTTTTGTTTTTTCTTTAAAAGTTTTTTCTGGTTCTGAGTTTTTTACTGTTGTGGTTGGTATTCCTTTAGCAGTTTTTGTTTACTTCCTGCTGAGTTATATTATTAAGGAAGAGTCTTTCCTATTTTTTACAGGGATATTAAAGGAAAAGTTGAAAAAATAACCTTCTATCTTTTTTTTTCACTCTCCAAAATTTATAATTGGTCTTATAAAAAAAGGTTTAAGGAAAAGTAATGAGTTTAGTTAAACCTCTCCCTATATGGCGAATTTTTGGTATTCAGATAAACATTGATTTTAGCTGGTTTATAATTTTTTTTCTTTTAACTTACACTTTAGCTGAGTATTTTTACCCTTATTTTTACCCTGGTCATAGTTTTTTTTCTTACATTTTTTTTGGAGCTGTTTCAGCTGTTTTGCTTTTTGTCTCTGTTTTACTCCATGAGCTTTCCCACTCCCTCGTGGCTATCAAGTATGGTCTTGCTGTTAAAGAGATAAACCTTTTTGTTTTTGGTGGAATTGCTATGATTGAAGATGAACCTCCATCTCCTAAAGCTGAGTTTCTGATAGCTATTGCAGGTCCTATATGTAGCTTTATACTCTCTCTGTTTTTTTTCCTTATAGCTTATTTCTATCCTTCAGACGACCTTTTTAATGGTCTTATTAACTACCTTATGTACGCTAATTTTGCCATAGCTGTTTTTAACCTTGTGCCTGCTTTTCCCCTTGATGGAGGCAGGATTTTAAGGGCTTTTATATGGTCTAAAAAAGACCTTTTGACAGCGACAAAGATAACAGCTTTTACAGGAAAAGCCTTTGGCTATTTTCTAATGCTTCTTGGTTTTTTATCTATAGTCAAAGGGAGTTTTATCAGTGCTGCGTGGTACTTTTTTCTTGGGATATTTATAAAATTTGCTGCAGAGAGTAGTTTTCAACAGACAAAAATATCTGCAGTTTTATCCCAGTATAAAGTAGAGATGTTTATGCAAACTATGAAACCCCTCCTTTACAATGATACTGTTTATACACTTATGACAACGTACTATCCTTTTTACAGGGTTTCTGTTTATCCTGTTATAGGTCAGGATGGGAAGATATATATAGTTGATGTGAATGATGCTTTAAAGGTTCCCCAGGTTAGCTGGCAAAGTACATATGTTATACAGATAGCTAAACCTCTAACTGTTTATGTTAGTCCTTATGACACTCTTACAAAAGCTTATAAAATCATGAATAAGTACGGTTTAGATGAGCTTCCTGTTATCTATAAAAACACTGTTTTAGGTGTTATAAAAAGGCAGTCTATAGAAACAGTTCTGGAAAGATTTATGATTGAAGAGAGGGAACAATGAAAGGTTTTATCCTTATAACAGGTTCAGAGTTTCTTACTGGTTTGAAACAGGAAAAGAACAGTCTTTATATAGCTAAGGAAGCTTATGAAAGAGGGATAGATATAAACGCAGTTGCTATTGCAGGTGATGATTTGTACCAGATACAGTTTTTGTTAAAAGTTGCCCTTGATAAAGCAGATGTGGTTTTTATTTCAGGGGGATTAGGTGGAACATCTGATGATATTACAAGGGAAGCTATACAGGAAGCTATAGGTGTACCTTTTATTTACGATGAGGAGTGGCTTAAAAAGATAAAAGATTACTGGAAATCTATGGGAAGACAGATAAATGAAAATGTGAAAAAAATGGCAAAAATACCTTATGGGGCAAAAAAGATAGAAAATCCCCTTGGCAGAGCATTAGGGTTTATTAAAGTTCTTGATGATGTAAAAAAGGTCATTGTTGCTCTTCCAGGGGTTCCTTCTGAAATGAAACCTATGCTAAAAAAGGCTTTTGAGTATTTAGGTTTAAAAGAGAAAAAAAGAGAAGTTCATATTTTTAGAACTTTTGGAAAAAATGAAGTTGAGATAGATGAACTTCTCAAAGATATAGATGGAAAGATAATAAACTCATCTCCTAAAGGTGTTGACATCTTTATAACAGATAAAGAGAAGTTTTTTTTAGAAAACAAAGTTGCCGTTGCAAGGGAAAGATTAGGAAATGTTATCTATGCTGAAGATAATATTGAAATGGAAGAGGTCGTAGGAAAGATTTTGAAAGAAAAAGGTTTAACAATATCAACAGCTGAGTCTTCAACTGGAGGACTTATCGTTTCAAGACTTGTTAATGTTCCTGGAGCTTCTTCTTATGTTATGGCAGGTATAGTCTCTTACTCTAATCAGGCAAAAATGAGTATTTTAGGTGTGAAAAAAGAGACCCTTGAAACTTTTGGCGCTGTAAGTGAAGAAGTTGCACGTCAGATGGTTGAGGGAACCAAAAAACTTAACGGAACTGATATAGCTTTAAGTGATACAGGTATAGCAGGTCCAACAGGGGGAACACCTGAAAAACCTGTTGGACTTCATTATGTAGGTTATTCTGACAGTAAAAAAACAGAAGTTCACAGGGTTATATTTAAAGGGGAAAGGAATGATGTTCGTCTGTATATATCCCAGTACGCTTTAAATCTTGTTAGACTTCACATACCCCATCCAGAAGAGTAATCGTCGCCTGAGGATATACCTTTAATCTTAAGGTCAAGGTCTGCAGGGTTAGAAGCATATGCGAGGGCATCTTCGTAAGAAATCAGACCTTTATTGTAAAGTTCAAGTATAGATTGGTCAAAGGTTTGCATTCCGTACTGTGTTGAACCTTTTTCCATTAACTCATTAATACCTCCAAACTTTTCTTCATCAATAATTGCTTCTTTTATTGCTCCAGAGTTTATAAGTATTTCAACTGCAGGAACTACACCATCTCCATCTTTTTTAGGTATTAGCCTCTGGGATACTATTGCTGTAAGTGTTGCTGCCAGTAAAAGTTTTATATGGTTCTTGGCATCTACAGGAAAAACATCTATTATTCTTGTTATTGTTTCTTTTGCATCCTGGGTGTGGAGTGTTGAAAAAACAAGATGTCCTGTTTCTGCTGCTATAAGGGCTGTCTCTATTGTTTCAACATCCCTCATCTCTCCTACCATAATAACATCAGGGTCTTCCCTTAATGCAGCTCTGAGAGCTGATGCAAATGTTAAAGTATCAGTTCCTATTTCCCTCTGGACTATATAAGATTTTCTGTCTTTAAACACGAACTCTATAGGGTCTTCTATTGTAACAATAACGTTATTTTTGTTTTCATTCCTGTACTCAATCATTGAAGCAAGGGTTGTGGATTTTCCTGAACCAGTTGGCCCTGTTATGAGAACGAGTCCTCTACTTGCTAAAGCTATCTCCTTTAGTTTTTCTGGAAGCATAAGTTCTTCTAATGTTGGTATGTAAGTTTTCAGTACCCTGAATGCAAAAGCATAAGTTCCCCTCTGTTTATAAACATTTACCCTGAACCTGCTAACACCGGCTATTGAGTAAGATAAGTCCACTTCACCGTTCTGAATAAGCTCTGTTCTTTTTGATTTTGTTTTTACAACTCTATCTAAAAAATCAAGAATTGTTTCTTCTGTTAGTCTCCCAAAATAACCAAGGGGAACAAGTTTTCTGTTAATTCTTAAAACAGGTGGGAGCCCCACCTTTAGATGTACGTCTGAAGCTCCTTTGTTTACTGCCTCAACGAGGATATCATTGAGTTTCATTCTCTAAGAAACTCTCCCTTATCTTTTTTTCTATTTCTTCGGCTATCTCTGGGTTTTGTTTTAGAAACTCCCTTGCCTTTTCTCTACCCTGTCCGATTTTTTGTTCTCCGTAGGAATACCATGCTCCACTTTTTTTGATAATTCCAAGTTCTTCTCCTAAATCTAAAAGTTCCCCTTCTTTAGATATTCCTTCTCCGTATATAACATCAAACTCTGCTTCTTTGAAAGGAGGTGCAAGTTTATTTTTAACAATTTTCACTTTAACTCTACTTCCTACTTTTTCACCTGAATCTTTTATATCTTTTTTCCTTACTTCAAGTCTCATATCTGCAAAAAACTTTATTGCTCTTCCACCTGTTGTTGTTTCTGGGTTTCCAAACATTACACCTACTTTTTCCCTTATCTGGTTTATCAGAATAAGCGCAGTATTTGATTTGTTTACTGCACCTTTTAAAACTCTCATTGCTTTTGACATAAGTCTTGCGTGTAATCCAACGTTTGAGTCTTCTATATCTCCTTCAAGTTCAGCTTTTGGGACAAGAGCTGCAACAGAATCTATAACAACGACGTCTATAACACCACTTCTTATTAATGTTTCTGCGATTTCTAAAGCCTGTTCTCCATAATCTGGTTGCGAAATTATAAGGTCTTCAAGATTTACTCCAATTGCTTTCGCATACTTAGGGTCAAATGCATGTTCTGCATCAATAAATACTGCCTTTCCACCTCTTTTTTGGGCTTCTGCTATTATATGTAGGGTTAAAGTTGTTTTTCCTGAAGACTCAGGTCCATAGATTTCAGTAACCCTTCCCCTTGGTATTCCACCTATTCCTGTTGCAATATCAAGGGTCAAGGAGCCTGAAGGTATTGTTTCAACTGTTTTTACAGCTTCAGAAGTGAACGTCATTACAGAGCCTTTCCCAAATCTTTTCTCAATCTGGGCTAAGGCACTTTCAAGGGCTTTCTTTTTTGCTTCTAACTCTCTTTTATCAATAGTTTCTTCCATATATATTTATCCTCCTTATGATTAGTTAATCTTTATCAACTACCCTTGGGACAACAAAAAATCCATTTTCAGCCTGTGGGGCATTCATAAGGGCTTCTTCTCTACTTAGTCCAGCTTCTGGTCTATCTTCTCTAAGGGGAGCTTCCTTATCTATTAATTCGTAGAAAGGTAATATATTTTCTGTGTCTAATTCTTCAAGTTTTTCTATAAAATCAAGTATTTTTGGGAGCTGAACAGAAAATTTTTCTACTTCTTCTTCTGAAAGCTCAAGTTTTGCAAGTTTTGCAATTTTTATAACACTTTCTCTGTCAAGCATTCTACCTCTCCTTAAAAGTATCTTTTTAGTTTTTCTCTATCTAAAATTTTATAAGTTCCTTTCTCTTTAACCAGGACACCTTTGTCCCTAAACTTTTTTAAAACCCTTGAAAGGGTTTCAGGGGTAATATTTAAAACAGAAGCAATTTTGTTATGTTTAAGGGTTGTGAACAAATCCTCATGTTCGTATATAAACTTTGCAACCCTTGAAACAGCATCCATCATAAGGTTCTGAACTATAACATTATCTAATATTTTTATTTTATATAAAAGGGATTTCATTATTTCGTATGTAAGTTGTGGATTTTTTAGAATTTCCTTTTCAAGCATGTTGAAATCCACTGCAATAACTTTTCCATCTGTTTCAAATTCTGCTGTTGCCGGATAGTTTACCTTTTCAAAATTTGCAAGTTCAGCAATCATTGAGACAGGATAAAAGTGGTGAAGTGTTATTTCATGTCCTTTAAGGTCTGTTTTGTAAACTCTTACAATTCCTTCAGTCAGAATATAAAGGTTCTTTGGTTCTTCACCTTCGTAAAAAAGAAGGTCTCCTTTCTGGAAGGATTTTTCGTAGGAAAATCTTTCTAATCTCTGGATATTTTCATCTGATAGGTTTTTGAAGATGTAAATATCTTTTAGATTCATAACTGCCCCGTTTCTCTGTTATTTAGAAATTTAAATTTATACGTATCGTTGACAGAAATCAATGAATAGGCTTTCTCTGGCAAACATCTTTATTAGTGAAAACCTGATTAATATCATACTGGGACAAGTAAATGAGAGCAGCAGGGCA
>CAZOTZ010000010.1:0-20019 GCA_964582875.1 uncultured Aquificales bacterium | reverse complement strand
TAGTGAAAACCTGATTAATATCATACTGGGACAAGTAAATGAGAGCAGCAGGGCATGTGTTCAGCAAAATCCCACCTTTCATAAAAAACCGCCAGCTGGGTTCAGGCGGAATAGAAATAGCCCAGCCCTGCTTTTATTAAAAGCAGGTAAGGAGTAGAAGTATGGAGGTAAAAGAAAAGGAAAAGCACCAATCCGGGTTTGAAATGACCCGTAGGGATTTCCTTAAGACAGCAGCAGCTGTAGCAGCTGCTACAACTGTTGGTATGGAAGTCCCTGAAGAAGCTCTTGCAGCAGCTACAGGAGCAGAATCAGGATGGAGATGGGATAAAGCAGTTTGCCGTTTTTGTGGTACAGGTTGCGGTATTATGATTGCTGTTAAAGATGACCGTATTGTTGCTGTAAAAGGTGACCCAAAAGCACCGGTTAACAGGGGACTAAACTGTATAAAAGGTTATTTCACAGCAAAAATAATGTACGGTGCTGACAGGCTTACAAAACCTCTTTTAAGAATGAATGACAAAGGGGAGTTTGATAAAAAAGGTAAGTTTAGACCTGTAAGCTGGCAAAAAGCTTATGAAGTGATGGCCCAGCAGTTTAAAAAAGCTTACAACGAGCTTGGTCCTGAAGGTGTAGCTATCTTTGGTTCTGGTCAGTACACAATAATGGAAGGTTATGCAGCAGCAAAACTGATGAAAGCAGGTTTCAGGTCAAACAACATAGACCCAAACGCAAGACACTGTATGGCATCAGCTGTTGTTGGATTTATCCAGACTTACGGAATTGATGAACCTCCTGGTTGTTATGATGATATTGAGCTTACAGACACTATCTTTGTCTGGGGCTCAAATATGGCTGAGATGCACCCTATACTCTGGGCCAGGGTAACAGATAGAAAACTATCTGACCCAGATAAGGTTAAAGTTGTAGTCCTGTCCACATTCAGACACAGAACAATGGATTTAGCAGATATAGATATTGTTTTCAGACCTCAAACAGACCTTGCAATAATGAACTACATAGCAAGGGAAATAGTTTACAACCATCCTGAAGCGATAGACTGGGACTTTGTAAATAAATACTGTGTGTTCACAACAGGATATATAGATACTGGATATGGAATGAGAAATCCAAAACATGCTAAAGCCCTTGGATACAGTGATAAAGAAATGCAGACAATAATGAAACAGGCAAGAAGAAAAGTTTCAGCCCTTGAAGCTCCAGCTCTAAGTGTTTACGGATACAAAGAAGGCGATGTTATTGAGATGAAACATGTAAAACAGGCAGGAAAACACTGGATTATCTCTTTTGAAGATTTCAAAAAAGCCCTTGCCCCATACACCCTTGATTATGTAGCAAGAATTGCAAAAGGAGACCCAGATGAACCTTTAGAACAGTTTAAAGAAAAACTGAAAAAAATGGCAGAGCTTTATATAGATAAGAACAGAAAAGCTGTTACATTCTGGACAATGGGATTTAACCAGCACACAAGAGGTTCATGGGTTAATGAACAGGCTTATATGCTCCATCACCTTTTAGGTAAACAGGCTCAACCTGGTAATGGAGCATTTTCAATAACAGGTCAGCCATCTGCATGTGGAACAGCAAGGGAAGTTGGAACATTTGCCCACAGGCTACCTGCTGATATGGTTGTGTTCAATCCAAAACACAGAAAAATAGCTGAAAAAATATGGAATATACCCCATGGAACAATAAATCCAAAAGTTGGTTCCCATATAGTTAAGATAATGAGAGACCTTGAAGATGGAAAAATCAAGTTTGCATGGGTACAGGTATGTAATCCATGGCAGGATACAGCAAACGCTAACCACTGGATAAAAGCTGCAAGAACAATGGATAACTTTATTGTTGTTTCAGATTCTTACCCAGGTATATCAGCTAAAGTTGCAGACCTTATACTCCCTGCAGCAATGATTTACGAAAAATGGGGAGCTTATGGAAATGCAGAAAGAAGGTCTCAACACTGGAGACAGCAGGTAACACCTCCAGGGGAAGCTATGCCGGATATTTACCATATAGTTGAGTTTTCTAAATTCTTTAAGCTTAAAGAAGTGTGGAAAGAATGGAAGCTATCAGACGGAACAGTTCTACCTAATGTATTAGATAAAGCTAAAGAGATGGGATACAGCCCAGAAGACACACTGTTTGATGTCTTATTCTCTGAAAAAGCATTCAAACGTACAATTCCAGATGTAGACTTATCGTATCCTCAACCTGTAGCTAAAAATCCTAACACAGGGGAAATTCATCCAAATACCTGTGCAGTAGGAGATAAGAGAACAGTTATAGGTGTAGATGGAAAACCATGGAAAGGTTATGGATTCTTTATAGAAAAAGCCCTATGGGAAGAGTACAGACTGTTTGGTATGGGACACGGACACGACCTTGCAGACTTTGACACATATCACAGGGTAAGAGGTCTAAGATGGCCTGTTGTTGATGGAAAAGAAACCCCATGGAGATTTAATGCTGATTATGACCCATATGCAAGAAAAGAGATTGAAGCAGGAAGAGCTCCAAAAGATGGTAAATTTGCGTTCTATGGACCTGCTCTAAAAAAACTTCCAAAAGGAAACCTATTTGGACCAACATCTAAAGAAAAGGTAGATTTAACAAACAAAACAAAAATATTCTTTAGACCATATATGGACCCACCAGAACCACCAGATAACGAGTATCCATTCTGGCTTGCCACAGGTAGAGTTCTTGAGCACTGGCACTCTGGAACAATGACAATGAGGGTTCCAGAACTGTACAGAGCCGTTCCTGAAGCTCTGTGTTATATGAACCCTAAAGATGCTGAAAAATTAGGAGTTAAAGATAACGACCTTGTGTGGATAGAATCAAGACGTGGAAAAGTTAAAGCCCGTGTTAAAACAAGGGGAAGAAATAGACCTCCAAGGGGACTTGTATTCGTACCATGGTTTGATGAAAGGGTTTACATTAACAAAGTTACCCTTGATGCAACAGACCCAATATCTAAACAAACAGACTATAAAAAATGTGCTGTTAAGATTTACAAAGCTTAAAGGTGATTTGCTATGGCTGACAGGGGACCAGTGGACAGGGAAAGAAGAAAGTTTTTCATTAGAACACTCCAGGGGCTTGGACTTACAGCCCTTGGAGGTGTTATATGGGGAGGACATGTAGCAGAAGCTAAATACGATGAGATTGTCCTTAGACCTCCTGGTGCAGTTCCAGAAGATGAGTTTATAAAAAAATGCATAAAGTGTGGAATGTGTGTTGAAGCCTGTAAAAATAGAGAGAACAATCCAGATGAGACTAAACAGACAGCTACTTTGAGACTTGCTGCCCCTGGAGACCACAAACCAAGAGGTAATGGAAAATATATATATCCTAAAGAAGTACCACTGGGCACCCCTTACTTTGTTCCAAGGGAAATCCCTTGTTATTTATGTGAAGATGTTCCCTGTACAGTAGCCTGTCCTACAGGAGCCCTTGATACGAAGCTTTTAACAACTATTAAAGATGGAAAGGAAGTTCTTGATGTTAATAAAGCCCGTATGGGTGTTGCTGTTGTTGACCTTGAGCACTGTATTGCCTACTGGGGACTTCAGTGTGATGCCTGTTATAGAGCCTGTCCTTTGATAGATAAAGCAATAAAACTTGAACTGAAAAGAAATCCAAGGACAGGGAAACACGCATTTTTATTACCAGTTGTTTATCCAGACGTATGTACCGGTTGCGGTTTATGTGAAAGAGCCTGTGTTACAGAAAAACCTGCCATTTTTGTACTTCCAAGACATCTTGCCCTTGGAAAAGTTGGAAAACACTACGTAAAAGGCTGGGAAAAAAGAGATGAAGAAAGGTTAAAAGGCTCAAAAGGAATACAAAAGACAATCACTCCTCGCAGTGAAAAAAGACCAGAAGACTACTTAAATACAGAGGATTTACTCAATGAGGAATAACTGGTTATACAAACACAGGTTTTTGATAGCAAGAAGGGCAGTTCAGTTAACAATACTTGGGCTTTATATAGCCGGGAACATATACGGCTGGAAGATACTTCAGGGAAATTTAAGCTCTTCAAAAATATTTGGTGTTATTCCAATGGCTGACCCGTATGCTGTTTTACAGATGTTTGCAGCTGGAACTTTACTTGCTACAGATGTGATTATTGGGGCTGTTATAGTTGTTCTTTTTTACTCATTGATTGGGGGAAGAGCTTTCTGTAGCTGGGTCTGTCCTATGAATATGGTTACCGATTTAGCAAACTGGATTAGGGTAAAAACAGGTATACACAAAGATGAATGGCAGTTAAGGATATCCCGTAAAACAAGGTACTGGATACTTGGGTTAAGTCTTGTACTGTCTTTTCTTGTTGCTGCACCAGCATTTGAGTTTGTAAGCCCTATTTCAATGCTCCACAGGGGACTTGTGTTTGGGTTAGGATTTGGCTGGATGGCTGTTTTAGGTGTTTTCCTTTTTGACTTGTTTGTTACTAAAAATGGTTGGTGTGGACATCTATGCCCCTTAGGGGGATTTTACTCCCTTATCAGTAAACCAAGTGTAATAAGGGTGAAACATGATGCTGATAAATGTACCCTCTGTATGAACTGTAAAAATGTATGCCCGGAAAAACAGGTTTTATGGATGGTAGGTAAAGAAAGTGTTTTTGTTTCTTCTGGAGAATGTATAAACTGCGGAAGATGTATTGAAGTTTGCAATGATGATGCACTTAACTTTGGTTTAAGGCTTAAACCAAATAAGGAGGTAAAAAACAATGCTTAAAAAGATTTTATATAAAACATTTATGACTGTACCTGTTGTAGGCTTATCTGTAGCTATATTTACAGGTTGCCAGACACAAGCACAGGCAGGGTCTTCAGAAAAGGCTATATCAGACAAAGAACTATCTTACAGGAAAGCACCATTAACAGTTAACACTGCACCACCTCCTATAGAGTTTCCAAAAGCACCTCCAGGACAGGCTAAAAGATTTGCAAGGTCTTATGAAAATGCTCCTCCACTAATACCCCACAGTGTTGAAGGACTACTTCCTATTACCAAAAA
This sequence comes from uncultured Aquificales bacterium, assembly GCA_964582875.1. GTDB lineage: Bacteria > Aquificota > Aquificia > Aquificales > Hydrogenothermaceae > JAADDV01. Next base: position 14,967 of record CAZOTZ010000010.1, on the reverse strand, counting down.
CAACAATGCATGTCTTGGTTGCCATGACCCTAAAGTAGCTAAATCTGTAGGAGCAACACCTATTTCCCCAACCCACTTTATTGATTTTGACAAGCTCATAAAAGGCAAAATAGTTAAGCTTAATAAACTTGACCCTGCAAGGTACAACTGTTCCCAGTGTCATGTACCACAGGCAAATGCAAAACCTCTTGTTCAAAACACATTTAAACCTGATTATAGAAATCCTGAAACCAAAAAGAAAACTGTTCTTTATAAAAACGTAATGGAAGGGGTTTATTGATGTCCAAAAAAATAAACAGGAGGGGCTTTTTAAAAGCCCTTCCCTTTCTTCCACAGGCAACCTTAGAAGAGATAAAAGATTTAAAGGAAGAAAAAAAATCAGTAATAAGACCCCCTTATTCCATAGAAGAATCAGACTGGTCTTTATGTTATGAGTGTGATGGAGCTTGTGTTAAAAGCTGTGAAGAGGAAATCCTTTTTAGAGGAAAAGATGGTTCACCTTACGTTTCTTTTAGTGGAAAAGGCTGTACTTTCTGTAAAAGATGTGCAGAAGAATGTGGGTTTGGAGTTTTGTCGGTTGAATACCCAGAAAAAATAAATGTAAATGTGAGTATAAATAAAAAACGCTGTCTTGCCTGGAACGGTACCATGTGTTTTAGCTGTAAGGAACCATGTCTTGATAATGCTATAAAATTTGAAGGTCTATTTAATCCTGAGGTGCTTCAGGATTTATGTACCGGTTGTGGTTTTTGTTTATCTGTTTGTCCAACTAACGCTATTACAGTAAATCCTGTAGAGGGTGGAAATGTTTCATAAGGTTTTTTTTCTTCTTCTTACTTTTTTGTATCTGTCATACGGATTTGAAGCAAGTATAGAGAAAAAAGTTAAAGCATCTGGTGCTGTTTCAGACATTGTTTACTCCCATGGGAAGATTTTTGTTTCAACAGAAAGGAGTAAAGTAGATATTGTTGATTTAAAAACAGGAAAAATAGTTAAAGAAATTGATTTTCCTTACTTTGAAGATTTTATGGGGGAACTTCAACCTGCTAAAGTTTTTTCTGCTGATGTATCTCCAGATGGGAAAACTCTTATCGCAGTTGTTCAAACAGAGAGAGGAGGAAAAGATGTTTATCTTGTAAATTTAGAAGAAAAAGGCAAACCTGAAAAAGTTCTTTCAAGAAAAGCTCATCTTCCTATTAGCAGGGTAAGGTTTGTTAGTAATAACAGAGTTATTTTTGGCTTAAGTGGAGATGAAGTTGTATTGTACGATTTGAAAGAAAAGAAACAGATTTACAGAATACCTGTAGGAATGTCCTTCTTTTCAGATATGGCCTTAGACACAGATAAGAAACTGCTTGCAGTAGCAGATGAGAGTGGGGATATACATGTAGTTGATGTGGAGAAAGGAAAACTCATTAAAAACATAGAAGAGATGAATAAAGATAAATCTTTCAGTGTAGATATAAAAAATAAAACTGTTATTTCTGGGGGAAGGGATAAAAAAGCATCTGTCTACAGTCTAAAAACAGGGAAAAGGAAAGAGTTTTTGGCAGATGATTTTATGGTTTTCTCTGTAGGTCTTAGCCCTTCTGGAAAAACAGGAGCTTATCTTTATAACGATAAATATGACGTTGCTATTATAGATACAGGTTTAGGAGAGAAGTTAGGTTTTTTGAAAGGTCATAAATCTACTCCCGGTAAGATTCTTTTTATAAACGAAAATACCATTGTCATAGGTTGTGATAATGGAGAAATATACATATGGAGGATAAAAAGATGAATGTATCAAGTGTTCTTGTTACAACAAATCCAGAAAAAGTTGAGGAAGTTGTAGAAACATTAAAAGAGAGCGGGCTTTGTGATGTTTACTTCCATGATGACAGAGGAAGAATTGTTGTTGTTATTGAAGGAGAGGATGTTAACGAAGAAACATTTAAGCTCAGAGAAATACAAAACTTACCAGGGGTTTTAACAGCAAATATGGTTTTTGCCTACTCTGAAGAAGAGTGGGAGTCTGCTGCTGAATATCTGCAAAAGTTAAGTAATGAGGTTCCTGAAATTTTAAACGATGAAAATGTAAGAGCCGAAAACATCGTGTATAAAGGTCATATTAAAGGTTATATCAGTTAATTTTTTTGTTTTTTTTTGATTTAAGACAATGCTAATATAAATATATCTTCATAGTTTTATTTTCAAGAGGTTTAGTGGGGGCTAAGATGGATAAAACCTTTGATATGTTCTGGGAAACAGAAGTTCCTGAGAATGAACTGATTATTTCAAGAACTGACCTGAAAGGGATTATTACTTATGTGAATGAAACATTTGCAAAAATATCAGGATACAAACCAGAAGAGCTTATAGGAAAGCCCCATAACATAATCAGACATCCAGATATGCCTGAATCTGTTTTCAAAGATTTGTGGTCTACTATACAGCAAGGCAAGACATGGAAAGGGTATGTAAAAAACTTAAGAAAAGACAGAGGTTACTACTGGGTGTATGCAGAAATATCAGGGGTTTACAAAAATGGAAAACTTGTTGAATACAAGTCAATGAGGGCTCCAGTTTCAAGGGAAAAAAAGAAAGAAATGCAAAATCTCTATGATGAAATGAGGGAGAAAGAAGGTGGACCAGTGAGGGTTGTTATGTATTTAGATAAAGAAACATATGACAGACTTCAGTCCCTTTGTGAAAAACTTGGACTGGAGGGGGAGAAAGTTTTAAAAAAACTTCTTGAAGAAACAAATCCTTAGAGGAGGCTAATCATGAGAGGTAAGCTTTTAGGATTAGGAGCAGCAGCACTCCTATCAGCAGGAGCTTTTTTAATTTCAGGTTCAACACACACAGTAAAAGCTCAGGATTTACTTGGAGCTTCATTTATTGATAATGTAAAACCTTATCTTGAATTCAGACCAAGGTATGAGTATGTAGATGTAGACGGTAGTTCAAAGGATTCAGCAAACGCTTTAACAATCAGAACAAAAATAGGAGTAAAAATAGGTTCTTTACTTGGGGTTCAAGGGCTCTCTGCCCAGATAGAAGCTATTGATGTATCAGCTCTTATTGATAACTATGCACCACAAAAAAGCAAGTACGAAACAGTTTTAGACCCACATAACACAAGAATAACACAGGCTTTTGTTGTTTATGGAATGGGAAACTATGCTTTTGTAGCAGGTAGAAAATACGTAATTATAGATGACCACAGATTTATAGGTAATGTAAACTGGAGACAAATGCCCCAATCTTTAGGTGTAGTAGCTGTAGCAGGAAAACCTCTTCCAAATCTAAACTTTTTACTTGCAGGTGTTTATGAAAGGAAAGGAATTGTTGATAAGTTAAACGTAGACTGGCATATGGATAAGATGCCTATTGTTTTAGATGTAAACTACACTTACTCTCCAGCATTAAAACTGAAAGGATTTGCATATCTGCTTACTGATATCCATAACACCTACGGTATAAAAGCTTCAGGAAAAATATCCCTTGGAGATGTAAAAATATCATACCTTGGTGAGTATGCTAAACAAACAGACCCATACGAAAAGGACAATCTGAAAACAAAACCTGATATTGATACAGACTACTACAGAGTTAAGCTTGGAGCTTCCTATGGTGGTTTCTTTGGAAATGTCATGTATACAATGTTTGGTGATGCAGACGGAAAAGACGCTGGATTTTCAACACCCCTTGCAACCCTCCACAAATTTGACGGCTGGTCAGATGTTCTCTTAAAAGGAGCAGCAAAGGGATTTTACTATGGAATGAATGAACTGTGTATTTCTGCAGGATACAAAAGTAAGGCAATAGGTAAATTAATGGTTGCATACCTTAACTTCAAAGCAGATAAAGACCAGGGGGCATTAAACAGCAAAGATATTGGTTCAGAAATAGATGTTCTTTATGCAAAGAAATTAACAAAAAGACTTTCATTCCTTGCTAAAGCTGCCTTTTACAGTGCAGATGACGGTTATTGTATAGGTGCAACATGTAACTCTACAACAGCATTAGGAACAAAAGATGTTACAAAGTACTGGCTACAGCTTGATTACAAATACTAATTCCCTTTTTTATAAAAGGAGGTATGCCATGAAAATGGCAAAAAGATTAATATCAGGGTTGATTGGAGCTGCTGTTGTCTCAACAGCAGCTGTTTCTATCGCAAAAGCTGACCAGCCACCACCAATAACGAAAGAAGAAATGAAAAAAGCATCCCAAATTTATTTTGACAGGTGTGCAGGTTGTCATGGAATGCTCAGGAAAGGTGCCACTGGTCCAGCGTTAACTCCAGAAGCTCTTAAAGAAAGAGGTTTAAACACTGAAGCTATTGAGGCATTTATTTACAATGGTTCTCCAGCCGGTATGCCTGACTGGGGAAAACAGGGAGTTCTTACAAAAGATGAAATTAATCTTATGGCGAGATTTTTACAACATGAACCACCACCTCCTCCTTTACTTAGCTGGAAAAAGATAATGGATTCATGGGAAGTTTATGTTCCTGTTGATAAAAGACCTGCAAAACCTGCAAATCCCCACTGGAAGAACTTTTTCGGTGTTATCCTCAGAGACGTTGGAAAAGTTGCGGTTATAGACGGAACAACAAAAAAACTTTTAAACATAGTTGACACAGGATTTGCAGTACATATTCTAAGGACATCAGCATCTGGAAGATACCTATATTCAATAGGAAGGGACGGTAAAGCTACAGTTATAGACCTGTGGATGGAAAAACCTGATAAAGTTGCAGAAGTTAAAGTATGTTATGATGCCCGTTCTATTGATACATCAAAATATCACGGCTACGAAGATAAGTATGCTGTTGTAGGTTGTTACTGGCCACCGTCATTTGTAATCCTTGACGGAAAAACACTTAAACCAATAACAAGACATGCAACAAGTGATTACTACTATGACACTAAAGATTTTGTTAGAGAGGCAAGGGTTGCATCTATAGTTGCGTCCCATTATGACCCATTATGGGTTTTAAACATAAAAGAAGCAGGTCAGGTTTGGCTTGTAGATTACTCAAAAGTGGATAAGGGAACAGTAAAAGTAGATATGATTGATGCTGAAAGGTATCTCCACGATGGAGGTTGGGACTTATCTAAAAGATACTTCCTTGTTGCTGCTAATATGAGAAACAAAATAGTTGTTATTGATACAAAAGAGAAAAAGCTTGAAGCTATTGTAAATGTTGGTATAAAACCTCATCCAGGTAGAGGTGCGAACATAAACCATCCTAAGTACGGTCCAATCTGGTGTACAGGTCATATTGGTGAAAACAGAATTGCATGTATAGGAACAGACCCTAAAAACCATCCACAGTACGCATGGAAAGTTGTTAAATGGATAAAAATGCCAGGTGTAGGTGGAGGTAATCTATTTATAAAAACCCATCCTAAATCAAAATGGTTACTTGCTGATAGACCTTTGAATCCTGACCCACAACTAAAAAGAAGTATATTTGTTTACGACAAAAATACATTTAAGCTTGTTAAAACGTTGAAAATACCTGAAGAGTTCAAAAACGTAAGAGCTGTTCATGAAGAGTTTAACGCTGACGGTTCAGAGTTCTGGATTTCAATATGGGGAAGAAAAGACCAGCCAACAGGAATACTTGTTTATGACGATAAAACACTTAAGCTCAAAAAGATTATAAAAGGAGACTGGGTAAGGACACCAACAGGTAAGTTTAACGTAACAAACACAATGAAGGATATTTACTGATGAAAAGAATAGGTAGCCTGCTGCTGCTTGTCCCGTTGGTTGTGTTTTCTCCCATGGCTTATGGGGGAAACAAGGGAAGTCAACTGTACCAGAAGTACTGCGCAAGCTGCCACGGCATTGACAGAACTGGTACAGTGGCTCCCCCACTTTTTCCATTATTTTTAAGAAAGTACCCGGAAAAAAAACTGATAAATATCATTAAAAATGGTCTTCCAGCAACACAAATGCCTTCTTTTAAAAACCTTTCAGAAAACCAGATAAAAGAGATAATATCTTTCATAAGAACACCTGCTTCTGTTAACTGGTCTTTAGACAAAATAAACTCTTCTATTTATGTATCTAAAAAAAAAAGAAAAAAACTTAATATAAAAAACATAAAAAATGTTGTTGCTGTTGTTGAAAGGGGAAGACAAAAAGTCTGGATAATGGAAGGTACAGAAGTTCTTGATAAATTTGATTTTAAAAATGTCCATGGAGGACTTAAGTTTTCACCATCAGGCTGGAAGGTTTACGTACCTTCAAGGGATGGATGGGTAGGAAGATACGATATAAATGATGGTAGGTTTTACGGAAAAGTTAGAGCATGTGTTTATTTAAGGAATATTACAATTGATAGAAATGGACAGTATATTTTTGCTTCCTGCTGGCTCCCAAAATCAATTGTTATTCTTGATAGTGAAAGCTTAAAGCCTCTAAAAATTATAAAAGAAAAAGGAATTATCTCAGCTATTTATTCACTTTACTCAAAAGATGAGGCTATTTTCACATTCAGAGATAAACCGGAAATAGGCTTTTTAGATACCAAAAACTTTTCAATAAAAATGAAGCCTTTACCAGAAGCTTATGAGGATTTCTTCATAGACCCATTTGAAGAGTTTGTTATAGGAACCTCAAGAAAAGGAAGCAGATTATCTGTTTATAGTCTTTTAAAACAGAAAGAAGTTTTTTCAACAGATATAGATGGTATGCCTCATCTTGCATCTGCTACAGTGTGGTACAAAAAAGGAAAGTTTTTCTTTGCTACTCCACATATAACAAAGCCTTTTGTAACAGTATGGAACCTGTATAACTGGAAGTTTGTGAAGAAAGTAAATGTAGGTGGAAATGGATTTTTTGTAAGGACACACCCAACAACACCTTACCTGTGGACAGATAACGGTAAAGACAGAATTGTTCTCATAAATAGAGATGATTTTTCCGTTAAAACTATAAAAACAGAGAAAGGAAAAAGGGTTATACATACAGAGTTTAACGGAGATGGAAATCTTGCTTATGTAAGCCTTTACAATAGAGATGGGGCTCTCCTTATTTATGACAGTATAACCCTAAAGCTAAAAAAAAGAATTCCAGCAAGTATCCCAATAGGAAAGTACAACATCATAAACAAATCAAGGAAGTATCAGCCTGTATTACTTGGAAAGCAGATTTTTATGGAAAAATGTTGGGGATGCCATCACCAGACACAGGAAGCTTTTGCCCCTTCTTTCAGATGGATTGTAAACCACAGAACAGATGCACAGATTTTAGCCCATATAGCAAATCCTGAAGAAACTTATAAAAAACTTGGTTATAAAAGAAACGCAATGCCGAAAATAAAACTTTCCCATTACGAACTCAGAGCTATACTTTCCTATATGAAACAGTTCAAGGATAAAAAAGATGCTAAGAATAACTGAATATATAAAAAAAACATTAGAAGGTAAAAAAATATCCCCTTTCAGTGGAAAAATCCTTATATGGAACCTTACAAACGCCTGTAATCTTTTCTGTAAACACTGTTATTCTTCAGCTAACACTTCAAGGTCAGGGGAAATATCAATAAAAGATATACAAAGGCAAATACCATTTTTAAAAAAAGCAGGAGTTAAAGTTCTTATTCTTTCCGGAGGAGAGCCTTTAATAAGGGAGGATTTATTTGATATAGCAAATCTTTTTAATGAAAATGGCTTTATAACAACCCTTTCAACAAACGGAACATTTATAAATAAGGAAAATGTGAAAAAAATAAAGGAGCATTTTTCTTACGTTGGTATAAGTATTGATGGTAAAGAGGAAACCCACGACAGATTTAGAGGAATGAAGGGAGCTTATAAGAAAGCTGTTGAAGCGGTAAGAGTTGTAAAAAAAGAAGGTGTAAAAACAGGAATAAGATTTACAATTTCTTCAGAAACAGAAAAAGACCTTCCCTTCATATTTTCCCTTGCAGAAAAAGAAGGTATCCCAAAAGTTTATATATCCCATCTTGTATATTCTGGCAGAGGGAGACAGTTAACACAGACAGATAAGGAAAAGTACAGGAAAAATGTTGAATTTATTATAGAAAAATCTTTTGAATATGTTGAAAAAAACATACCTATAGACGTTGTAACAGGAAATAACGAAGCAGACGCCGTTTTACTTTACAGAATGTTTAAGGAAAAATATCCAGCAAAAGCTGAACTTTTGTATGAAAATCTAAAAAGATGGGGAGGAAACCAGGCAGGAGTAAGGATTTTTGATATAGACTACAGGGGAAATGTTAAACCTGATACATATTTTCCATACAAAATAGGAAATATACACGAGAAAGACTTTTATTCTATAGTTAATTCTAACAGCCTGATGACAAAGTTAAGGCAACACCCAAGACCAGTAAAAGGTAAATGTGAAAAATGTGCTTACATAGATATATGTAATGGAAATTCCCGTTCAAGGGCTTATGCTGTATATGGGGACTACTTTGCAGAAGACCCAGAATGTTATTTATAAAAATAAATAAGGGGCAAGCTATGAAAAAGGCAGTTTTTTTTCTTTTACTTTTAATGTTTGGATTTTCCTTTGGTGAAAAACTCTATGTAGTTGAAAGGGAAAGAGGAAGCCTTGCGGTTATACAGGATGAGAAACTTGTAAAAGAAATAAAAAACCTTGGTAATCTGAACCATGCTGTAGTAAAAACAGATGGGGACTTTAGCTACTGTATATCAAGGAATGGCTATTTTTCTAAAATAGACAACAAAAAGGATGTGATTGTAAAAAAAACAAAACCAGGAAACAGTGGAATAGGATTTACATTTATAGGAAAGTATATAGCAATTGCCCATTATGACCCAAAAAAAGTTTCAATACTTGATAAAAATCTTAATCCTGTCAAAGAAATCTATACAGGTTCAAGGAATGTAGGAATAAAGCCTTACTTCCCTTTTCTGGTTTTTTCCCTCATGGATAAAGACCAGACATGGGTACTTAATGCAGAAAAAGATTTTTCTGTTGAAAGGAAAATAAATGTTGGAAAAATGCCTTTTGATGCTCTTATAGACAGGGACAGATATATAGCTGGATTTTTTAAAGAAAAAGGTGTCGGGATAATATCATTAAAGGATTTTACTTACAAAAAAGTAGTATTTAAAAACAGAGAAAAAAAAGAGGTGGTTTTTAAAATCCCCCATTTTGGTATGTGGGGAATATTTGGTAGTAAAGCTTTAATACCTGCTGTTGGAGAAAAAGCTGCTTATGTTGTTGACATTGATAAAATGGAGGTTGTAAAAAGAATTCCCCTTGAAGGTCTTCCTGTTTTTATATCAGTATCACCTGATAAAAAAACTGCAGTTGTAAACTACAGCGGTGATAAAGATTATCTCCTTTCTGTAATAGACCTTAGTAAAATAAAAGTTGTAAAAACTTTCCCAGCAGGAAAAAGAGTTATGCATATTAGATTTTCAACAGATGGAAAAAAACTTTACGTATCATCTTACTTTGATAACAGTTTGAAAATTTTTAATACAGCTAACTGGGAAAAAGAAAAAGAGATAACAATTCCAAATCCATCAGGTATTTTTATAGTCAGGTAGTCTTAATTTTAGTCAATGAATAGGGAGAAAAAAGGAAACAGATTTATAAAACAAAGCATTTCAGGAGAAAAAAATGGGTAAGGTTTATCTTGTGGGAGCAGGTCCAGGAGACCCTGAACTACTAACAGTAAAAGCCTATAACCTTCTGAGGAAAGCAGACGTTATACTTTACGATAGACTTGTAAATCCTGAAATACTTTTTCTGGCAAAACCAACCTGTGAACTTATTTATGTCGGTAAAGAAGATGGGAAACATATCCTTGAACAGGATAAGATAAACTTTCTTCTTTACGATTATGCCCTGAATAACGATATAGTAGTTCGTCTAAAAGGTGGTGACCCTTTTGTTTTCGGCAGAGGGGGAGAGGAAGCAACGTTTCTTTCAGAAAAGGGAATTCCTTTTGAGGTTGTACCAGGAATAACTTCAGCTATATCTGTGCCTGCTTATGCTGGGGTTCCTGTTACCCATAGGGGAATTTCTTCATCTTTTGCTGTTATAACAGGCCACGGTCATAAAGGTCAGTTTCCAGATATTAATTGGGAGGCTCTCGTTGGTATAGATACACTTGTTTTTCTTATGGGTGTAGCGAACCGCCAGAAGATAGCCCAAAATCTTATAAAAGCCGGGAGAGACCCTGAAGAACCAGTTATTTTCATAGAGAAAGGAACAACAAAAGAGCAGAAATCTATTGTTTCTACACTAAAAGAAGTAGCAGAAGGAAAAACAACAGTTTACTCCCCTGCTATATTCCTTGTAGGAAACGTTGTAAATCTACGTAAGAATATAAACTGGTATGAGAACCTATTAGAAAGTTTAGAAGCACACGAAAACAACGGATACTAAACATTAGAGGTAGAGTATGGAAATTTTAGAGAAAAATCAGGATTTACTCTCCTTTCTTCAAGAAGGTATACCTATTGTAAAAGAGCCGTTTAAAAAGATAGCTGAGGATTTAGACATTCCTCAGAATGATGTTATAGAAACAATAAAAAAATTAAAAGAGGAAAAGATAATCAGGCAGATATCCCCTATATATGATACTAAATCTTTAGGATACGAAAGTTCCCTTGTTGCGTTTAAGACAGACAGAATAGAGGAAACAGCAAACTTTATTAATGAACACCCTGGCGTCAGCCACAACTACGAAAGGACAGATGATTTTAATCTATGGTTTACAATAGCTGTTCCTCCAGACTCAAAACTTGGATTAGAAGAAACTGTAAAAAAGATAGCTGAAATAACAAAAGTCAAAGATTACGTTATACTGAAAACAGAAAAACTGTTTAAGATAGGAGTTAAGTTAAATTTTAAAGATACAAAGGAAAAAGAGGATTTCTTTCCAGAAAATAAAGAAAAAAAAGCTGTTAATCTCTCAAAGTTTGATAAGGAGATAATAAAAATAACCCAGAAAGATATTCCCCTTAAAGAAAGACCTTTTAAAGTTTATGCTGATATTTTAGGTATATCTGAAGAAGATTTAATTGAAAAACTCAGATTTTACCTTCAGTCTGGGATTATGAGAAGATTTGCAGCAATACTTTACCACAGAAAAGCTGGATTTAAAGCAAATGGTATGACTGTCTGGAAAGTTCCAGAGAATTTAGTTGAGGAGATTGGATATAAGATAGCTTCATATAGAGCAGTTTCCCACTGTTATAAGAGAACAACAAACGAAAAGTGGAAGTACAACCTGTTTGCCATGGTTCACGCCCAATCAAAAGAGGAAATTGAGGAACTTGTAGAAGAGATATCAAAGGAAACAGGAATAAAAGAGTATAAAATACTTTACTCAACAAGGGAGTTTAAAAAAAGAAGGATAAACTACTTTTCTGAAGATTTTTATAGGTGGGAGGAGAAATACTCCTGACCTCAGGGGGAGAGTGGATTAAAGGTCTGCAAAAATATCTAAAAACCATTGGGGATAAGGTTTTTCTGGAGCTGTTATTTCATCTAAATACTCTACATCTTCTTGAGATAAGTCCCATTCAACACATCCTAAGTTGTCTTCAAGTTGTTTAAGGTTTCTTACACCTATTATTATTGAGCTTACAAATGGTTTGGCTTTTAACCAGTTTAGAGCTACCTGGGATACAGAGGCGTTATACTTTTCCGCTATTTTTTTCATCTCATCAATTAAAAAGTAAGCTTTTTCAAAGTCAAATCTTAGAAAAGGTCTTTCCATTCTTGCGTATCTACTGTCCTCAGGGATATTTTCCTTTGTGTATTTTCCAGTTAAAAATCCCCCTGCTAATGGACTCCACGGGAGTATACCAAGTCCCAAATCTTTACAGGCAGGAACAACTTCAAACTCAATATCCCTTCCAAGTAGAGAGTAGTACATCTGTGCTGAAATAAATTTAGACCAGTTATTTTTTTCCTGTAGCATAACAGATTTTGTTATCTGCCATCCTGCAAAGTCTGATATTCCTATATATCTAACCTTCCCTATTCTTATCAGGTCATTCAGTGCTTCAAGTGTTTCTTCTATAGGTGTGTGGTTATCCCACCAGTGTACCTGGTAAAGGTCTATGTAATCTCTTCCTAACCTTTTTAAAGACGCATCTATAGATTTAAATATATGATGTCTTGAAAGACCTCTGTCATTTGGGTCTTCAGACATAGGTCCTCTGACTTTAGTTGCAATGATAACGTCATTTTTCTTATTTCCTAAAGCTTTGCCAAGGAGTTCCTCACTTTCTCCAAATGCATAAATATCAGCAGTGTCAAAGAAATTGACACCTTTATCCAATGCGTAATCAACAACTTTCTGTATTTCAGAAAAAGGCATTTTACCTGCTGAACGCCATCCTTTTTCTGTAAATGTCATAGCACCTAAACATATAACAGATACCTTTAATCCAGAGTTTCCTAAATTTCTGTATTCCATCTTCCCCTACTTTAGTTTTTTTATTATTTCTGGAAGTTTATAAAGATAAATAAGTATTTTTTTCCATTTGGACCATTCTATAGCCGGTATGTTGGCTCCGTATATACCAGCTTTTTGTATATCTTTACCTACTCCTGACTTTGCTGTAATAATAACATTATCTGCTATGTTTATATGGTCTGCTACACCTACCTGTCCAGCAAGGATTACATTATTTCCTATATTACAGCTACCTGCTATACCAACTTGAGAAACGAAGATACTGTTTTTTCCTATTTTACAGTTATGTCCCACCATAACAAGGTTATCTATCTTTGTACCTTCTCCTATTACTGTTTTATCTATCATTGCCCTGTCTATTGTTGTATTCGCCCCAATCTCAACATCATCTTCTATAACTACACTTCCTACATGTTTTATCTTTATATGTTTTCCATTTTCCTGATAATAGCCAAAACCATCTCCAGCAATAACAACACCGGAATGTAAAATCACCCTATTTCCTATAACTGTGTTTTTATAGATAGTGACCCTTGGATAGATTATGACATCTTTTCCTATTTTTGTGTTTGTTCCTATAAATGTAAAAGGGTATATTTTTGTTCCTTCTCCAATCTCTACATTGTCTTCTATAACTACGTAATCACCGATGTAAACATCTTTACCAATTTTTACATTTTTTCCTAATACAGCTGTCTCTGATATTTCAGGGCTCTTTTGTTTTTCCTTGTAGAGAATATTAAGTAGTTTATAAGCTACCTTATCTGGGGCGCTTACTATTAGTTGGGGTTTTTCAATGTCTAATCTTTCTCTGGTTATAACAGCACCAGCTTTACTTTCTTTAATTTTTTTTAAGAGTTTTTTATCTGTTATAAAAACAATATCTTTTTCTGTAGCATTTTCTATAGAGGATAAACCTTCTATCTCTGTATCTTTACCTATAAGCTCACCACTGACTATTTTTGCCAGTTCAGAAAGTTTCATTGTATATTCCTATTTTTTGTTCATTTCTTTAAGTATACTGTCTGTTATATCTATCTTTTCACTTGAGTAAATAATCCCGGTTAGTGGAGTTTTTGCGAGCACTAAATCTATATTATGTTTTTTTGCATATGCTTTAACAACTTTTTCTATTTTCTCAGATAGTTTTTTCTCAGCTTCCATTTTCATTCTGTTTAACTCTTCAGCTGCCTGCATCTGGATATTTCTAAGTTTGTCCTGTATATCCTGTTTTTCTTTTTCTTTCTTCTTTTTCCCCTCTTCACTTAAAACAGGGTTTTGAAGTTGTTTGTCTATTTCCTCGTATTTTTTCTGAAGTTTGTCTATCTGTTTTTTATAGTAGGAAATTTTGTCTTCCATCTCTTTTTTTATTTTTTTACCAAGCTCTGATTGGGTCATAACTTTTCCAACATCAACAACAGCTATCCTGATATCTTTAGCATAAGCTCCAAGGGATATAAAAACAGCCACACTTAAAACAGTTAGTATTTTTTTCAATTTCTTCCCTCCATTTTGGTAAATTCTTAACTACATTATAAACAATTTTTCACTTGATATGATTTATAAAATTGCTATTATTTTTTAAAAGTTTTTACCGGGGATTGTAGCTGATGAAAATACTTATGATTGATAACTACGACTCTTTCACTTACAACATTGTTCAGTATTTTTATGAACTCGGGGCTGATGTTCTGGTAAAAAGAAACGATGAAATAACTGTTGAAGATATAAAACAGATGAAAGATATAGATGCTATTGTTATCTCTCCAGGACCATGTACCCCAAATGAAGCAGGTATATCAGTTGATGTTATCAGGTCTTTTAAAGGTGTTTACCCAATATTAGGTGTCTGTTTAGGACACCAATCAATAGGTGCAGCTTTCGGAGCTAAGATAGTAAAAGCAAAATGTCTTATGCATGGAAAAACTTCAATGATATACCATAATCAAAAGGGAATTTTTAAAGATATACCAAGTCCTTTTGAAGCAGTAAGATACCATTCCCTTGTTATAGATAAGAATACTTTACCTCAAGATATTGAAATAACTGCATGGACTGAAGAAGATGATGAAATAATGGGAATTGAACATAAATCTTACCCAATATGGGGAGTTCAGTTTCATCCAGAGTCAATTCTTACAAAATACGGAAAAAAACTATTAAAGAATTTTATGGAACTTTCGGAAAAATTTTGCAATCAGAAAACTGTCAGTAAATAAAAGTAATATACAAGTAAAAAATTTTTACACTATAGAAATTTTTATTACAACATTCTGTTTCCCTGTCTAATCTTTATTTTAAACACTATTTTAGCCTTTTATATCTTCCCTGTATGTAAACATAAATTACACCAAATACATTTTTAATATCTGTAAACCCTTATTGTAAAGGATTAAAAAAATGGCCTGTAAATTGCAAATGAAAGTAAAAGCAATATATATCTTTTTAAGGAGGTTTTTTACAGATGAAAAAATTAGCAAAATCGGCGCTTTTAACAGCTTCTGTAGCAGCAGGGATTTTAACAG
>CAZOTZ010000009.1:14526-30784 GCA_964582875.1 uncultured Aquificales bacterium | reverse complement strand
CCTGAGCAGCTCCTGTTAAAATCCCTGCTGCTACAGAAGCTGTTAAAAGCGCCGACCTTAGTAGTTTGTGTTTCATCACACTAAACCTCCTTAAAGATTTAATTTTTATATCAAATGTTATTTTTATATAAAGCAATGAAAATGCCAAATTTGTAAGTTATTGATACAAAATGTAAATAATTTTTATAGTTTTATCAATTGTAAAAAAAATTTACAATTAAGATTGTAAAACCTATTATCAAAATGTTAATAATCAATACATCCACAGATTTGTAAATTTTTTTTACACTGTAAAAAAAATTTACAATTAAAGTGAAATATTAGAGAAAATTTTATCCTGGAGGGAAAACATAACTCTGGCATCTTCTTCAGATGTTTCGTGGTCATACCCAAGAAGATGAAGAATACCATGGATTAGTAATCTAAGTATTTCTTCCTTTGGGGTATAGCCTATCTCTTTCGCCTGTCTTCTGGCAAAAGGAACGGATATAACAATGTCTCCAAGAAGTTTATATTTATATCCACCTAAAAAATCTTCTCCTGCAGGAAAAGAAAGGACATCTGTAGTTTTGTCCTTTCCTCTCCAATCTCTGTTTAACTCCCTTATTCTTTTATCATCAGTCAGTAAAATACTTACCTCTACATTATCAAGGTCAAGTTCTTTCAAAATTTTTTCTACTGTATCCTTTACAAACTTCTTTGTTATTTCTCTATCATAAACTTCTTTTGTAATAGATACTTTATTCATTCTCTTTTTCCTGCTGATATCTATCGTAAGCCTGTATTATTCTCTGAACAACAGGATGTCTAACAACATCTTTTTCTGAAAAATAAGCTATTCCTATTCCTTTAACATCTTTCAAAACTTTAAGGGCTTCCACAAGACCTGACTGGGAAACTTTAGGTAGGTCTATTTGGGTTATATCTCCTGTTATAACTGCCTTTGAACCAAATCCTATTCTTGTTAAAAACATCTTCATCTGTTCTTTTGTTGTATTCTGGGCTTCATCAAGTATTATGAAGGCGTCATTTAATGTCCTTCCCCTCATAAAAGCAAGGGGAGCTATTTCTATAATATTTTTTTCTATCATATCGTTTACTTTATCTGCATCCACCATGTCATAAAGAGCATCGTAAAGCGGTCTTAAATAAGGGTCTACTTTTTCTGTGAGTGTTCCTGGTAAAAATCCAAGTTTTTCTCCTGCTTCAACAGCAGGTCTTGTTAGTATGATTCTGTTTACTTTCTGGGCTTTTAAGTAAGATACTGCCATTGCCATGGCAAGATAGGTTTTCCCGGTTCCAGCAGGACCCACACCAAAGGTTATATCATTTTTCTTTATTGTTTCTACGTAAAGTTTTTGACCTGGTGTTTTAGCCATTACAGGTTTCTTTCTATGGGTAAAAAGTATGGCTTCCCCTTCTTTTGAGTATGCTTTTAAGCTTTTTTCCTCTAACTCTTTTTCATGTTTAAATCCTGTAGCAAGATTTCTAACATCCTGGGCAGATAAAACGTGTCCTGCTTCAAAATAAGATGCAACCTTTTCCATAAACTCCTCAAACTTATCAAGATTTTCTTCTGAACCTTCAACTATAAGACTTGTTCCCCTTGCAAATATATCAACATCAAATGTATCTTCAAAAAACTTTATGTTTTCATCCTTATTACCAACAATACTAAAAAAAGCTTCTACTGGTATCTGAACTTCTAACTTAAGAATTTTTATTTACCTCCTCTTTAGTTTTACCAATTAATTTATACATTTTTAATAAAAATCAATACTTTATAGGGTAAACCACCCTTCTGGTACTTCAACAACAATTCTTTTGTTTTCCACATCAACCTCTTTCACAAACTCTTTTATGAAAGGAAGGTGTCTTATCTTATCATCTATACATTTTATAATCAGATAAGCATGGGAAAGTCTATCATCAACCTTTACTATCTTACCTATCACTTTATCATTGAATACAACATCCATATCAAGAAGCTGATACTCATAAAAAGTATCTTTTTCAAGTTTTGGCAGTTTTGATGTTTCAACATAGAAAAAATGGTGTTTTATCTTTTTTGCTTTTTCAAGGGTATCATATCCTTTAAATCTGATTAAACCTTTTTTCTTTGAGTAAGCTTCTACTTCAAGGGGAATAAAATTTCCTTTTTTATCCTTTATATATAGAGTTTTTGGAAGTTTAAAGTTTGGTGGAAAAACTTCTATTTTTAAATCTCCTCTAACACCATGGGTTCCGTGGATTTTACCGGCTATAACAAACTCTTCAGTTTTTCCCATCATTCTGCCCTTCTTGTTGCTATGTTTATTGACTCAACTCCAGCTTGTTTAGCTAAATCCATTAAGTGTACAACTTTTTCATATATAACTCTTCTATCAGCAACAATAGAAACAGACTTTGTTTTACTGTTTTTTAGGAAATCAATGATTTCTTTGTCTGAAACCTTTTTTCCATTTATGTAATAAAAACCACTCTTATCAACAAATATCTTTGTTGGCTCCACAGATGTTTTTTCTGATGTTGCTGTTGGTAGTTCAACATTTATAGACGATATAGGAGCAAGGGTACTTACAATTCCAAGGAAAAGGATTATTATAAAGGCTATATCAACAAGAGCTGTCATATCAATGATATAACCTTTATCTTCTGCTTTCATGTACTTTTTAAAATTCATTTTTCTATCCCTTTCTCAAGGAGATATATAAGGTCATTTGTTATATTTTCAAGTTGTGCAACCATTGAGTACAGTTTAGAACGGAAGTACCAGTAAGCTGCAAGAGAAGGAATTGCTATTGTTAAACCAAAAGCTGTTGTTAGCAATGCCTGTGATATACCAGCTGATAAAACAGAAGGGTTAGTTAAACCTTCAAGGGAAAGGGCTTCAAATACCTGTATCATTCCAGTAACTGTACCTAAAAATCCAAGTAGTGGAGATATAGCAGCAATAGCTCCAAGGAGATTTACATAGTTTTCCATTTTAGGTATCTCAACTTTTGCAACTTCTTCAGCTGCAAGTTCAAGGTCTTCTCTGGATTTTCTTCCGTTCATATAGAATTCAAGTACATTTGCAATAACATTAGTAGCAAGGCTTTCTTTTACTTTTGCTGTTGTTATAGCTTCTGTAAGTCTTCCTTCTCTTAGATAAAGGAGTACTGCTTCTACTTCTTTTGTTGGAATAACTTTTTTGTAGGAAAGACTGTAAAACCTCTCTATTATAAAAGCAACAGAAACAATACCTAAAACAAATAGGGGGTACATCAATGGTCCCCCTTTTTGAAATAGAGAAATGATATAGTCCATTTTTTCCTCCGTTTATTCTAAACAGTCTGGAAGTGTTTTCTTGAGTTTTTTGGCTTCATTTTTAATTCTAACTGGAATGTCTTTATCTTTTAAAAGAGGTTTTAAAACACACGCTGCTTCGTATCTTTTACCTAACTCCTTCATAAGTCTTGCAGCTTGAAGTCTTGCCTTTGGAACAACTTCTTTAGCCTCAGGATAAAGATATATAACGTTTATTATGTTGTTTAAAGCTTCTTCTTTTTTCCCCTGCTCCATGTATATAAGACCTATAAGGTAATAACTCTCAGCAACGTGGTTGTAGTCAGAACCTTTTATAGCTTCGTTAAGGTACTTTAATGCATTTTCGTAATATCCAAGCTCATACTGAATTTTACCAAGGTAGTATGCTATATCATTTCTCATTTCAGGAAATCTGTTATAAAGACTTTCAAAATAACTTTTTGCTTCTGTATAGTCCCCATTTTTGAAAAGAAGTGTTGCAAGTTTAAACTGGTTCTCTGGTGTTTGTGGAAGCTCTTTAAGTACTGCTATAGCGTCTCCTATTTTTCCTAAAGCTTCAAAAGCCTGTGCAAGGAGTTCTTTAACCTGAACAGCATATTTACCTTCTGGATACCTGTTTAAGTACTCCCTTAGTAGAACCACAGCAAGCCCCTTTCTACCATACTTAAACTTCATATAAGCTAACTTATACAGGGCGTATTCTGATTCATCTACATCCTTTTCTATAACCATTTTGTAAAGTTTTTCAGCTTTATCAAAATCATTGTCCTGTGCATAAGCATCTGCAAGCTGAACGATAAGGAGGTTAACAAATGGATATTCTGGATATCTGTTTATAAAATTCTCTAACTGTTTTGTGATATCTTTTCCCTCTCCTTCTTTCATTTCTAAAAGGGCAAGCTGGTAAGCAGCATCTATAGCTTCTGGGGTATTTGCATGTTTCTTTATATAATCCTGATATATCTCCCTTGCTCTATCTTTATCTCCAAGGTTAAAGTAAGCATCTGCTATTTTAAGATAGGCTCTATCTGCTTCTTTTGTATCAGGGAAATGTTGTAAAACTTTTCTAAACTCTTCTATTGCCCTCTGATAATCTCCCTGGGAGAAAAAGGAGTAAGCATACATATAAGCAGCCTTAACTGCAATATCATCATCTCCTTTAGAAAGTTCTTTCAGAATATCCCTTGCTGTGTCAATATCTCCTTGTTTAAGGTATATATACGCAAGTAAAAATTTAGCTTTTCTGTTGTTTAACTGCTGTATAAGTCTTTTTGCTGTTTCATAATCTTCATTGTTAAAAGCACTTACAGCCTTCATATACAGGTCATTAAAAGAAAGCTCTGCTTTATCGTACATCTTTTTCTTGAAGAAAAACCATCCTAAGAGGTCTTCTGCGTACTTTCTGTCGTAATTTGATAGTTCTTTAACAGTATCTAAAAACTTCTTATCTTCATTTGAGTAGTAGTAGATATCAGCAAGATACTTTAAAGCTTCCACTTTTACTTGCTGATTTTCTGTTGTTGATGCTTTTAGTAAGTACTTTTCTGCTTCTGGAACATTTCCATCTTTCAATAGGGCAAATGCTGTGTATAGATAGAAAACAGGCTCATCTATATCTTTCATAAGCATATAGGCATAATGGTATTTTCCTGCATTGTAAGCTGCTACAGCAATTTTTTTCTTGAGTAAATCTTTATATTCAGGGGATACCTGTAGAGCTTTTTGAAGTAGAGCCAGACTGTCTCTGTACTTTCCTGATTTTGAGTAAGCAGCTGCAAGCTGTATGTATATGTTCTGGGCTAAATCTTTATTTCTTGATTCAAGTATACCAGCTCTTTCAAGGGCTGAATTGTAATCTTTTTCCTTTATATTAATAAGGGCAAGTCCGTATATAACATAATCTGATATCTTATCAATAGTCCCATATCCTTCTATGTATGAGAGGAAGAGTTTTTTAGCTTTTTTTAAATCGCCAAGGTTAAAATAGTCAAATCCAGCGATAACAAGGGTCTGTTTTTTATAATGAATATCAGTAAGCATAGAAACATATTTCAGCGAAGTTTTAAAATCCTTGTGCCAGAAGTGGATATAACCTTTTGAATAAACACAGTAATCAATAAAGTTTATATCAAGATTATCACACTTTACATTTTTAAGTATTTGAAAACTTTCTTCTTTTTTCCCTTTTATTAGAGAAAGAACTCCTTTTAAAAAATCTACATTTTTATCTTCAAACTGAATTTTCTTCAAAAACTTCTCTGCATCAATCAGATTATCAAGCTGAATTGCTGTAAAAGAAGCTGAGAAACAAGCATAATCCCTTGTGTCTATAGGTTGAGGAAAAAGACAGCCTTTTTTAAAGTAAGAAAAAGCATTTTTAATATTTCCAAGTTTGTGCTCTACAAATCCAAGTAAATAATAACCTTCTCCTGCTTGCTTTGTTTTTGGATATTTTTCCACAAGTTCTAAAAGTTTCCCTTTTGCTGAAATAAAATCTCCATTTGCTATATCATCAATAGCCCCTGATAAAAGAGCTTTTTCCTTTGGCAATCCTAAGAAGGTACTTGGTTTTTTGACTTTAAAGACAGGTATTTCTACGTAATAAGGGGGAATTGGGCTTATGTCTTCTGTAAACAGTTTAATCTGGAACTCTTCACTGTAAGAAATTTTATCAGGTGGAGCTAAAGGCTTCTTTTTCTCAATTTTTTTTGTTATTATCTCAAGGGGAAATGTAACTGTTGGGAGTTTTAACTCTGGAGCTGTTTCTTCTCCATAAACAGAAATAGAAAAGATTAATACCAAAACAAACAAAAACTTCTTCATACTCCAACCTCTAATAGTTCTTTTGCTTTTTTTATATCTTCGGATATTTGCTTCTGTAAGTTTTCTAAACTATCAAACTTTTTTTCTTTCCTGATAAATCTCAGGAAAAAAACTTTTGCCTCTTTTGGTCTGATGTCAAATCTACCGTTTAATATATGGGCTTCTATAACAAGGTTCTTCCCATCTACTGTAGGTCTATATCCATAATTTATAACAGCAGGGTACAGATTACTATCTACCTGCACGTATCCTGCATACACTCCTTTTTTCAAACATAGGTTTTCAGGGGGTTTTATGTTTATAGTCGGAAACCCTAACTTAGTCCCTATTTTATTCCCAGCTATAACTTTCCCTTTTATACAGTAATCCCTTCCTAAAAAATAAGAAGCCTTTTCTAAATCTCCTTTTTTCAGGTATTCTCTTATTAAGGTACTGCTCACCCTTATATCATCCTGTAATATTGGTTCTACAATCTGGAGCTGAAACCCCATCTCTCTCTCATATTTTTCTGCAAAGTAAACATTTCCTTCCTTTTTATAACCAAACTGCCAGTCATAACCAACGATGATGTTCCTGCACTTAAATTTTTCTGTTAATAATTTAAGAAAATCCTTAGCTGATATTCTATAAAAATCTTCATCAAACTTTATTATATACAGGTAATCTATACCTTCTCTGTTTAAAAGTTCTTTTTTTGTTTCTGTGTCTGTTATAACACATGGAGCTTTCTCAGGAAACAGAAACCTTTTCGGATGAGGGTCAAAGGTTATAACAACTGTCTTTCTGTTTGTTTCTTTTGCTTTTTTCTTAACCATATCAAGGATTTTTTTATGCCCTGTGTGAAACCCATCAAAACTTCCTATAGTACAGACCGTTTCTTCATTTAAAGGTAAGTCTTTATCTGTCAGTACTTTCATTCTTCCTCTTTTAAAAAGATTTCGCAGGCTTCCTGTATAACACTGTAGGAAAAGCCCCTGTATTTTAAAAATTTTACTATTTCTGGATAACTTTTTTCTTTTTTGTATTTGTTTCTCAAAAGATTAAGGGCAGATTTAAGCTCCTCTTCAAAAGAAAAATTAACGTCAGCTTTTACCCCTTTCTCATAAAGCTTTTTCTTTAGATAAAGTGGACTTTTACCTTTTTCTAAAGCCTTTTCTTTAATTCTTTCAATAAGTTTACTGTCATTTATATAACCTTCTTTTATCAGATAGTTAACAACCCTATCAACCTTATCTTCAGAAAAGCCTTTTTTTAACAATGCCTTTCTCATCTCTTCAGAAAAATAATCCCTTTTAGAAAGAAGTTTAAAAGCGTAAGCTTTTACTTTTGTTTCCATTTTATCCCTGATTTTCTGCCTTTTATCATTATTTTTTCACTTGATTTACCATATTTTATTAAAAACTAATACTGAAAAAATACGGTGAAAATGAAAAAACTCAAAGTAGCTTTCACAACTTTAGGATGTAGAATGAACCAGTTTGAAACCTCTGCGATGGAGGAAAAGTTCTCACAAAAAGGTTATATTCTTACTGATTTTAAAGATACTGCGGATATTTACGTTGTTAATACATGTACAGTCACAAAAGATGCAGATAGAAGCTCAAGAAAAGCTTTAAGACAGGCTAAAAGGAGAAATCCAGATGCTGTTGTTGTTGCTACAGGATGTTATGCTCAGGTATCTCCTGAAGAGATTGCAAAGATTGAGGAAGTTGACCTTGTAATTGGAAACTCACACAAAACAGCCATTTATGAGATTGTTGAAAACTTCATAAACGAAAAAAGGGAAGAAAAGGTTTTTATTGAAAATATATTCAGGAAGAATGATTTTGAAACATTTCACATAAGTACATTTTACGAAGGAGCAAGACCAATATTAAAAGTTCAGGAAGGATGCAACAGCTTCTGTACATTTTGTATTATTCCATATGCAAGGGGAAAAGTAAGAAGTGGGAAAATTGAAGATATAAAAAAACAGGTTCAGGAACTTGTTGATAGAGGATTTAAAGAGATTGTTCTAACTGGTACACAGCTTTCCCAGTTTGGTTGGGATAATGGAGAAAATCTATACTCCCTTCTAAAAGAATTAATAAAAATCAAAAACTTATACAGAATAAGATTGTCCTCAATGGGAGTAAATGAGATAGACGAAAATTTAATAAACCTTATAACATCTGAGGAAAAAATAGCTCCCCATTTTCACCTTTCTATACAATCGGCTGATGACAGGGTTTTAAAAGATATGAAAAGACCTTACACAGTAAAAGAATACACAGAGAAAGTGGAAAAAATCATTTCAAAAAGGCCAGAAACAGCAATAGGAACAGATATAATAGCTGGTTTTCCAACAGAAGATGAAAAGGCTTTCAGGAACACTTTAAAAACTGTAGAGGATATCCCCTTTGCTTATATGCATGTTTTTACATACTCAGAAAGAGAAGGAACTAAAGCAGCTAATTTTAAAAGTAGTGTTCCACCGGAAGAACGGAAAAGAAGGACTAATATTCTCAGGGATATATCTGAGAAAAAAAACCTTCAGTTTAGAAAGAAGTTTTTGGGAAAAGAGCTTGAAGTTCTGATAATAACTGAAAAGGAAGGAGAAAAAATAGGAATAACAGGAAACTACATACATGTAAAATTTGAAACAGATAAAAATATAAATGAGATATCAAATATTATCCTCACAGATATCGGCAATGAAAGGGAAGACAATAGAGGAGTAGAAATAAAAAAGGAGGCAAGAGTATGAGTAAGATAAAGTTTTTTATTTTTACAGCTTTAATTTTGTTTGGTTTTTCTGTAGCAAAGGATTTTGGATATCCAGATTATCCAGTATCAGACAAACAGCTTGCTGAGTATATAGGAAAAGACTACAAAAGATTTAGAGGTATTGATGAAAGCGGAAAAGTAGTAAGTATAAAAGACATTATAGATAACAAACCAGCTGTTATTATATTTTTTGCAATCGGAGACAAGCCGGGAACTTTTGATTTCCTACCTCATATGAACAGCCTTTACGATAAGTACAAAGATAGGGTCAAATTTGTAGCTGTTTTACTAAGCAGGTCTGATAAAGAAGAAGTTCAGGAGCTAAAAAAAATCCTTCCACTAAAAATACCTGTTTTACTTGCTTTTAACGAAGCTATTACAAGATACAAGATTACAAAATTAGATGTTCCATATCTTGTTTTTATTGACAAAGATGGAAAAGTTAAACATATACTCCTGAGACCAGAATCTAAAATGATAAAAGAGTCACCAAAAGTTGAACACCCTGATTATGAAAATAAAACAGAAGAAGAGAGAATTAATAAAAGTATGGAAATCATAGAAGGATATATCAGAGAAATAGCTGGAGGATAAAATGGAAGAAGTAAAACAGATAGAAATTCTTTTAGATGTTGATATAAATGAGCTTGATGAAGAACAGTTAACAGAAGTTTTAAAAAAAGCTTTTGAAGAAAAGGGATTTGTCCCTACAGATACACCTGTTGTTGTCAGGGAAGGAAAAATATCTTCCATTAGAGCTGTAGAAAAAGATACACAGGAAGAAGTAGAGCTTTATGCATTTGCTAAAGTTTTAAAGAAAGATGGAAAGTCTAAGACTTACATATCAGCAAGAATAGTGTAGAGCTGTGAACTACCAAATTTAACAGGAGGTCTTATCTTTTATAAAAGACAAAAGCTCAGGAGGGCTAAAACGTGGAAAAAATAAGACTGCTAAAAAAGTTGATTGATTCTATCATGGAGCACAACTATGATGAAATCCACAGATTAGTAGATTTACTAAATGTAGACCTTAATCAGGTTTACGAATATGAAGGAAGTCCTTTACATGTCGCAGTGAAAGAAGGAGATATTGAACTTGTAAAACATTTTATAGAGAAAGGTGCTGATGTTAACATAAGAGGTTCTTTTGGAGAAACGCCTCTCCATATAGCTGTAGACAGGGGATATGAAAATATAGTAAGACTTCTTCTTGAAAATGGAGCAGACCCTAACATACAGAGTAATGAAGGTAATACACCTCTTCATATTTCTGTTATATCAAGTTCTGCAGATATTGCATACTTACTTCTGAAACACGGAGCAAAAACAGATATAAAAAACAAATCAGGAAAAACACCTTTAGACCTTGCGATGGAATTAAACGATGAAAAAATGATAAAAATCCTGTCTTAAGACAGGTTTTAAGGAGGTTCAGATGAAAAAGGCACTGACAGGTTTTGCATTTTTCTTTTCTATAGCACTTTCTTCTTTTGGTTTTGAAAATGTTTCAGCTGAAGAATTTTCAAAACTTATGAAAGAAAAAAATATTTTGATTTTAGATGTAAGAACACCTGAAGAGTACCAGAAGGATGGACATATAAAAGGGGCTAACCTTATACCTGTCCAGCTTTTCAGATACATATTTTTAGGTGGAAAAGGAGTAAAAGATAAGAAAGTTCTCGTTTACTGTAGAAGTGGAAATAGAAGTGCCGTTGCAAGTAAGATGCTTGAGCAATGGGGAGTTGAAAAGGTTTATAACCTGAAAGGTGGAATTAAAGAGTGGAAGTCTAAAAATTTTCCTGTTGAGTATGGATTTGAAAGTTCTAAAAAGTAATTGAGGCTATCTCTTCTGAAATTCTGTAGTTTATTGCTTCTATTATATGCTTAAGTTTTACTTCTTCTGAGGCTTCAAGGTCAGCAATGGTTCTGCTGACCTTAAGTATCCTGTGATATCCCCTTGCTGTAAAACCGTATTTTTTTGCTGCTAAATTAAGGGCATTTTCAGCAGAACTTTCAAGTTTTACAAATTTTTCTATCATTGAAGGGGTCATCTCACTGTTGAAATTTATACCTATACCTTTAAATCTTTTTTTCTGAATATCAACAGCCTTTAAAACCCTTTCCCTTATCTCTTTTGAACTCTCTCCTGCTTCTATAGAGGATAACTCTTCAGGAGGAACTGGATTTACATACACACTTATATCTATTCTGTCTATCAAAGGACCTGACAACTTCCCTATATACCTTTTAATCTCTTTTGGAGAACATCTACATTCCTTGTTAGGGTCATTTCTGTATCCACATGGACAGGGGTTTGCTGCTGCTATAAGCTGAAACTTTGCAGGGAACTTAAACCTCCCTGAAGCTCTTGATATAACTACTTCCCTATCTTCTAAAGGTTGTCTTAAAACTTCAAGTACAGACCTTTTAAACTCTGGGAGTTCATCTAAAAACAAAACCCCATTGTGGGCAATACTCACAGCCCCTGGTTTAGGTATACTACCTCCTCCAATGATAGCCACATCAGAAGTTGTGTGATGTGGAGATACAAAAGGTCTGTTTTTCACAATAAAGCTATCTAATATCCCAGCAACACTGTGTATTTTTGTAGTTTCAATAGCTTCTTCAAAATCCATTGGAGGAAGAATAGAAGGAAAAGCTTTAGCCATCATAGATTTACCGGAACCTGGGGAACCTATCATTAAAACATTATGGAAACCAGCAGCAGCTATCTCCAAAGCTCTTTTTACAGCGTACTGACCTTTTATCTCTGAAAAATCCAGATATGCATTTTCTTCATCAGAAAATATTTCTGAAAAATTTAACTTTACAGGATTTTTATCTATATCACCGTTTAAAAACATAACAACATCTTTAAGGGAGTTAAATCCATAAACGTTTATACCACGGACAAGAGCTGCCTCTTTTTTATTCTCTTCTGGAAGGATAATATTCTTTATACCTTTTTCCTTTAGTGTAATAGCTATAGGAAGAACCCCTTTGACTTTTCTAAGGGTACCATCTAAAGCGAGCTCTCCAACAAATGCAGTCTCCCTTATCTTCTCCTCCGGGATAATCCCTGCCCCTGTTAGTATACCAACTGCTATAGGAAGGTCATAAAGAGTACCCTGTTTTGGAATATCTGCAGGAGCAAGATTTATAACGATTTTCCTTAAAGGAAACTGAAAACCAACATTAACTATAGCTGATTTTACCCTTTCCCTGCTTTCCTTTACTGCAGTATCTGGAAGCCCAACGGTTATAAACTGGGGAAGCCCCTGTGTTATATTAACTTCAACATGAACTATATATCCATCAACACCTAAAACACCACCGCTTTTAACAGTTGAAAGCACAATAAAACCTTCAAAGGATACTTATTTGGATTTATTATACCATTAATAATAGGATAATAATTTAAATATCTGAGAGGGAAGTGTAGAAATCTGGATTGAATTTAGATTTTTTATCTTTCAATACTTCATAAGCAGTTCCTACATAATCAATAATATCTGTAGCTTTCATACTCTCAACACCTTTTTCAAACGATGCAAGTTCTCCTGCTAAACCGTGGATATAGACACCTGTTTTAGTACCTTCTTCTACACCAAGTCTGTATATAAGTGTTCCAAGAATGCCAGAAAGAACGTCCCCTGTACCAGCTGTTGCCATACCTTCATTTCCTTTTGTTGAGTAAAAAACTTTACCTTCTGGTGTTGCTATTACAGTTCTTGAACTTTTTAAAACAGTAAAAACTCCAGTTTCTTTTGAAAATTCTTTTGCAACATCTTCCATATTTTCATTAATATCTTTTGTCTGTATACCTGTTAAACGGGACATTTCTCCTATATGTGGAGTTAACACAGTTGGGAATTTCCTTTTTCTAAGTTTTTCTTTGAAATTATCTATTATTGAAAGATTGTTAAGCCCATCTGCATCTATAACAAGGGGAAGTTTTACCTTCAGTATATTTTCCACTAAATCTAAAGTGTACTCTTTTACAGACATTCCCATTCCAACAACAACAGAAGTAAACTTACCGTTTTTTATAATCTCTAAAATCTGTCTGTAAGCTTTCTTACCAAAAAATCCATCTTCATCATCAACAGGAATACTCATTTCTTCAGTAAGGGATGTTTCAAAGATAACATTCAGACTTTTTGGAACACAGACAGTTGTTAACCCTGAACCTGCTGCTGTTGATGCTTTTGCAGACATAATAACAGCACCTGTCTTACCTGTAGAACCACCTACTATTAGTGTATGACCATAAGTGTACTTATGACTGTTCTTCTTCCTTTCTGGAAGTTTTAAGATTTCAGGGGTCAGAATAAATCTTTTTATCTCTTTTAGATAACTATCATCTATTGATATATCTACAACAAATACTTCCCCACAATAGAGGGAAGAAGGGTAAAGAATATGGGCGATTTTTGGATAAGCAAAAGTTATTGTTAAATCAGCTTTAACAAAACTTCCTTCTGTTTTTCCTGTATCTGTTGAAAGACCCGAAGGTATATCTACAGATACGATGTTCTTACCATACTTGTTTATAAACTGTATAGCTTTTTCCCTATAACCTCTAACAGGAGGTTTAAAGCCTGTTCCAAAAATCCCATCTACTACAACATCAGCTTCTTTTATAGCATTTATAAGTTTTCTAAGCTTATCACTACCTATAAGAACTGCTTCCCCACCTAAAGACTCAAATATTTCAAGGTTTCTTAAATTGTCCTGGGAAAGCTTAGACCTATTGTCAGAAAGTACAAAAACTTTAACATTTTTTCCTTTTCTCAGAAGGTATCTTGCTATAACAATACCATCACCACCGTTATTCCCACTACCTGCAATCACTACAAAATTTTTCTCATTGGAGTATCTGTTGAGTATTATCTGGGAAGCTGTTCTCCCTGCATTTTCCATAAGAACAAGGGAAGGAATACCTGTTAAACGTATAGTATTATCATCGGCAAAAGCCATTTCACTGGCTTTCAAAACCCTCATTTTCACTTAACTTTAATGGTGTTCTTTAAACTGTCTTGAAAACTCAAGGAATTTTTTTATTAAATAGTTTCCTCTGTATCCCTCTTCTACAAGCTCCATAAAGTACCTTTGCTCTTCGTCATTTAATTCCCTGTGAAGGGATTCAAGTATTTTTTCATAAGCAGCATGTACATCTTCATCCCAGCCTTCCCCTGTATAAAACTCTTCAACTTTTATAGGGTCTATAACCTTAGCTTTTAAAGCTTCTTTCCAACCAAGTAAGAACATTATTACAGTGAGAATAGCAAATAAAACAGCTATAATAATGGTAAGTAAAAGTTCACCACCCATAGTATCCTCCTTTAATAGAGATTGTAAATATTATACTCCAAGGAGATTTGTAATGAATACAGTATTTATTACAGGTACAGATACAGGTGTAGGGAAAACAGTTATATCAGCTGCAATTGCCTCTTTTTTGAAGGATAAAGGTGTAAAGGTAGGTTATTTTAAACCTGTAGAAACTGGTTGTAGTGGAATATGTGAAGATGGGAAAATACTTTCACAGATAACAGGACAGAAATACGAAGAAGTAGTTTTATACAGATTTAAAAATCCTGTAGCCCCGTATGTAGCAGAAAAATACGAAGGAAAGAAAATCTCTTTTGAAAACATAAAAGAGAAAATACATGAGATGAAAAGCAAATACCAGTTCCTTATTGTTGAAGGTGCAGGAGGAATAATGGTACCTATAACAGAAGAAAAAGGAAAAATATACACTTATTTAGACCTTGTTTCGCAGACAGGACTAAAAACTCTGATTGTATCCCGGGCATCACTTGGAACTATAAACCACACAGTTTTAACTGTTAAAGCTTTGAAAAGTATAAACGCAGATATAAAAGGAATTGTATTGAACGGTTTTTCTAAAAATCCAGATTTATCAGAAAAAACTAACCCTTATGTTATAGAAAAAATGACAGGGTTAAAGGTAATTGTGAAATGTAAAAAATCAGAAAACCCTGTAGAAGAATGTAAAAATCATATTTCAGGTATTCTACACTAATACATACACATCTTTATATTAAGTGCAAAGTTTTTAATTTCTTTAACTAAAAGATGGGATTTTTCCATAAGGATAAAGCTCTTATCTAAAACCTCTTTGTTATTTCCTTTCTTATACGCTTCGTATAACTGTTCCCCTATTTCATGAAACTCTTTATGTGGCTGTTGTATAACAGAGAATGCTCTATTAGCCTCTGAGGAAAGTGTTCCAAATTCTGCCTTTACATCTTTGCTGTATATCCATTTACCAAGTTGACATTGCTTATATGAAGATGGTTTCCATGTATTTTTACCAGAAATAAAGTCAACCATATTACTTATGTAGATAGCATGGTCAATAATCCTCTGTAAAACTTCCATATACTTTAGAAAGTACTTATCATGTATGATATTTTCTGAATTCTTTATCATATTCCATATATCAAGAAGCATTTTAGAGGTCTCTGATATAGCGTTATTAATTCTTTCAATAGAATTGAAAATAGTTTTAAACTCTTCGTTAAAATAATCAACATTTTTCTTTATTCCTTTGGATATATCCTGTGTTATCTCTGTACTGTTATCTACTATTTCTATCAAAGAATTGATTAGCTCTTTTATTTCCTCAGCACTTTGGGAAGTTCTGTTAGCAAGGTTTCTGACTTCCTCTGCAACAACAGCAAAACCTTTTCCATGTTCTCCAACTCTTGCTGCTTCTATAGATGCATTTAAAGATAAGAGACTTGTCTGACTTGCTATATTTTTAATTATTTCCAAAATATTTTTTGTATCCTCAACTTTTTCTTTTGTAATCTGAGTTATCTCATCAAGTTTTGAAAACTTGTGGGTTTCATTAACAAGCTCGTTTAATTTCTCTTTAAATTCCCTATCTACGTATATTGATATAACAGTGCTCTCAAATTTTATACTGTATATGTTAAAAATAGCATAGGAAATATGCTCAACAAGACTACATATAACTTTGTTTATTAGCTCATATAAAATACTATCTCTGTAAAATACAAGAACTATATAGTCTTTTTCTCCTATTGGGATTTTTTTTGAAACAATTCTTAAACCGTAAACTCCACCTATATTTGTAATCTTTTCAAACTGACTTTTTTCCAAAAATTCAGGATTTCTCTCAAACAGATTTTCTATTGAAAACATATCTGTTGCAGAGAGAATTCTATTTGCTTCTGTATTAACAAAGATTTTGTTCAGGTTCTCATCTAAGACAGCTACTCCGTAAGGGATTTCTTTAAGAAATGTTTTATAAGTTTCTATCTCTTTTTCAAGCTTCCTCAAATGAGAACTTTCTATATTATATTTA
>CAZOTZ010000009.1:0-14426 GCA_964582875.1 uncultured Aquificales bacterium | reverse complement strand
AGTTTCTATCTCTTTTTCAAGCTTCCTCAAATGAGAACTTTCTATATTATATTTACTTTGGTCTTTAATATCTAACGTTTTATTTTCAGCTTCTAAATTAGATTTCCTTTTGAACATATTTTCCAAAAATTTCATAATCCCTCCGTATAATCAAAAGTGTAGAATCTAAAATTTCAATTATTATCGTTTAACAAAAGAAACTTTTAAGTTATATTAAACAAAGATAAAGTTAACGTGAAAATAGTTGGAACACATACAACGGATTTGCTGTAAAGAATGCTCTTTTATTTAAAAAATTAATGAAACCAATCCAAGAATAAATGTTATAAAAAAAGTAATCCAGATAAATCTCGCTATGTAAGAAACTCCAAATATTTGAACATAGGCAGCTTTAAAGAAGGCATTTGAAATAACCGCTATCAGAATTCCCTTTAAGGCTACTATATCTGTTATAGAACCATGTTTAGAAAGACTTGATAAAGAAAGTGTTATAGCATCAACATCTATAACACCTGATATTAAACTTGCTATATATAAACCTGAACTACCGTAGTAATGGTTTAAAACTTTAACCATAAAAACAACAAAAGCATAAATCAATCCAAACTGCAAAGCTGATGTAATCTCATAAGGATTTGAGAAATTAACTTCCTGTGAAGAGTTTTCTATTATTTTTTCTTTATTCTTAAAATACAGATATAAAATAAGTCCTACATAAGCAATAGATATAACAATCAAAGGAATTGAAACCTTTAAAGCAAGACTCAGGTTTATAATACCAGCTAAAAATATAACTCTGAAATTCATTATCAACCATGCGAGGACAATTCCAAACAAAGCAGAATAAACAACATTGGAATACTTCCTTGAAAGCTTAGCAAGTTCATAACTCACAGCAGTTGAAGATATAAGACCACCAACAAGACCAGTTAACCAGAGGGTTTTAGTTCCTTTCCATCTCAAAATCAGATATGAAATAAAATCCAAAGATGAAACAATAACTACCATTTTCCATATAGATTTTGGATTAAAAGCCTCAAAAGGACCTAAGTTTTTATCTGGAAGTAAAGGGTATATAACAACTGTAACAAGGGCAAATTTTATAATAGCAAGTATATCTTCCTGTGAAAGTTTTTTTGCAAAGTTTTCTAAAGTTCTTTTCAATGCAAGTAAAAATGTTGTAACAACAGATAAAAAGGCAGCTATGTAGTAATGTTCATAGTATATAAGTATTCCTGTGATGTATGTAATAAGTATAGCTATCTCTGTAGTAGCTCCTATATCTTTTTCATACTCAAGGTAAAAATTTATTAAAGAAAGAAGTACAATACCCCCAAAAACAAGCCAGAAAATACCACTCCAGTAGTTTTCGTACACATAAGCAGACAACGTTCCAAGTATTGATATTAATGGGAATGTTCTTATACCGGCAAAAGTTTCTTTCTGTGTTCTGTGTTCCCTTTCTAAACCTATCAAAAGACCTGTAAAAATAGAAAAAGAAAGCTTAAAAATAAGTTCTAAAGAATCAGAAGATATCTCAAAATTAAAATCCATCTTTTTTATACTTCTTCAGGTTTTCTAACTTTAATAAAAAATCTTCTCCTTCCTCTGGATTATATCTGTCTATTTTTATTACCACACCTTCCTCACCTTTAACCACTATTTTTTCAAGGGTTTGTTTGTATATAAGATTATCGTCTTCAATTATACCTGCATAAACAAGACAGTCTCCTAATGTTTTCATTATGTTGTCAAGGTCCCTTCTCCGTCTATTCGGTAAAATAAAAGTGATATCAACATAAACAGGCTCACTAAAAAACAATTTCTTTTTTTCGTTTTGTTTTTGAAGTTCCCATATTACCCTGTTTATTTTAACTGAAACACTCTTAGGGATTATGTACCTTTTTCCAGTTCTGGAATAAATTCTTGAGTTTATTTTCACTCTATTAGCCTTTGAAGGGGGAATAAAAGATACATAAAAAATATTTTCAGATTGAAAAGTATTTTTCATAATGAAAACCTCAGTTTATATGAGATAAAAAATATATTAATCTTATAATATGTGAATTTTCTTGGTTTTGTTTAAAAAATAAATTTGGCACTAATTTTGCTACCACTATAAAAAAATCCTCTCTGAGCAAGGAATGACAAGGGTTAGCTATTGTTAACTGAACTTTTATGTTATATATTGGACTAAGAATTAGTTTTGACATTAATCAAATTTTAATTTTTAATTCTGAATATGGATAAACTAAACTCTTAAAGGAGGTATTTCAATGAAAAAACTCAAACTTTCCGTTTTAGCTTTAGCAGGTGCAGTAGCATTTTCAGCTTCAGCAAAAGCTGCTGATTTCCTAATCTGGGTTGATGATGCAAAAGGAGTTTTTGACAAAAAAGCTGCTGTTTTCGTTGATGGAGATAGTGACAAAAAATTTAAAGCTGGTCATATCCCTGGTT
Source organism: uncultured Aquificales bacterium (assembly GCA_964582875.1). Lineage (GTDB taxonomy): Bacteria > Aquificota > Aquificia > Aquificales > Hydrogenothermaceae > JAADDV01. Next base: position 11,969 of record CAZOTZ010000009.1, on the reverse strand, counting down.
CAGCCCATGCGTTTGCACACGATTTACATTATTTAGCAGATATAAGAAAGTGTAATGGTCTTCCGATGTGTCCTGATAGAGCTGCTAAGTTCATAGGAAATCTTGGAATAGACAACAATACTTCTGTAATAGCCTATGATGATGGTAGAGGTCCTAACGCTTCTGGAGTATGGTTTTTCCTCACTTTATATGGTGTTAAAGATGTAAAAATGATGGATGGTGGTTTTGTTACATGGGCAGACAAAGGTTATCCTGTTGAAGAGGGAGAAGGAAAACCTCCAGCTCCAAAAACGTTTAAAGTTAATGTTCAAAAAGATATGATAGCTACTAAAGATGAAGTGTTAAAAGCTGTTGAAGATATCAAGAAAAATGGAAAAGCTTCCAAATACTTTATCCTTGACGCAAGAAGATTTGCAGAGTACACAGGAAAAACTCTATTACAGGCTTTAGAAGCTCCTGGAAAACATGAAACAGTTAAAAGAGGTGGACATATTCCTGGTGCTGTATTCTTTGAATGGAAAAAAGTTGCAGGAAACCCTAATGGAAAACCTGGAAAACACATATTCAAACCTGTGAAAAAACTTAAAAAGATATTCTTCAAAAAACTTAAGAAAAAAGGATTTGACCCTGAAACAGATACACTTATCACATACTGTCACGTAGGTCTTGGAAGAGGTTCATTTATTTATGCAGCTGCGAAGTTAGCTGGTGTAAAAAACGCCAAAGTTTATGTAGGTTCCTGGGACGAATGGGGTAATACTCCAGACCTTCCAATAGAAAAATAATAATCTCAATAAGGGGCTTTTTAGCCCCTTTCTCATAAAAGAGGAGGTATGTCATTATGGAAAACACATCTCATCTTCTAATGGGTCTACTCACCGGAGCCCTTTTCGGTATAGTTCTTCATAAGGTAGGAGCTATCAGATATTCAAGAGTAGAAGGAATGCTCCTGTTAAGGGATTTAAAAATAATGAAATTTGCCTTTATGGCTATCGCAACAGCATCCATCATTTACGGTCTTGTTGATATTTTCGGACTTCAAGAACAGACAAATATCATTCCAAGGATAATGCCTTACATGGGAATTGCCCATCTTATTGGAGGTTTTCTCTTTGGTATAGCTATGGCATCTGCAGGTTTCTGCCCAGGTACATGTGTTGCAAGGGTAGGAGCTGGTAAATTCATTGCTGCTGCAGGTGTTATAGGTTTAATCATAGGTATCCTTATATTTGATGCTATCAAACCTTCGCTTATAGAAGCAGGTATTTTAGGTCATAAAGAAAAACTTACCCTTTACGGTGTCCTTGGTGTTCCTTATGGTGTTCTCGCTGTAGCATGGGGAGTAATGTTTATAATATTTGCTGTAATAGCAGACTGGTTAGACCCTGCCAAAAAAATTGGCTATGACTCAGAAAATAGAGGCTGGCTCAGGGGAGAATGGCACTGGGCAATTTCTGGAATACTTGCCGGACTGATAATTACATGGGCTACAGCACAGGGAGAATACCTTGGATTTTCCGGAGGAGCATTAGCGTTTGTTGGTTGGATTGGACACCTTATAGGTCATCCTTTAGATTCAGTTCCAAGAATAACAGAAGGAATTATATGGCACGCAGGCTTAATAATGGGAGTTTTACCTGGTGCATTCCTATCAGCTATTATCTCAGGTACATTCAAGTTTGATGTTGTTCCTCCAGCTTTTGCTAAAGGTGTTACACCATTCCCATGGGTTAGACTTTTCCTTGTTTTCTTCGCTGGTATCTTTTTAGCCCTTGGAGCTATGATAGGTGGTGGTTGTACAACAGGAGCGTTTATATCAGCTTATCCTACACTCTCAATCGGTTCTATGGCTCAATCTGGAACTTACTTCGTAGTTGGAGTATTAACAGCTAACCTGATTTACTTTGGTAGATGGTCTAAATTCTTACAGGCTAAAAAAGAATCAGACGAAGTTTACGATTAAGTTTTGTGAGGTGGCGAGTTATGAGTATTACAGAAAGACTTTTATTCTGGTTAGGAATAGTAGTTTTAGTTATCGCCCTTGTTGGGGTAAAAGCTGACCTGTCTAAACTTGAACAGCAGGTTCAGCAGGTTTCCCAGACAGCCTCTGAAGGAGGTGAAGAGTAATGAACGCAAAAGTAGAGAGAGCTATATATATAGGAATAATAGCAGTACTTGCTATACTGCTAATAAGCTTTGGAAAAAAGGAAGTAGAACTGAAAAAGCAGATACCTTTAACAGCTGAAGAACTCTATAAAAAATTAGGAAACCCAAAAATAACCCTCCAGATAATAGATGTTAGACCTTATCAACCTTCAGAAGAAGAAGAGGATGAAGCAGAAGAAGTAGATTACTACACACTGCTACATATACCAGGTTCAATTCCCCTTCCTGAATGTGATGAATCAAAAGCTCCAGAAGATGCATTACAACAGATTAACCCTTATCTTCCTACTGTAATAGTATCCAAAGATGGTAACCCTGAAATATTCAAAAAATGCGCAAAGAAATTTTCCATTGTACAAAATCTAAAAGGTGGTATAGAAGCCTGGGATGATGCTGGCTATCCAGAAGATGAAGGAGAATACGAACCACCAGCAGCTGGTGGAGGCGGTGGTTGTCTATAAATCTTATTTAAAAATTTGAAACATCTTAAAGGAGGTAAGATATATGGCACTATCAAGAAGGGATTTCTTAAAAGCCCTTGGAGCCAGTGGAGCAGGAATAACACTTGGGGGTAATGCAGCATTTGCAAAACAGGAAGCAGTTGTTGTTGAAGACCCAAGACACAGCTATCCAAACACTTCATATACAGAAAATATGTACAGAAATGAGTTTGCTTACACTTATGGAAACAAAGAAGACCACGGAACAGCTTACCACTGTGTAAACTGTCAGGGGAACTGTGCATGGGATGTATGGGTTAACAATGGAATTATCACAAGGGAAAACCAGGTTGCTAATTACACTCCTCTAAACCCTAAAATTCCTGACTTTAACCCAAGGGGATGTAATAAAGGGGTGCAACACTCCCATGTTACCTACGAAAAAGACAGAATACTTTATCCTCTTAAAAGGGTAGGAAAAAGAGGAGAAGGTAAGTGGAAAAGAATAACATGGGATGAAGCTATTACAGAAGTTGCGAAAAATATATATGAAACAATGCTTACAAAAGGTCCAGAAGGTCTTTTTATACACGTTGGAGCAGGAATGCTAACGGAAGGTAGAGGAGCTGCTGGAAAAAGACTTGGAACACTTCTTGGAGCTGTTAGAAACTACATAGCTTCATATGTTGGAGATATGTTCCCAGGGGTTACAGTTGTTTATGGGGAAGGTAATATAGGTTGCTCTTATGACTTCTTCTACACAACAAACGTGAATATCTGGTGGGGACAGGACCCAAATAAAACAAGAATTCCAGACGCCCACTTCCTATGGGAAGGAAAGTATAACGGAGCAAAAAACATAGTAATAACTCCAGAGTTTAACTCAACATGTGTACACGCTGACCTATGGGTACCTGTAAGAGCAGGATACGATGGATTTTTAGCAATGGCAATTATAAATGAAATAATACAGAAAAAACTTTACAAACCTAAATTTGTAAAACACTTTACTGACTTACCATTCCTTGTAAGACTTGACAATAAAAAACTCTTAAGACTGTCTGATATAGACCCAGAAAAATCCCCTGAGTTTGATAAAGAAACATACAAAGTATTTGAAGAAAGAGGAGAAGGTAAAGAGTTTGAGCCAGAATCAACATTCTTCTCATGGAACACAAAGACAAACAAACTTACAGTAATGCCAGGAACAGAAGGTGCACCTGTAAAAACACTTAGACTGAAAGATGTAGGATGGGATATTGACCCTGCTTTAGAAGGGGTATGGGAAGTTACCCTTAAGGATGGAAAGAAAGTAAAAGTTACAACTGTTTTTGAGCTTGTTAAGAAAGAAGCTCAGAAGTTTTCTGCTGAGAAAACATGGAAACTAACAGGAGTTCACCCAACAATTGTAGAACAACTTGCAAAAGATATAGCTCTTCCAAAAGTTGTAATGATATCTATGGGATTCACAATAGGTAAGTATTTCAACGGTATGCTTGCTCAAAGAGCTATAGCTTCTATCCCTGGTCTTGTAGGAAGACTTGGACCTTACGGAGGATTCAACTCTGAAAATGAATGGGCTATATCAGGAATGGGTAAACTTTCAGGTTTTTCTGGAAAATATAAACAAAGATTTGCTTCTGGTTTTGTTCAGGAGTACATACTTGGAAACATGCTAAAAGATGTGGAAAAACTATATGATGATGAAGATATAAGAAGAGCAACAGGTCTTTCTAAAGAAGAGTATCTCAAAAAAGTAAAAGAAGACCTTAAAAACTACGGAACAGATGAGAAATGGAAAGAAAGTTTCCATAATAAAGATGGAAAGCCTTACTGGGATACTGTTGAAACATTCCTTATATTTGCAGATTCAAGGTTTAGAAGAAATAAAGGAGACACATACAGAGAAGCATTCCTTAAAAAAGCTAAATTCTTCGCTTATGTAGACTGGAGAATGAACTCAACAGCCCAGTATGCTGATATTATCCTTCCTGCGAAATCAATGTACGAAGTATGGGATTTAAGAACAAACCCTGGATACCACAGATATGCAAATATGGCTCAACCTCCACAGAACCTAAAACCTGTTGGAGAAGCTAAATCAGAATGGGAAATCTGTACTATGATTGTGGAAAAAATCCAGGAACTTGCAATGAAAAAATACAAAGAAACTGGTGATAAGAAATACATAAAAATACCAGACCCAACCCACTCTAAAACTGGGTACAGAGACCTTGATAAACTTGTAGAAGAGTACACAAAAGGTGGACATCTGAGAACTGATAGAGATGCTGTTGAATTAGCCCTTGAGTCTGTAGACCAGTTCAAACCAAACACAATAGAAACAGTTAGAAAGAGAGGAGGCTTCTTACAGCTTAACGACAAAGCTGGAAAAACATCTCCACTTTATCCAGACAAACCTTACAACTCATTTGAAAACAACCTTTATTTATTTGAAAGATTTGAAACATTATCTGGAAGACTCACTTATTATGTAGACCATGACCGCTGGATAGAAATGGGAGCAAACGTTCCAACTGCAAAAGAACCTATCAGACCAAAAAGATTCCCATTTGTTATGATGACACCACACGCAAGATGGTCTATCCACTCCACATACAAAGAATCTTCACTACTCCAGAGACTGCAAAGGGGTAAACCTTACGTAATGATAAATCCTGAAATAGCTAAGAAAAAAGGAATAAAAGATGGTGATGAAATAAGACTCTTTAACGACCTTGGAGAGTTTTACGCAATGGCAAAAGTATATCCATCATGTCCAAAGGATGCTGTAATACTTGAGCACGGTTGGGAACCATTCTTCTTTAAAGGAAACAAATCCCATAACGCTGTAAACGCATCTCCACTAAATCTACTGGAGCTTTCTGATAGCTGGGGACATCTTAAATTTGGTGGTAACTGGGATGGTAACCAGCATGCTTATGAAACTACAGTAGATATAGAGAAAGCTTAATTAAGGAGGTTATATAAATGGCTAAAAGACAATTAGCAATGGTAATGGACTTAAATAAATGTATTGGTTGCCAAACGTGTACAGTTGCATGTAAAACACAATGGACAAATAGAAACGGTAGAGAATATATGTACTGGAACAACGTAGAAACACATCCAGGGGCAGGATATCCAAGAAACTGGATGGAAGCAGGAGGAGGATTTGACGAACAGGGGAACCTCAAAGATGGAATTATTCCAGATATGGTTTTAGACTACGGTGTACCCTGGGATTACAACCATGATGATATATTCAATACCCCTGCCGATGATTTTGTACTTTCTCCAAACACAGACCCTGTATGGGGACCAAACTGGGATGAGGATGTAGGTATAGGAGATTGGCCAAACTCCTACTTCTTCTACATCCCAAGAATATGTAACCACTGTTCAAACCCAGGTTGTTTAGCTGCCTGTCCAAGGGAAGCTATCTTTAAAAGAGAGCAAGATGGTATTGTCCTTGTTGACCTTGACAGATGTCAGGGATACAGGTACTGCATAGCAGGATGTCCTTATAAGAAAATATACTTCAACCCTAAACTATCTAAATCAGAAAAATGTATATTCTGTTTCCCAAGAATTGAGAAAGGTTTACCACCTGCCTGTGCTCATCAGTGTGTAGGTAGGATAAGGTTTGTTGGTTTCTTAGATGATGAAGAATCACAGGTTTATAAACTTGTTCATAAATACAAAGTTGCATTACCTTTAAGACCAGACTTTGGAACACAGCCTAACGTTTACTATGTTCCACCTGTTATAGCTCCTCCTAAGTTTGATGATGATGGAAAACCTATAGAAAACGAACAGAGAATACCTATAGAGTACCTTGAAAAGCTCTTTGGACCAGAAGTTCACCAGGCTATAAAAACCCTTAAAGAAGAAATGGCTAAAAGAGAAAGGGGAGAAGAATCAGAACTTATGGATATTTTGATTGCTTATAATCACGCTGATATGTTCAGATTAGACCACAACTACTACGAAAAAGTAGCTGCAGAACAAGGTCTAAAAGGTTCTGAGTATTTCAAAATCATAGACCAGAGATACATTCAGGGAGCTAATACAAAGAAAGCTGAAGGTGTTTATGGAAAAGTATTCTTTGAGACCCAACCTGCTATGAAAAAAGAAAAAGAGGGACACCACTAATCGGGAGTCCCTCCCTCTTTTTAAAAAGAAATTCAAGGAGGATAGATAAATGAAAAAAAGTTTGAAAGCAGCTGTGATAGGAGTTACAGCCCTTTCAATTTCTGCAGTTGCAGCTGATAACGGATTTTTCAAGTATGAAGTAATTGATGCACTTTATACAAAAGGAAAAATATCAACAAATCCAGACGCAAAAATCTGGGACAAAGCAAAGGGAACAGAAATAACCCTCTATCCACAGGTATCTGTAAGACTAAACGATAAAAAAGCAAACAGTCTTATCCCTAAGAAAGAAGCAATAAAAGCTACAGTAAAGGCTGTGTACAACAATCAAAACATCGCTGTTTATGTTAAATGGAAAGACGAAACACCTTCTGTTCAACCTACATTTACAACAAATCAGTTTGCAGACGGAGTTTCAATAGAGTTTCCAAACAAGTTTGGTAAAGGAATAACACTCCCTTATGTAGGAATGGGAGATGAAAACCACCCTGTAACAGTCTACCTTCAGAAAAATGTTGCAGGAAGAGACTACCAGAAAGTATTTTTATCTGAAGGATTTGGTTCTCTAACTGAAGTCAAAGAAAAAGGCGTAGACATTGTAATGAAATATGATAAGAACAAAAAAGAGTGGGAAGCAGTTTTCAAAAGACCTTTAGCTACACAAAATTCAAATCTTAAAGCAGGTCTTGTTCCTGTTGCTTTCGCAATCTGGGATGGAAACAAGTATGAAAGAGACGGAAATAAATCCCTCTCAAGATGGAAGTTCATAAGACTCAAAAACTATAAATTAGACAAAGCATACCTTGATTATGTATCGTGGGGTGGACCTTACGCTGACTGGAAAGAAAAAGGCAAAGATATAGGAAACCCTGAACACGGAAAAAAACTCTTTAACACTGTTGGATGTACAGGATGCCATAGGACAGCTGATTCTCAAACAGCTCCAGCTGGCATGGCTCCTAATTTATCAGACATAGGTGGAATAGCTAATGCAGCGTATATAAGAGAATCTATACTCAATCCAAATGATGTTGTTATCAGAAACCTAAACATTAACAGACACTATATGAAATCAAATCCTGACAGATTTAAAGCTTATCCTAACAACTCTATGTATGAGTGGTATATAAAAACAGATGGGAAAAAACAATCTAAAATGCCAACATTTGCTCATCTAAAAGAACAGGATATAAATGACCTTGTCGCTTATCTTAAAACCCTCGTAAACTGGAAGAACTTTAAATAATGGAGGTTATATAAAATGAAAAAAATATTTGCCTCAATTCTAAGTTTAGCTTTCCTTTTTTCAACAGTTGGATTTGTTGAAAAAGTTTATGCAGAAGAGCAACAGGCTGCTGTTGAAGAGGAAGATGAAGAAGATGAAGAAATTGATTTAACATCTGCTGTCATAACAGCTCTTTCCTGTGCAAAAGAAGCAGAGGAAAAAGGAGAGTTTGATGTTTTAGCATCGTGTCCTCCACATGCAGCATGGGAAGGGGTAAAAGATATATACGAAGGTACTCCTAAAATAGTTATATTTGATGTTACAGAAGGTGAATACTATGCAGTAAAACCAACAAAAGATGGTGTTTACTGGTCTGACTTACTTGAAGGCTTTGGCGGAAGTATTGATGGAACAGCTGTTCCAGTAGGAAAAGAAGGAGAACTAACAGTAGTTAAATTCACAGAGTTTGAGATTACTCCAAAACCAAAACCAGGATTCTTCAAAGGTTGTTTATAATCTAATAAGGGGAGTTTTTAGCTCCCCTATGCTTGGTAAATACTTATAGGAGGGATTTCCATGAGATTAGGTTTCTTGGTAGACCTGAGTAGATGTATGGGCTGTATGGCCTGTGCTGTTGCCTGTAAGGCGGAAAACAACGTTCCCCTTTACAGCTGGAGGCTTAGGGTCAAATATATAGACCAGGGAGAGTTTCCAGATGTAAAAAGACACTTTGTTCCCTTAAGATGTAACCACTGTGACAACGCTCCCTGTGAAAGGATATGTCCTGTTTCTGCTCTACATTACCTACCAAACGGTATTGTCAACGTAGACCATACAAGATGTATTGGTTGTGCTTCATGTATGATGGCCTGTCCTTATAATGCTATATACTTAGACCCTCTAACAAACTCAGCTGATAAATGTACTTACTGTGCCCATAGAATAGAAGTTGGAATGATGCCTGCCTGTGTTGTTGCATGTCCTACACACGCAAACATATTTGGAGACTTAGATGACCCAGAATCTGAAATATCAAAATATATAAAATCCCACAGAGATGTTATGGTAAGAAAACCAGAGTTAAATACTAAGCCTAAACACTTCTACGTTAGAGGTTCTACTGTAGCATTAGACCCATTAGCATCAGAAAGACCTGAAGGTTATACGTTATTCACTGAAGTTAAGTTTTTAGACCACATAGGAGGGCATTAATCATGATAGGGGCAGAAGTAACTTTTGACGTTGCACTACCTAAGGTAGTGTGGGGATGGCTTGTTTCTACTAACATGTGGGCAAAAAGTATAGCTACAGGAACATTTCTCCTTGGGCTATATTTCATAAAAAGATATCCTCAACAGGATAGTTTTTTCAGAAAATGGCTTCCTATTCTTGGAATAATCTTTATTGGTATAACACTTTTAGTAACTGTTTTAGACCTACATCATATGTTTAGGTTCTGGAAAATATTCCTACATCCACACTTCACATCTGCTGTAACACTTGGAGCCTGGGTAGTATCAGCATTTGTTATAGTACTGCTAATATCTTTCTGGTCATGGGTTACTGGAAATAAAAAACTATTTGATAAGGTTATGATACCTGGTTTCATACTTGCTTTCTTTGCAACTATCTACACAGCTGGAATAATGGGAGAAGCTACCGCAAGGGAAGTATGGGTATTCCCAGCAGAAATGATATCAATGCTTTTAAGTGCAATGATAGCAGGTTCTGCAGCATATCTATTTATAGATGCTATATTCGGTAAACCTCTTCAGGAAAACATAAGAAGAGAACTTGGTTATATTCTTTTTGGAAGTGCTGGTCTTGCAGCAGCAATGTTTATTGGAGAGTTATTCTTTGCAAAAATACACAGTGAATTTGCCCACAGGGTAATAGAAATTCTTGCCTTTGGAGAAGTTGCTCCATTTTTCTGGTTAGGAATGCTCTTAACTTTCATAATACCTATGATATTAGTAGGAATTGCAAATGAAAAAAGAAAATATCAATACATGCTTTTAGGCTCTTTATCAGCTTTAATAGGCCTCTGGCTTATAAAACATGCGTGGTTAATAGCTCCACAATGTTTACCACTAAGTTAATCAGGAGGGTAGCATAAATGAGAACTTCAAGAAGAACTTTCTTAAAAGGATTAGCTGCAGCAGTAGGAGGAGCTGCTTTAGCTAAAGGGGTAGTAGAAAAAGCAGCTCCAAAAGCTGAAGCATCAGAAAATGCAAACTTAACATTTACACCTAAACACCTTGATTACTACCCACCATTTGAAAGGTGGAACCACTGGCAAGAGCCAGATGGAGATTACTGGAAAAAACATGGTGGAGCTTTAAGAGACGGTGTAAAACTTATTAACTATATGATAGTTCCTACTGTATGTAATAACTGTGAAGCTGCCTGTGGCTTAACAGCATGGGTAGATAAAGATAATCTTGTTGTTAAAAAATTTATGGGAAATCCTTTTCACTCAGGTTCAAGAGGTAGGAACTGTGCAAAAGGGTATGCTGCCCAATCACAGATGTACGACCCTGATAGAATACCATTCCCATTGAAAAGGGCTCCAGGGGCAAAAAGAGGAGAAGGTAAATGGGTAAGAACTACCTGGGACGAGGCATTAGATACTATTGGTAAAAAGATAAGGGAAGCCCTTGAGAAAGGTTCTGAACTTGAAAGAAAAATGATAATGTACCACGTTGGAAGACCAAATGAGTCTGGTGGTTTCACAGCAAGAGTTGTTTGGAGCTGGGGTGGAGACCATCATAACTCCCACACAAATATCTGTTCAGCAGGTGGAAGGTTAGGTTCTATCTCTTGGACTGGTGATGACAGGACTTCTCCAGATTTTGCAAACTCAAGACTTATATTCCTTTCTTCTTCTCATGCAGCTGATGCAGGTCACTACTACCAACAGCATGCAGGATATATTGCAGATGCAAGGGCAAAGGGTGCAAAACTTGTGGTTATGGACCCAAGGCTTTCTAACTCTGCAGGGATGGCAGACCTATGGATACCAGTATGGCCTGGAACAGAAGGTGCTTTATTCTTAGCTTTAGCTAATAGACTTTTACAGGAAGATAAATATAATAGAAAATTTGTTGAAAGATGGTTTAACTGGAAAACATTTATAAAAGACAAAGAATACCTCAACTACCTTAAAAAAGAAGGAAGAATTCAAAATATTCCTGAAGGCGAAACATTTGAGGACTTCATATCTGTACTAAAAGAGCTATACTCTCCATATACATTTGAGTGGGCTGCGGAAGAGACTAAAGTTCCACTGGACAGGATAGAAAAACTTTACGAACTTGTCTTATGGGCTGGAGATAGAATTACCTCTTATTTCTGGAGAGCTCAGGCTGCTGGAAACCGTGGAGGTTGGATGAATGCAGGAAGAAGTGGTTTATTCTTCCTTGCTTTATGTGGAGCAATAGGTGGAATTGGTGGAGTAGGATGGCACCACTGGCATGTACTTGGAGTAGGTGGAAAAGGATACGATGCTACGATAGGTAAAAAACCAAAACCTGTTGATGATTGGAACGAACTTTTATGGCCACCGGAATGGCCATTATCAACTTATGAACTTTCATTTATACTTCCTCATCTTCTTTCAGATGACCAGTGGAGAGAAAAATGGGCTAAAAGAGGCTTAAAAATTCCTGATAAGCTTAAAGTATGGATTTCAAAGATATATAACCCGGTATGGATTAATCCTGATGGATTCAGATGGATAGAAGTATTAAAAGATGAAAACAAAATGGAACTAACAGTTAACTTATCTCCTACTTGGTCAGAAACTAATTGGTTTGTAGATTATATACTCCCTGTAGGTCTTGCAGGTGAAAGACACGATAACCAATCTGCAGAAACAAAACCTGAAAGATGGACAGCTTTCAGACAGCCAGTATTAAGAGTTGCCCTCAAAAAAATGGGATGGGAACCAAAAGTTCCATGGAGAGCAACATTAGAAGCACATA
>CAZOTZ010000008.1:25539-30803 GCA_964582875.1 uncultured Aquificales bacterium | reverse complement strand
TTAGAGGTTTTGTTGTCTCTAAGAACTGTTTTACTACGTGCAAATGCTGTGTGAAGCCCTTGACTAAAGTTAAGGATAGTTCACATAATGTTTTACTAATAATACTTTCAGGAGATGATAGATGAAAAGCATAAATCTTGAGACAACTATACAGCAGGTTTTAAGAAAATATCCTTTTACTCAAAAGTTTTTTAACTCAAAAAATATGTACTGTAATATATGTGCTTGCAAAAAACATGAAACTATATATCTTGCTGCTGTGAACTATGGGCATGACCCTGAACAATTTTTACAAGAGCTGAAAGATTTTATTGCTAACTATGACAAATCTAAAAAAAGCTAAACAGATTTTAGAAAAGCTGAAAACTTATGATAAAGATACACTTTCCCGGGTTTCAGGTCTGTCTGAAACCTTTTTTAAACTCCTTGAAGAGTATGTGCCAGATGGAATTTTAGAGGATATAAAGTATATAGACTCATTGAACCCTGAAAAGAAGAAGGCTTTTATTGATTATCTTTATAAAGCTGTAGATGAGATTCTTAAGAAGAAAGCAGGAAAAACAGAGAAAAAAACAGTAAAAAAATCTCTCCCAAGGAGCTACTTTAAAAATCTGTCTATAAAGGAGCTTAAACTCTTAAAGCCTATAGAGAAAAGAGCTTTTAAAAAGGTTGGTATTGAAAGTGTAAATGATGCTCTTTTTTTTCCTCCAAAAAAGTATGAAGATAAAAGACTGAAAAAACTTTCAAAGGTAAAAGATGGTGAGTATGGGCTTTTTGAGGTTGAAGTTGTTGATATTAAGAAGATAAACAGAGGAAAACTGAAAACACAGGTTGTTTTAAAACAGGGAAATCAAATACTGAATGCTTATTTTGTCCATGACAAACCTTTTCTTTTCACTTTTTTTAGAAAAGGAAAAAAGGTTCTGATTTATGGAAAGATAAATGTCTTTGGTAAAGAAAAATCTGTCGTCCAGCCTGAACTTTTTACTAAATTTGATAAAACTATCCATGACAGGATACTACCTGTTTATTCTTTGAGGGGAGATAAAGAAGTAAAAACCACTTCTCAGACAATAAACCACTTAAGGAGAGGAATTTACAAAATTCTTGAAAAGTATCTTCCATACTATCCTGAGTATCTTCCTGAAGATATAAAAAGGAAGTATAAACTTCCAGATATACAGACAGCTATAATGAACCTTCATTTTCCACCTTACAATGAAAACATAGACCTTATTAATGATTTTGAAGCGAGATATCAATTAAGGCTTATATTTGATGAGCTTTTTTTACTTGAACTTGCACAGTCCTATAGAAAGAAAAAGATAAAAGAAAACCCAGCTGAAAAAATAATTGTATCTGAGAACTTTATAGAGGAGTTTGAAAAGGAACTTCCTTTTTCCCTTACTGATGCCCAAAAAAGGGCTATAAAAGATATTCTAAACGATATCTCAAAAGATGTTCCTATGAATAGAATGGTTCAAGGGGATGTTGGAAGTGGTAAAACGATGGTTGCTATTGCCGCTTCTTACGCTGTTGCTTTAAACGGAAAACAGACAGCTGTAATGGCTCCTACTGAGATACTTGCCCAACAGCATTATAAAAACTTCAAAAATATTCTTGAAAAAAAGGGAGTTAATGTTGTTCTTTTAACTGGGAGTCTGTCCTCTAAAGAAAAAAAGGAAGTTTACAGGCAGATGGAAACAGGAGAAGCCCATGTTGTAGTTGGAACCCACGCCCTTATACAGGATGAGGTAAAATTTAAGGACTTAAGTCTTGTTATAGTTGATGAGCAACATAGATTTGGTGTTGTTCAGAGAAAATCCCTTATTGAAAAATCAAATAAACTTCCCCATGTTCTTGTTATGACAGCAACACCTATCCCAAGAACTTTAACCCTTGCTATTTTTGGTGATTTGGATGTTTCAATAATAGACCAGCTTCCAGCAGGAAGAAAGCCTGTTAAAACTGTTCTCCTTTTTGATGATGAAAGAGAAGGGATGAATAAAAAAATAAGGGAAGAACTTGAAAAAGGAAGACAGGTTTTTGTTGTTTATCCTTTAATTGAAGAATCTGAAAAGATAGACCTTAAATCTGCACAGGAAGGCTATGAGCAGTGGAAAAAAGAATTTCCAGATAAAAAAGTTGTCCTCTTACACGGGAAGATGCCACAGGAAGAGAAAGACAGAATTATGAATGAGTTTAAAGAAAAAAAAGCAGATATTCTTGTTTCAACAACTGTTATTGAGGTTGGTGTAGATGTTCCAAATGCCTCTGTTATGGTTATAGAAGAAGCCCATAGGTTTGGACTTTCCCAGATACACCAGTTAAGGGGAAGAGTAGGAAGAGGACAGTATGAAGGTTTTTGTTTTCTTGTTGTTCCTTCAAAACTTAAGAAAAAAATGGAAGACAGGGAAGCTGAAAAAAGGAGAATTCAAACGATAGAAAGGCTTAAAATCCTTGTAAGAACTAATAATGGTTTTGAAATAGCAGAGGAAGATTTAAAAATAAGGGGAAGTGGGGATATTATAGGAACAGCTCAGTCAGGAAGGCTAAACCTGAATATAGCAGATTTAGAAAGACCTAAGGATAGAGTTATTTTAGAGTATGCAAAAAAAGAAGCTGATGAGCTTATAGAAAAAGACCCTGAACTTGAAAAGTATCCTGTTTTAAAAGAGATAATGTTTGAAAAGTATGCAAGTAAGTTTGACCTTGTAAATGTTGCTTAAAGGAACAAACCTTCTTGCTTAGCTTTTTCTATGTACTGTTTTACCTCTTCATCTGATACCTGATGAAAATCCCTGTAAAATGCTCCTACTGCAAAAAAAGGTGTATCTACAGCTTCATAACATATAAAATCATCAAAAACTCTTTTAACTTTTTCCCTGTTATTTGCAGGACAGACAGGAACCGCAAGTATAACCTTTCTTGCACCTTTGTTTTTTGCGGACATACCAGCAACCATAGCTGTGTACCCGGTTGCGATACCATCATCAACTATTATCACATCTTTTCCTTCTATATCTGGTTCATATTTCAAATACTTGTTTTTCTTTTCTATTGCTTCTTTTAATGCATTTTCCTTTGCTATCTCTATTTCTTCAGGGGAAAAATAACCTGCATAACTGCTTAAAAGGTAAGTTCCGTCTGGGGCGATTGCACCTATAGCAGCCTCCGGGTCTGATGGAAGGGCTATTTTTTTTGTTATAACGAGGCTAAAGGGAATTCCTGTTTCTTTAGATACGTAATAGGCTACAGGAATTCCTCCCCTTGGAATAGCAAGAATAACAGCGTTATCTTTATCAATTCCTATTTTTTCTATTTCTTCCTTCAGCCTGTTCCCAAGTAGCTTTCCAGCTTCTTCCCTATCGGAAAAGAGCATTTTTCCCCTCCATCTTCAATCAATAAATATGTTTTTTATCATAATTACCAGCAAGAGTTTAAATCTCTTCTAAAATCTTTCCTATATCAGTTTCTTCTACAGCCTCTTCTATTTTTTCCCACTCTTCAACCACGTGGATATCGTTTCCTTCTACTTTTTCCTGGGCTTTGTCTATTTTTACAAGGAGGGGAATTTTTGTCATATTTCCTATTATTATTCCTTCCCCTGGGTTTAAACTTGGAAGGTAGTCCATTAAGTCCTGTGATAAAGATTCACTTGCCCTCTGGACATGTTTCTGGTCTTCAGGTTCCACAAGTTTTAGGATTATCATGTTATTCATCTGGGATAAAATCTCTTTATCAAGACCTTTAGGTCTCTGGGTTACTATTGTTAAACCAAGACCAAATTTTCTTCCTTCCCTTGCTATTCTTGCAATGTAGTACTTAGATTCAGTGTTTCTTTTTTCCCCTGCTAATATGTGGGCTTCTTCTATAACGATTAAGAGAGGAAACGGTAGTTTAGAATTTCCTGTTCTTACTGCTTTTTTTCTTTCTTCAAGGGCTCTTCTCAGAATATTAGAAGCTATAGCGTCGGCTACATCTTCATCAAGCTCTGAAAAGTCAAAAACATTAACCATTCCTGGTTTTATATTTTCTATTAAAGGTGGAACTCCAAGTTTAATAATATGCCCAAGCTCAAACTCTATATCTTCAAGTTTGTTTAAAACCTCAAAAAGTGAATCATCCCTTGCTTTACCTCTAATTCTCTGTCCAAGTTCGCTTTCTGGGTCTGAAATACTCTCAATAGTTTCTTTTAGCCTTGCAAGGAAATCTGATGTTGATATGTAATGTTGCCAGTCTTCTCCTTTTTCTTCTTTTAGTTGTTGTAGAAGGTATTCAAAAGCCATTCTAAAGTATCTAAACTGGATATAGGCGTTTTGTTTTATGCCTATAAATGAGGCAAACTCTTTTGCTTTTAAAAGGGCTGGGTTTATTAATGGTTGTATGATATTTACTACATTCTTACCTTTTCTGGTAAGTCTACTTTTTACATATTCACCGTGGAAATCAAAAACTACAACTGTACCATTTAGATTTATTATATTTTTTAATAAAACAGAAACTGTGTTTGATTTTCCTGCTCCTGTAACAGCTAAAATAGCAAGATGTCTCAGTACAACCTGCTCAATATCTATGTATACAGGAACATCTTCTCTTTCAGATAGAAGCCTTCCTATCCTTACAAACTTTTTACTTTTTGCTCCGAATACTTTTTTTAAAATCTCTGGGTCAGCTTCGTATACCTCAGATGCTGGGAGAGGGGGGGTTTTAGGTATACTTAAAAATATCTCATCTCCTGTATCTACCATTTCTCCAAGTATGCTTATTTCTCCTTTTATTGAATTTTCTGTTGATGAAAACTTTCTGAGGTTTTCAGCTTGCTCAGGGGTTCTTATACTGTCAGATATATACGGATTTTCCCTCTCTAACCTTTGTATCATACCAAGGAGTTTTTTTTCATTCTCTTCTTCTATATACTTGAGAATAACAAACTGACCTATTCTAACAGGATTGCTTGTTATAAAACTTACTCTATGGGGTCGGGTTGTTCCTATGCAAACACCTATCTGTTTCATTTTTTTAACCTTTTGTTTGATTTAAAGCCTATATTTTCTACAATTGTTGGAGGAAAAAGTCAAGGAATATAAAAGACAAGTTAAGTTGTTGTTTTTTAATGAATTTCGGCAGTTTATCCTTTTAGAAAAAATTTAAGTAAGAAGGTCATAATTATGATTATGGCTATTATTTGACCACTCCAGAAAGTAAACATCCATTTCACAAGTGATGTTTTTGTATCTGCGATTTCTTTTGTTAAATCAGCT